>JBOHUQ010000033.1:0-30162 GCA_050734495.1 Candidatus Dormibacteraceae bacterium
CGCGAGATACGTTGCCACCGCAACAGCGGCACCCAGCGGCAGTGCCGCGATGCCTACGAGGGCTGCTCTCACGACTCAGCCGCCGAGACGGCGTGTGTTGTTGTGTCGGCGCGGGCAATTCACCAACGTCAAACGCCGGGCTCATCAGGCTGCCGAGTTCAAGTCTGAGCTCTGATGGCCGGCTGGCACTGGCCCTGCCATCCGCGGACAGCGGCGTCCAAATCTCCCAGGCGGCAGCGGAGAAACCGCTTCGCGATTCAGAACTGATGGCGTGTCTGGCTGAAGGTGCCCTTGCCAAAAGCGAGAACTTTGGCTGGCATGACCCGGAAGACGAACGACTCGCCGCCGTTCTCGTGCGTGAACGCGTCTTTACTGACGCTGTAGCGCCAGCGTCCGTCCCATTTCTGTGCCCAGGCCTCCGCGAGCCGCGCAAGCTGCGCTTCGTCGGTGATGCGGACGGCGTCTCCTTCGAGGATGAGGTCGGTGCCGCGGTCCCAGTCGTTGCGGCCGGTGGAGAGGATGACGTGGTGGTTGGCGGCGAGGTTGACAGCCTTCTGCTCACTCGGCCCGGTCGAGAAGTACACGGCGTCGTCGAGCCAGATGGCGACCAGCGGCGTCATGTGCGGCCGTCCATCTCGGCGGATGGTCGTGATCCAGAACAGCTGCGCGTCCGCGAGCGCCAGCTGTGTTTCCTGCCAAGTTGCTGGAACAGCACCCGGCTCGCTGAATCGCTCGTCCAAGGTCGTTACTGGTTCGCTCATCTCGCCTCCCTTAGGTCCCGGTTCGGAACGCAAACCATAGGCCGTCACCTAACCGAGAGCGGTCCGGCCTCCAGGGCGATGTGGTTTGCGCAATGTCTAGTTCCGCCCAGCCCGAAGGGAGTCGAACCCATTAACTGGGTGCCCACAATGCGCCAGAGCCGCGAACGTTGGGGAGCTTTCCGAGTTCGTCCAGGTAGTTCGAATAGCGTCCCGCTAGGGCTACCACTCCCATGCGTACTTCGACCCGCGTGCGTCTACCGACAACAAGAGCTTGGCCGGATTACGATGCCAACCGCAGCATGGTTGACTTCGTTGTGGTTCCTGAAAGGACGGCCCTTCTCAACGTCGACCTGCAGAACTGTTTCGTCGAAGGCACTGACGGCGGACTCGAGGTCGTGGAGCGTGTCAATCGGCTCGCCGCCGCATGTCGCCAGGCCGGCATTGTCGTGATCCACACAAGTCACGCGCTTCGACCGGACGGCTCCAACATGGGAGTTCTCGGCGACGTGGCTCCCCTAGTGAAAACCGGTTTCCTGAACAAAGGGTCCGAGTCGGCGGCGCTCCATCCGCAGCTGGTGGTCGATAGGCGCGATCTGCAGGTGGAGAAGCCGCGTTTCGGAGCTTTCTACGGGACAGACCTGGAACTGATCTTGCGAAGTCGCGGCATCGACACAGTGATCATCACAGGGATCGAGACCAACGTTTGTTGCGACACGACCGCCCGGGAAGCGAACGCACGGGACTTCCGGGTTCTATTCCTAAGCGACGCAACTTCAACGGCGGGCAATCCAGTGGCGTCAGCGGCCGAGTTGCAGAAGGCTACCCTGGCCACAATAGGCACGTTGTTCGGCCAGGTCCTATCGGTCGACGAGGTCCTGCTGAAGATCAATGCAGGGTCCGAAGGCGGGGTCATCGAAAGGCCGGCAGCGGTTTCCTAGCTGTCGCCTCGAATCCGCCCGGGGCTACCACTCCTTCGCCCACCTGGGCGAAATCGCACGCGCGTAATTCCGGCCTGGGCCTTATCGCCCGCGGACCTCTTTGCGACGAACGGCGATGAGCTTTCTGACGAGAGCCTTCGGAAGTGGCCGGTCGATCGGGAAGTGCAATGATCCCGGTGTCCACTCATAGCCGGCAAGGTCACCGGAAAGCTCTCGTAACACCGATCCGCTGTGGGGCAGGTAGCTCAGGTGGTCTTTGAAGGCGGCGAATCCCGCGATGACCTGTCCCTCGAGCCGGAACGCCGGCATGCCGTACGAGATGCATTCCTCGGCATTGGGGACGATGCCGAGGATCGTATGTCGCAACTCCTGGAGCGCCGACCGCTTTCGCTCATCGAGTGCGGCCAGGTATTCGTCGATCGTCCGAGCTGTCATTTGGCCATTCTGGAGTCGGCGAACCCGTGCGTCCCCGATTCCAGCTTCAGTGTCGCCGATAGCTGCACAGCGGTCAGTCTTCGGCTCGCGGTAGGCGCTGCGCGAACTCCCAGATGTGTCCACCGGGATCGGTGAAGCTCGCCGTCCGGACTCCCCAAACGCGATCCATGGGGCCGTTCAGCATCTCCACTCCGCGCGCTTCCAGCTCGGCGCAGGCGGCATCCACATCTTCCACGGGGATCGTCAGCTGAAATCGTGACCCGCCCCCAGCCTGCGCGACGACGCCGGGCTCGATGAGGTCGCGGGCTGCGCTGATCTGGAGCAGATTGATCAGGGTGTTCTCAAACCTGAACACCGCGGAGTTGTCGTCCTCGAAGGACACCGGGAGACCGAAGACCTTCTGGTAGAAGAGCTTCGACCGCTCGAGATCCTCCACGAAAAGAGTGATCGCATCGATGCTCTTGGGCGACAAGCTCAATGAAACGTTTAGCTGATTCAGCCGCCGGCGATCGCGCCAACGATCAGGTACGGCTCGCGACCAGTCGCGACGTCATCGGGCAGAGGCGCGTCGATCGACTCGTCGGAGAGGTCCTCTTCGCACGCGAAGAACCTGAGCATCGCCCGGCGCCTCCAGCTGACCTGGTCGCGAATCGTCCCCCGCAACATCGGATACGCAGCCTCGAGGGCGTCGAGCACCGAGCGCTGCGTGACCGAACCGTCGACCTTCAGCTCGACCTCTCGACCTACGCCGGCCAGCGTCCGCAGGTTCGAAGGAAGCTCGACCCGGATCACGACAAGGTCTGCGCCTCCACCGAGAGCACTGACGGCAAGTTTTCCACGATCGCCGTCCAACTATCGCCTCCGTCCGCCGATCCGTAGAGCGTGCCCGCGGTGGTGCCGAAGTAGACACCGCAAGCATCGAGCGAGTCGACCGACATCGCATCGCGCAGCACGTTCACGTAGCAGTCCTTCTGCGGCAGGCCTGTGGTGAGGGCCTCCCAATCGTTGCCGCCCGAGCGGCTGCGGTACACGCGGAGCTTGCCGTCTGGTACGAAGTGGTCGGAGTCGCTCTTGATCGGCACCACGTAGATAGTCTCCGGTTCGTGTGCGTGCACGTCGATCACGAAGCCGAAATCGGTTGGTAGGTTGCCGCTGACCTCATGCCACGTGTCACCGCTGTTGTCGCTGCGCATCACGTCCCAGTGCTTCTGCATGTACAGCACGTTGGGACGGCTCGGATGCATGGCGATGTGATGAACGCAGTGGCCGACCTCCGCGTCCGGGTCGGGGATGTAGTTGGAGCGCAGGCCTTTGTTGATCGCCTTCCAGGTTTTGCCGGCGTCCTCGCTGCGAAACGCCCCAGCGGATGAGATCGCCGTCACGATCCGGTCGGGGTGATCCTTGTCGAGGATGATCGTGTGGAGGCACAGGCCGCCCGCGCCCGGCGCCCACGTGGAGGCGGACGGGTGGGTACGCAGAGCCGGCAGCTCCTCCCAGGACTTCCCGGCATCGGTCGTCCGGAACAGCGCCGCGTCCTCGACACCCGCGTAAACCGTGTCGGGATCTGTCAGAGACGGCTCGAGGTGCCACGCCCGCAAGAACTCGTAGGGATGATCTGAGTTGTCGTACCACTTGTGCGTGTTGGTCGCGCCCTCGTACCGGAACTCGTTGCTGACAGGCTCCCACGTGGAGCCCCCGTCGTCCGAGCGCTGAACGACCTGCCCGAACCAACCTCGGGATTGCGCTGCGTACATCCGGTCAGGTTCGGCCGGAGAGCCTTTGACGTGGTAGACGTCCCACCCTGTGAAGTGCGGCCCATCCACCTTCCAATCCCGGCGTCGCTCGTCCGACGTGAGCACGAAAGCGCCCTTATGAGTCCCTACGAGCAGGCGTACCTTGGCCATGAGACCCTCCTCTCAGCTATCAGCCAACTAGACAATGTAAAGATCACCATACTTCATGAATGGAGCAGCGGATCAGCCTCGTGACGCTGGGTGTCAGCGACCTGTCCCGCGCTCGAGCATTCTATGAGGCGCTGGGGTGGCGCGGGGCGCAGCAACCGGACGAAGAGGTCGCATTCTTTCAAGCCGGCGGCATGGTTTTTGGGCTGTGGACCGCCCTTGGCGGCCACGGGGCGCCCGGGATCCAGCTCGCGCAAAACGTCCGCTCGCCCGAGGAGGTCGACGCCTTGCTGGCCCGGGCCGTGCAGGCGGGCGCCACCATCGTCCAGCCCGCGGCCCGCGCGGTTTGGGGAGGCTACTCAGGAACCTTTGCGGACCCCGACGGATACATATGGGAGGTCGCTCACAACCCTGGGTGGACACTGACGGCGGACGGCTCAGTCCGCCTCGGATAGCCGCCCTGTAATTCGCTCCCCTCCAGGGTGGGGGCTGATGCGAGCCGCCCAGAGGATCACGAGCCAGCCGAGGTCCCACGCGAGCTGAGGGGCCGGTTGCCCGAGGTCGAGCGCGATCAGGGTGCCGGCTCCGGCAAGCAAAAAGACGCGATGCCACAGCGGCGGCGCCGAGCGCAGGACCAACCAGGCGGCCAGGATCAGCTCGATGTAGTCGTACGGGTGCAGGTGGAAGGCGAACGCGAGTGATCCGACGATACCGGCCGCGAAGACCACGTTGACGTCATCGCGCCTGCGCCGAGCAATCACCAGAGCGGCCGCCCCCTGCAGAGCCTCGAGAGCATAGGAAATCGGGCCGGACCCAAATACGTACGCCATCGTGTAGAGGGCTTGGCCGGGGTCGGTCTGGCCGTACACCAGCGCCTGCCACCAGTTGTTGAGGCCCGCCGGTCCCAAAGTAAGCGCGAACACGGCGGCGAGCAGGGACGAGATCGCGGCCCAGCTGAACAGCGGTCGGTAGCGCCCGCCGGCCGCAAGCGCAAGCGGGACGAGTATCACGGTGTGGGGCTTGAGCGCGGTCGCGAAAGCCAGTGCCGCCCCGGCGGCGAGCGGTCGCTGACGCACACACAGCCACCACGCGGCCGCCAGGAGCGCGAGCTGCAGCGTCGACGGTTGCCCGAAGTAAAAGGCATCGAGCACCGGCCAGATCGCAAGCGCAAGGAACAGCAGCGCGAGCTTTCTCAACCCTGAGTAGGGCGCCGCGATGTACCAGGCCATCACCAGAGCCGCCAGGAGGACGGCGCACCAAACCGCATACGCGAGGCCCAGCGGCAGGGCCGTGAGCGGTGCGATCAGCCACGCGAGAAGCGGCGGGTGGATGAATGGGAGCGCCGAGGTGACGTAGTCCTGGCCAGGCGGCAGTGACTTCGACAGCGACCGCAAGGTGGAGACGTCGTAGAGGCTCGCCCACCCGTAGCGCAGCCCTGCCTCGGCAGCGACGTAGAAGATCCTGAAGTCCGGATGCACCGGCTGCCTGGCGAACTGGACAAGCCAGACGCCGACGTCGTAAACGGCACCCCACGCGGCGACGGTGGCAGCCGACGCAAGCCACAGGGGAGGCCGCGCGGACCGGGGTGGTGGCTGACTCACGTGACGCAGGGTCATTCTCGACCAAGAGTCAGGTAGGAGTGATCGTCTCGTCCCAGGTTTGTAGGTCGGCCCCGTCCGGGTGGTCGTTGACGAAATCGAAGGGCTGCACGAGCTCCCTCAAAGCCAGCTCATAGTGAAAGGTTCCCGCAGCTTTGGCGGTTCCAACGATGGAGAACGACGCGGACGCACCCGCCGCGAGGTCGCCGCAGTCGAACGCTGAAGCGTCGCTTACGATGGTGCACCCACCGGGGTCAGTGACGGTGTGGTGGTCGTACCACTTGTCGGCCGTCATGAAGACCAATCCGAGGTGGGGGATGGCCGGGCCGGTGTTGGTCAGCATGACCACCAGCTGGGCCCGCCCGCCCACGGCGACGGTCTGGGTGGCCGAAGTTTCGACCGTCGCGGTCGGCGGGACCGGGTTGGTGCAGCCGCCCAGCAGCAGCACCGCGACGAGCCCCGCCAATTTCATCTCGCTTCCTTGACCTCTGCCTACGCACGCGGTCGGTGACTCCCTGACGCGCAGGCCGCGAATCGATAGGCGACTATTCTGGGCGCCTGGCGCGGAAAGATGACGCGCGTAACGTCAGTCCCTCGGCGCTCGTTGAATCTCCCGTGAGGTTGGGGGTAGTACTCGCGTGCGCTCTGCTCGCTCTCGCCGGCTGCACGGCGAACGGTCCCGCTGTCGCCCATTCCAGCCCATCGGCCACGCCGTCCTCCAGCCCCGCGCCGAGCCCGACTCCAAGCCCATCGCCCAGCCCCTCCCCAAGTCCGTCGCCTTCGCCGTCGCCGTCCGCTGCGCCGAGCCCGGTGGCCGTGCCCGCGTGGGCCGCCATGCATGCCAACTGCACGGGTGCTCCCGCGACGGAGGAGGCGCTGCTCGTCATGCAGGGTTCGCCCGGGACAGTTCTCGCCGATGTCACAGACGCCCGGAACCCGCGCCCGATCTGCACGATCACGGGTTCGTGGACGCCACAGCTGGTGACCCAGACCACGATCTCGTGGTCGGCTACCGAGGGAGCTCCCGGCACCTCGGGCGACAGCGTCATCGGGGCCCTCGACCTGTTCACCGGCAACACGACGGTTGCCGCCACCTGGTCTGGCGGGGCGTTCCTGGACGGTCTGCACGCGTGGAGCCCTGACCGCGGGTTCCTTGCCTATGTCACCTCCGATGCGACTGCGGTCAACCTGCACCTGCTGAGCGGTGGCGGTGATCGCGTGGTCGCCATGCTGGGCCCAGTCCCGGGACGAGGATCGAATCCAAACGAGGACGACGCGTACCTCGCGTTTTCGCCGGACGGGGCGTACTTCGCGTTCGTCCAGACCTTCAGCTCGTCGGGAGACCACCTCCAGGTTCGCCACACGCAGGATGGAAGCCTCGCCTACTCACAACCGCTCGGCACGATGGCGACCTGGGCGAGCGCCGGCAGTGTCCTGTACTTCCGCAAGCCGGTCAGCTCGGTGATCAGCCTCTGGGATGCCAGCGGCGTCGTCAACCAGGCCATCGGTCAGCAGCTCGCCTGGATCAAGCCGAACGCGGATGCGGGGGACGACAACCTCGCGTTCACTGTGAGGGACACGGCCGGAACGCCGCACGTGTGGCTGTACGGCCACGGCGGTCGCAGCGGAGGCCAGCTGCCCAACGTCCGCTCGTCTCCCGTGTGGCTGAACCCGACCGCAATCTTCTATCTCGAGGAGGCGCCCTGCGGTTCCACATGCGGGCTCGGTCCCTCGACACAGCCCGATGGCAAGACCTTCACCTTCGATCTCGGCCGGCAGGCCGAGACGGCCTCGCGCATCAGCCAGGTGCTGGGCGTCTGGCCGAGGCCGGGGCAGACATGAAATCTGGTAGAGCAGGGCTCGAGATGCCATCATGAATTGGACCCCGGTGGACACCACACCTCCCGCAACCGACGAAGGCCCCCTGCAACCGGTCCAGGACCATTCGCGACCGGCTGAGATCACCCCCTTCAGGTCGATCCGCCCGTCGATATACGTGCCTCGCGAGCGGCGGCTGTGGACCGCCGCGCTGGCCGCCGCGCTCCTGGTCACGGCCGGCGGCCTGGGCATCCTCTATGTGGACGACACCAACTACCAGAACGCCGACAGTGCCCTGACCCTCCAGAACGAATCGCTGACGGGACGGACGCAGAACCTCCAGACGGCCCTGACCACCACGGAAACCAAGCTGACAGCCTCACAGAGCCAGGTCGACAGCCTGACCGCGCAGCTGGCGCACCCGACACTCGGCATCTGGAACGTCCCGCAAACGATCACCGATTCGACCTACTACCTCGCGGCCGGCGTACCGGACACATTCACGTATCACCTGAAGTTGACGTCGACCGGCCCCATGTCGGTCAGCATCCTATCGATCAAGCAGTTCGGTCTAGCGGTCATGTGCGTCCAGAACACGGGGGCCCCCACCAACTACTGCATGCACCATCAAGGAAGTGCCGTCGGTTGGTTGGGCGTGACGAGCGTGAACTACGACTTCCACGAGGCTGAGGGATGTGCCGCCTACATTGCAGTGATCACGGCCGCAACTCACGTCGTGGTGACCCCGGACGTGAGCGTCACGTACAACCCCGCCTCAGCAGCGACCGGCACCTGCGCCTGACCTGACCTGGCAAATCTCCCTCCCCCGCAGGGGGTGGCCTCGGCCTTGATTTAGGTTATCCTATCTTTCGTGATAGGCGAACCCGTAATCAGAATTAGGTCGACCTAGCGAAGATGGTCGAGCAACTCGAGCGTCGCAGCACCTTCACCCGCTCGCAGCAGGATTACCTCAAAGCCCTCTATCAGCTCCATGGCGACCAGCGACCCGTTCCGACGCGCGAGCTGGCTCAGCGGCTGGGCATCTCGTCGCCAAGCGTGAGCGAGATGGTGACGCGCCTCAGTTCGCAGGGCCTTGTCGAGCACGACCGCTACCGCGGTCAGCAGCTGACCCGCGAGGGCCGCAAAGTTGCCGTCGAGCTCGTCCGCCACCACCGCCTGCTCGAGATGTTCCTCGTGCAGGTGCTGGGCTACAGCTGGGATGAGGTTCACGACGAGGCTGAGCGCCTCGAGCACGTCATCTCCGAGCGCATGGAGCAGCGGATCTTCGAGCTTTTGGGCCGTCCTGAGCTCGATCCTCACGGCCACGCCATCCCGACTCTCGGCGGCAAGGTTCGGCCGCTCAGCGACCGGCCGCTCAGCGAATGTCACGTGGGGGAGAAGGTCGTGGTGCAGGGCGTC
This sequence comes from Candidatus Dormibacteraceae bacterium, assembly GCA_050734495.1. Taxonomy (GTDB): domain Bacteria; phylum Chloroflexota; class Dormibacteria; order Dormibacterales; family Dormibacteraceae; genus Palsa-870. The sequence continues at coordinate 8,871 of JBOHUQ010000033.1, forward strand.
TCGGACGAAGACCCCGTCCGGCTTCGGGAGCTCGAGCGCCGGGGCCTCCTCCCTGGCACGCCGATGGAGATCGTCGGCGAGAGCAAGTTCGAAGGTCCGATCGTCGTTCGAATCAAGGGCCGGCGCGTGAGCATCCCGCTGGGCCTGGCGCGCGCCATATTCGTCGAGGAGAGGCGTTGACCGGAGCCGTCAAGACGCCGACCCCCAACCCGGTCCCGCCGGCGCCCGTCCTGCCACCGCCGAACAAGGCGACTCCGGACCCCGTCGCGGTCGCGCTTCCGGGCGAAGAGCGAGTCCTTCGGGCTGCTGAGAAGGCCCTCAACGGCCAGACGCGCGGTCTGCGGGCGCTGCTGCCATTCCTCGGCCCGGCGTTCGTCGCGGCGGTCGCATATGTCGACCCGGGCAACTTCGCGACCAACGTCTCAGGCGGCGCGAAGTACGGCTACCTGCTGCTCTGGGTCGTCCTCGCCGCCAACCTCATGGCGATGCTGGTCCAATCCATGAGCGCGAAGCTCGGCATTGCGACCGGTCTCAACCTGGCCGAGGTCTGCCGGTTGAAGTTCCCGTTCCCGGCAGTGGTCGGGCTGTGGCTCCAGGCCGAGGTCATCGCGATGGCGACGGACCTTGCCGAGTTCATCGGCGCCGCCATCGGCATCCACCTCCTTTTTCCGGGCGTCCCGCTTTTCGCCGCCGGAATCATCACGGCTGTAGCGGCGTTCGGGATCCTGGCGATTCAGTCGCGCGGCTTCCGCGGTTTCGAAGCTGTCATCACCGGTCTCGTCGGAGTGATCGTCGTCGCTTTCGCGTTCGAGGTTGTGCTCGCCCGGCCATCGGTCACCGGGGTCGTGACCGGTCTGATCACTCCGAGGTTCGACGGCACTGAAAGCGTGCTCCTGGGGGCGGGCATCCTGGGCGCGACCGTGATGCCCCACGTCATCTATCTACATTCCGCCTTGACCCAGAGGCGGGTCGTGGGCGCCACCGACGCTGAGCAGCTGAAGATTTTCAGCTTCGAGAAATGGGATGTGATCATCGCCATGGGCCTCGCCGGGCTCATCAACATCGCGATGCTCACCATCGCCGCCGCGGTCTTCCACGGACGTGGCGCCTCTGTCGACACTCTGGACCAGGCGTTTCGCGGCCTTGGCGTCCAGGTGGGAAATGGCGCGGACATCTTCTTCGGACTCGGCCTGCTGGCCTCCGGGCTTTCCTCCTCGAGCGTCGGCACGCTCGCGGGCCAGGTGGTCATGCAGGGATTCATCCGGCGCCAGATCCCGCTGATCTTGCGCCGGGCGATCACGATGGCTCCCGCGCTGATCGTGATCGGCGTTGGCCTCGATCCCACGCGCGCGCTGGTGCTGAGCCAGGTGGTGCTGTCTTTCGGAATTCCCTTTGCCCTGATCCCGCTGGTCATCTTCTGCCGCGATCGAGGGCTCATGGGCACCCTGGTCAACCACCGGCCGACGACGCTGATCGCGACGGGGGTCGTCGCTGTGATCGTTTCCCTGAACATCTTCCTGATCACGCTGCTGGTCAGCGGTCATTAGGAATCGCCGGCTAGGTCTGTCCGCTGCCCTCCAGGAGGTCCCTCGCGCGCTGGTACTCCTCGGCCGTGATCTCGCCTGAGGCGAACCGCCGGGCGAGGATTTCCAGGGGTGTTTCGCGAGCCGGCGGCGACGCTGCGCCCATGTGAATCGGCGGCGTGCCGGTTGGGTAAGTGGGCCGAGTCGCCGCATGAACCGCCAGGACGATCACGGCGATCACCACTGCGACGACGACAAGAAAGCCGAACAGGAGCATCGAGTGGAACAGATGGCCGCCAAACATGAATCCTGGGCCCCCCACTGACATGTCAAATCCCTCCGGGGTCGAGCCTCGACCCGAGACGACAATACACTCGTTCCGTGAAGCTGGGAGTCAACGTCGGCTATTGGGGTTTTGGGCTGACCGCCGCGGATCAGCTAGACCTCGCCCGCACCGCCGAGGAGCTGGGTTATGACTCGCTATGGGCGGCCGAGGCGTACGGCTCGGACGCCGCGACGGTTCTCGCATGGCTGGCGGCGGGCACGACCACGATCAAGCTCGGATCCGGCATATTCCAGATCCCGGCCCGCAGCGCCGCGATGACCGCGATGACGGCCGCCACCATCGACCAGCTGTCGGGCGGCCGGATGCTCCTGGGTCTCGGCACGTCAGGCCCGCAGGTCTCCGAGGGCTGGCACGGCGTGCGTTTCGCCAAGCAGCTTCAGCGCACGCGCGAATACGTGGCCGTGGTGCGGATGGCGCTGGCGCACCAGAAGGTCGAGTTTCACGGCGAGACCATCCAGCTTCCACTGCCCGACGGTCCCGGCAAGGTGCTCAAGCTCACGATCCGGCCGGTGCAGGACCGCATCCCGATCTTTCTCGCGGTGCTCGGACCGAAAAATGTCGCGCTCGCGGGCGAGATCGCAGACGGCTGGCTGCCCGTCTTCTTCTCCCCAGAGCACACCGCCGAGCTCCGGGTGCCGCTGGAAGACGGGGCGGCGCGCGGGGGCCGCTCGCTCGACGGTTTCCGGATCTGTCCCACAGTCAACGTGATGATCGGAGACGACGTCGACGTCGCTCGGAACGCGATGCGCCCGATGCTCTCGCTGTACGTGGGAGGCATGGGTTCGCGAGAGCAGAACTTCTACAACCGCCTGGTTTCGTCGTATGGATTCGCGCGCGAGGCTGAGCAGGTTCAGGAGCTGTACCTCGCCGGGCGCAAGGCCGAGGCGATGCTTGCGTTGCCGGATGACCTGATCGACGCGGTCAGTATAGCCGGGTCCCCCCAGCGCGCGAAGGAGCGGATCCGCGCCTTCGCCGACGCGGGAGTCGAGACGCTCCTCGTGTCGCCCATGGTCTTCGACCCCGCCGAGCGCAAAGAACAGCTGCGCCTGGTGGCCGACCTCACGATGGAGGCTCTCTAAGACTTACCGTAAGAACGGGCGATGAAGACGAATTTCAACCAACCGCCGCCCCTGGTGGACTACAACCTCTTCGAATCCGACGCGCCCCTACGGGAGTCGCTCGAGCGCGAAGGCGGGTCCTGGGCCCAGGACATGGTTGGCGAGCTGGGCCGTCTCGCCGGCACGCAGCAGGCGATCGACTGGGGTTTCCAGGCCAACGCCCATCCTCCGGTGCTGAGAACTCACGATCGTTTCGGGAACCGGATCGACGAGGTCGAGTTCCATCCCTCCTGGCATCGGCTGATGGAGGTGTCCGTGGGCCACGGGCTCCACGCACTTCCGTGGCGTGAGCCGCGTCCCGGTGCGCACGCGGCGCGCGCGGCCGCATTCTACGTCTGGTCGCAGGTCGAGGGCGGCCACGGCTGCCCGGTTTCGATGACTTACGCGGCAGTGCCCGCGCTACGCAAGCAACAAAACCTCGCCGCGACCTGGGAACCGCTCATGACCACACTTGACTACGACCCGGGTATGCGCGCGGCGCCGACCAAGCGAGGCGCGCTCTTCGGGATGGCCATGACCGAGAGACAGGGCGGGTCGGACGTTCGGAGCAACACCACCCGCGCCGAGCCAACCGTGGACGGCGGATACCTCCTCACCGGTCAGAAGTGGTTTTGCTCGGCGCCAATGTGCGACGCGTTTCTCGTGCTCGCCCAGGCGCCACGCGGGCTGACCTGCTTTCTTCTGCCCCGCGTGCTGACGGACGGAACGCTCAACCGCTTCCACATCCTGCGTCTCAAGGACAAGCTGGGCAACCGGTCCAACGCTTCCGCCGAAATCGAGCTGGTGGACGCGTGGGCGGAGATGGTCGGGGAAGAGGGAGGAGGTGTTCGCACCATCATCGAGATGGTCAATCACACTCGCCTTGACTGCGTCATCGGATCGGCCTCGCTCATGCGGCAGGCCGTGGCGCAGGCGACGCACCACACGGCGCACCGCACCGCGTTCGGAAAGCTGCTCGGCGAGCAGCCGCTGATGCTCAACGTGCTCGCTGACATAGCAGTCGAATCCGAGGCCGCGACCATCCTCATGATGCGCCTGGCCGGCGCCTTCGACCGTGCGTCCGACCCCGAGGAGTCGCACTTCCGACGTGTGGCGCTGGCCGTCTCGAAATACTGGGTTTGCAAGCGGGCGATCGCGGTCGTCGCCGAAGCGCTCGAATGCCACGGCGGCAACGGCTACGTCGAGGAATCGATCATGCCGCGCCTCTATCGCGAGGCGCCGCTCAACTCAATCTGGGAAGGGTCCGGAAATGTCAACACCCTCGACGTCCTGCGCGCGATGCGCCGCGAGCCCGAATCGATCGCTGCGTTCCTCGCCGAGGTGGAGCTTGCCAGGGGTTCCGACGCCACGCTCGACCGGGCCGTCGCCGATCTCAAGGGAGAGCTCGCGAATGCCGCCGAGGCCGAAACCAGAGCCAGGCGGGTGGTCGAGCGCATGGCCCTGGTGCTGCAAGGCTCGCTGTTGATCCGTTACGGCGACCCGGCAGTCGCCGGCGCGTTCGGCGCCTCGCGCCTGGCCGGCGACTGGGGGCACTCGTTGGGCACTCTTCCGCCCGACACCAGGTTCGCCTCGATCGTCGAGCGGCACCGCCCTGCTACAAATTGAGTGATGCTCCAGGCCGGTGAGCTGATTGGCGCCTGGCGGAATTCGCCCGTCGCGGCGGTCCCGCCCAGCGAGGTCGTCCTCGTCACCGATTTCGACGGCACGCTCGCCGACATCGTCCCGGACCCCGCCCAGACGGTCGCGCGGCCAGAGGCGCTCCACGCGCTGAGCCGGCTCGTCCGGCTGCTGGCCGACGTCATCGTTTTGAGCAGCCGTACGCACCAGCAGCTGGAGGCCCTCGTGCCGATCTCCGGGGTCCGGCTCATCGGCGACAGCGGCCTGGCCATCCCGCGCCATGCCCACAGGGAAGCGCTGGATCAATTCAACGCGGATGTCGCGGTGCTGCTGGAGCGCATCCCGGGCGCCTGGCTCGAGGCCAAGCCTGCCAGCAGCGCGATCCACTTTCGCAACACCGACCTGAATGGAGACGAGATGCTGGCGCTCATCCAACCCATCATCGAAGGACGGTCGCTCGCGGCCTACCTGGGACGCAAGGTCATCGAGGTCCATGCGCCCAAAGCCGGTAAGGGCAGCGCGCTCGCCGCCCTGCTGCCCGGTGAAGATCCCGGCGGCGTCGTGTGCTTCGGAGACGACGAGAACGACCGCTCCATGTTCGAATACGTAAGCTCCCTAGAGGTCCCGCACATGTGCGTGGGGGTGAGCTCCTCTGAAGCGCCGGCACATCTTTTCGACCACTGCGACCTGGTGGTCTCAGGGCCGGCCGAGGCAGCGGTCCTGCTCAACGAGATCGTCGACTGGGCGGAGTCCGCCTCTGAGTAATAGACCCGCTCAGGGAGCGGAAAGCGTCGGAACCCCTCCCGCGACAACCTCGAGGTCAGCCCACATTCCACTCGCTTCGTTTCCACCGACCAGCGAGGCGATGCGGTAGCTTCCCGGCTGGGTCGGGGTGAACGCGAAGCCGGCCGACTGGCCCGGATCGAGACCGACATGAGGGTTGGGTGTCGACCACTCGGCAACGACCGGTTGGCCGGCCGTGCCGTTTGAGACGATCGCGCAGGAGTTGGGCACGGTCCCATGGTTCAGGCACTGGATCGTCAGCTGCCACCCGACCGGCACCGTGAGGATAAGCGCGCCGCTGCTGTACCCGTCGTAGTTGAACTGGTTGTCGGTGGCCGGATGGCCCGCGATCAAGGTGACGACCGCGCCGCGCGTCGCCGGGTCGACCTTGATGAACGTCTTCGGATCAGGTTGCGTTCCGGGACCGGTTCCGGTCAGCGGGTCGCACGCGGCCACGCCGAGCAGGAACAATGTTCCCCAAGCCATGAGCCAAGCTCCCCAGCCGCCGCCCCGGATCGTCCTGTGGTGGGAGGGACTCGAGACGTGGAAGCAGCTGGCGATCTCGTTCCCTGTATTTGGAGTGCTCACATTCCTTCTCAACGTCGGTCCGTTCAACCAGCCGATTCTGCGCTCAGTCTTCTATGGGCTGTTCGAAGGCGGCGTCCTGGCCGGCCTTCTCGCGGTGGCGACGCGAACCGAGCGAGGACGCCGCTAGCAGGGTGTCAGTTGAAGGAGGACGCGGCTAGCGCGGCGTCCATGAACGGACCGGCGACACCACGAGGTCGCGCAGGTCCTGCACCTGCCGGCTGATCCATCGCGTGATGTCGTTGCTCCGCACGACCTCGCGCGCCCCCTCGTTCAAACGGCGCCGCTCTTCCGGAGCCATCGTGAGCCCCGCATACAGTGCCGAGGCGGTGGCTTCCACGTCGAACGGGTTGATCGAAAGCACGAACGCGTGGAGCTCTTCATGCGCTCCCGCGTTTTCCGACAGCACGATCACACCGTTGGTCGCGTTGACAAGCGCGCCTTCCTTCACCACGAGGTTCAGCCCGTCATATACGGGATTGACCACCAGCACATCGAAGTTCTTCAGCGATGCGATCGCCTTGCGCTCGCTCTCGCCGATCTCCAGCCGGACCGGAAGCCATGCCTCGGTGCCGAACTCGCTGTTGATGCGGCCGACCGTCTGCCGGATCGTCCGGACGTAACGGCTGTAAACGGCGACGTCCTGGCGCGATGGCTGCAGGAAAGCCCAGAACTGCACGTGGCCGCGCAGTTCGGGGTGATAGCGCAGCAGCTTCTCGTAGGCAATGAATCCGCGGACGATGTTCTTCGACGGATCCGTCCGGTCGATGCGCGCGATGAGATGCCGGGGTCGCCAGGTCGCCAGGTCGCGCTCCTGCCTCTTGACCCCTCGCGATGAAGCAAGCCGCGACGTCGTGACCACGTCGATCGAGATCGGGTAGTGCCGCGCGTAAACCACCCGACCGCCGAAGAAGACGGCCCGCTCCCTCTCATCCACCTGGAGGCCGGCGTTTTCCTCGCACGTCAGCAGGAAGTTGCGCACGTCCAGGCTCGACTGGAAGCCGACGATGTCGCAACCGAGCAGCCCTTCGAGAATCGCATCGCGCATCTCCTTGGGAAGTACCTTCCAGTACTGCGGGGTCGGCCACGGCACGTGCACGAAGTGCTGGATCATCGCGTTAGGCAAGGCTTTCCGCACCAATCCCGGAACCAGGTACAGCTGGTAGTCCTGCACCATCACCAACGGCCGCCGAGGCGCGCCACGCGCGACCTTGACGGCCTTCTCGGCCATCTGCCGGTTCACCGCGACGTAGCCGTCCGTCCAGGCCTCGTGGATTCGGTCATCGATCACCGGCTCGTTGCCCAGGTCCCAGAGGTAGTGCTGGATGAACCACAGCACGGGGTTGGCGAACACGCCGTAGTACATCTCGTACTGCTCGCGGGTCGGCACCGCGTAATGCAAGCGCCCTGTGGAGTTCAGCAGGGGCACGGTGAATGCGGCGCCTTCGCTCGCGGCCATCTGCCGCTCGTCGTCGTTGCGGGCGCACGCTACCCATTCCGCCTCGGTTGCCTCGGCGAGGGTGAGCAGCGCCGTGATCACTCCTCCGGCTCCGCGTTTGAAACCACCGCCCTCCGGATCCGGCTCGCGAGGCGCGCGGTTGCAAACCAGGATCGGCGAGCACTCGGGCAGGGTGCGCGCTACGTACGCGCGCATCGACGATCCTGGACTTCCCCTCTCGGCGGAGGCCGGCGCGTCCTCGCGGCGGCGCATACCCGGGCCTAGCGGATGAACTTCGAGCGGTCTATCGGAACCTCTCGCACCCGGATGCCGGTTGCCCGCGCCAGGGCACTGGCCACCGCGGCGGGACCTGGGATCGCCGGAGGCTCGCCGACGCCCTTCGCGCCGAGTGGGCCAACCGGTGACGGGATCTCGATCAGCTCGACGTCGATGTGCGGAATCTGATCCGCCGTCGGGAGCTCGTAGTCCAGGAAGCTGCCGGTGCGGAGCTGGCCGTCCTCGTAGAAGAGCTGCTCGCCAAGCGCCCGACCGATCGATTGAACCGACCCGCCGTGGATCTGCCCACGCACCTCGGGCGGGTTGATCGCGCGCCCGACGTCCTGGATCGCCGCGTAGCCCGTCAGCTGAAACTCTCCCGTTTCGGCATCTGTGCGAACGCGCGCGATGTGGACGGTGAACGCCGGCGACGCGCTCTGGACCGCCGAGCGGCCCGTGGCATTGATGGGCCGGTGGCGCCCCATGAAGGCGGTGCTCAATGCAACGAGCTGTGTTATCTCCACGAAACGCTCGGGCACGCCTCTGACGGTGACCCGGCCGTCGACAATGTCCAGGTCCTCGGGCGCGGCCTCCAGAGCCTCGGTCGCGATTTCGAGCAGCTGCCGCCTGGCCTCGAGAGCGGCTTCGTAGACAGCTCCGCCCACGCTGTAGGTGACCTGGCTGCCTGCCGCCATCGGGCCCTGCGGGGCGAACGACGTATCGCCGATCACAACTCTGACCTTCTCGGCGGAGACTCCAAACGCCTCGGCGGCGATCAGCGCGAGCCCGGTCGACGACCCGCTGATGTCAGGCGAACCGACGAGGACCGACACCGTGCCGTCGGGCTCGACGCGGCAGCCCGCGGCGGCCGGCGAGCGCGCTCCTCCCCACGATGCGAGCGCCACGCCCACGCCCTCGCCCTTGCCGACGGGCGCCGTGTAGAGGGGATGACGTCGCGCCGCCTCCAGGCACTCGACCATGGCGATTCGTGGCCAGGGGGAGCCCTCGGCGTTCAGGTCGCCTTCGCGCGAAGCGTTGGTCAGGCGGAGCTCGATCGGATCGATCTTCAGGGTAGAGGCCAGCTCGTCCAGCGCCGACTCCAAGGCGAAGTAAGCCTGTGGCCCTCCAGGCCCGCGATATGCATCGGTGGGCGTCTTGTTGGTCGCGACCTCGTAGCCGGTGATGTCGAAATTGGGAATCCGGTATGTGCTCCCGAGAAACATGCCTGTGATTCCCGCGTGCCAGCCGCCGGTCGCGCCGTTGTCGTAGTAATAGCGGGCGCGCAGCGCGACCAGGGTGCCGTCGCGCTTGGCGCCCAGCTCGATCTCGAAGCGCGCCGCGGGGGCCGGACGGCCCATGAGGAACTCCTGCTGCCGCGTCAGCGTCAGGCGGAGCGGCCGCCGGGCTTTCTGCGCCAGCAGGACCAGCAGCGTTTCGAGCAGATTGACCTTTCCGCCGAAGCCCCCGCCGACGGGCATCGAGATAACACGCACCTCGTGCGGGGCGGCGTCCAGGACCTTGGAGATCTCGTCGCGAACCGCAAACGGGCCCTGCGTCGGCGCCCAGATCGTGGCGCCTCCACCGGGTTCAGGCCGAACCATCGAAACGTGCGGCTCGATGAACCCGTGGTGCACGCCGGCGATCCGGTACGTCGCCTTGACGATGACGTCGGACGCCGCGAGGCCCGCCTCGACGTCGCCGCGCTTGTAGGTGGCAACCGAGCTGACATTCCGCGGGCGGGTTACCGGCAGCGACTCGGACTCCGTCGCCGCCCCGTGCATCGAGGCGTCCGCCTCGGCGCCGCCGGCGTCCGCCTCGAGCACCATAGGCGCGCTGTCGCGCATGGCCTGCTCCGGATCGCCCGCCGAGGGGAGGGGCTCGAAATCGACCTCCACCAGGGCAGCAGCGTCCGCCGCCGCGGCCTCGCTTTCGGCGACGACGGCCGCCACGGGCTGGCCGGCGTAAAAAACCCGGTCCACGGCGAGCGGCTTGTCCGGTCCGCCGGATTCGACGTCTGGCAGGTCCGCCCCCGTGAAAACGGCCAGCACCCCCGGCGCGGTTCGCGCAGCGCTCGTGTCGATGCTTCGGATCTGGGCGCTCGGCAGGTGGCTGAGCACCAGCTGGACATACGCGAGCCCAGGCATCTCGAGATCGGCTGTGAACCTGGTCGACCCGTCGACCTTGCCCCGTCCCTCCTTGCGCCGCAACCCTTTACCGCCTATCGCCATACGGCGATGATGCCACGACCGGGGAGGTCGATTCGGCTGCGGCGGTAGACATTCACCGGCGGCCAAGCCACAATGTGGGGTGGAGTAAGTGGCGGCGCTCGGGTTCGCCACCCCTCGTCGGCGCGCTCTCGCCCCGGTGGTCCCGCGAAGACACCGGGAAGAAGGCGGGGGGAAGAGGCTCTCGCCTCAAGCTTTTGATAGGGGAAAGCTATGACTCCAATCTCGTATCGGATCCTCAAAGCCCTCGCTCTGGGCGGCGCGGCAAGCCTCGCGCTCGTCGCGTGTGGCGGAGGGGGAGGGAACAGCGGCACATCTCTGGCCTCGAACCAGACGCTGACCTTCCCGATCCTCTCGGACTTCGGCACTCTGGACCCGGCCATCGCCGACGCCGAGACCGACACCGAGATCTCGCAGAACATGTTCGACGGGCTCGTCAGGTTCGACGAGAACCTCAACATCGTTCCAGACCTCGCGTCTGCCGTCCCAACCCCGTCCAGCGATGGCCTGACGTACACGTTCAAGCTGCGCAGCGACGTCACGTTCTCCAACGGCGACAAGTTCACCTCCAAGGACGTCCTCTACTCGTGGAACCGCGCGGCGGCCATGCAGGGCGCTTATGCGACGAACCTGTCGGCCATCGACGGATACAGCACCGTCTCCACCAACACCGCCAGCGGCGCCGCCCTCGAGGCACTGCTGGAAAAGCACGATCCATCGGTGACGCTGAAGGGCCTCACGGCACCGGACGCGACCACCGTGCAGGTCAAGCTGGCCAGCCCCGCCGGCTGGTTCCTCACCGCCATCGCGTTGAGCGGAAGCACGGGCTTTATCGTCGACCAGAACGCCGTCAAGCAGGACTTCGACAACTGGTGGACCAACCCGGCCACCGCCATCGGCACGGGACCGTACAAAATGACGGCTCGCGTTCCCAAGCAGTCGGTCGATTTCGCGGCCGTACCGAACTGGTGGGGCTCACCGAAGCCGACCGTGACCAAGGTTCACCTCGACGTCTCCGTCACCGACGCCTCCACCGCCATCACCAAGTACGAACAGGGCGGTTACGACGCGGTCGGCTACGGCGGCTACAGCAGCCTCCCGGTCGCCGACATCCTTCGCATCCAGGGCACCCCCAGCGAGAAGGCACAGCTGCTTCTCCAACCGAAGGTGCGGAGCTACTGGGTCAGCTTCAACATGGTTCACGACGCAAAGCGCCAGGCAGGCGGGCCATTCCTCCTGTCTGACGGCCAGAGCGCGCACGACCTGCGCCTGGCCTTTGCCCTCGCGGTGGACAAGACCAAGCTCGCCTCGGTCGTCTGCCAGAACATCGTCTGCGTGCCCGCGACAGGCGGGCTGATTCCTCCGACGCTGATCGGGTACATGGGCGCGAACCAGGACCCGCTGTCCAAATTCGACGCCACCCACGCCAAGCAGCTCCTGCAGTCGGCAGACCCAAGCGGCACCAAGACCAAGGGCCTGACCTACACCTACGACCCCGAGAACGCGCTCAACAAGCCGACCGCGGAATTCCTGCAGTCGCAGTGGCACGACAACCTGGGGGTTGACGTAGCCATCGCACCGGTATCGCACTCGCAGTTCATCCAGGCTCGCCTGAAGGGCGCATACACGCTGTCACGTGACGGCTGGCAGGCCGACTACAACCACCCGCAGGACTGGTTCGACAACCTTTGGGGCAAGTTGGTCGGCTGCCCGGACTCGGGCTGCACCACCGGCTATGACACGGCGGCTTACGACACCCTGCTGGCCAAGGCCGACGCGGAACCAATGCCGGCCGCGCTCGCGGATTACAAGTCGCTCAATCAGATGCTCATCGATGACGTGACCTACATCCCGCTCTACTACACGGTCGGCTCGTTTCTGACCAAGCCGTACGTGAAGGGGTTCGGATCCAACTCATTCTTCGACCACTACTGGAACGAAGTCCAGATCCTCTCGCACTAGGTTCGATCGTAAAGAGGGCGTCCGTTCGAAGCGGGCGCCCTCTTCTTTGTTCTCCCTCCTCCGCCGGGCGAGGGTCAGGGAGGGGGTGACCCGAGCTTGAAAATGACCTCACAATTGAGTTGAAGTGCTGACCAGAGCCACGCTGATCTACATCGGCCAGCGGTTGGTGATGATCGTGTTCACCGTGTTCGCCGTGTCCTCGATCGTTTTCCTGGGTATTCACCGCTTGCCGGGCGATTCGCTGTTCAACGAGCACCTGCACGGGACGCAGTACCAGCTGGTCCTGCATCACTACGGCCTCGACCGGCCCCTGTGGGACCAGTACACGAGCTTTCTCGCGGGCCTCTTCCTGCACGGCAACCTCGGCGAATCGCTCGTCAACAGGGGCGTTCAGATCACTCCGCTCGTGTTGCGCGAGCTGACCGTCAGCGTCGAGGTGGGGCTGTTCGCCCTTGTGTTCACCATCGGCCTCGGCATGCTGCTTGGAGTGGTGGCGGCGATCCGCCAGAACACGTGGGTGGACTACCTGCTGACCACCACCTCGGTCATCGGCTACAGCATGCCGAGCTTCGTCATCGCGACTTTTCTGCTCTTGATCTTCGCCGTCTGGCTGGACAACGTGACACAGGGCACGTTCTACTTCCAGATTGGCTGGACGGGTAGGTTCGGCACGATCGGTGAGATCTGGCTGCCCGCATTCGCGCTGGGCTTTCCATACGCCAGCATCGTCGCGCGCCTGACGCGGGCGAGCATGCTGGAGGTGATTCGCCAGGACTACATCCGCACCGCTCGCGCTAAAGGCGTACGCGAAATGATGATCATGGCCCGGCACGCCCTCCGCAATGCGCTCATCCCAGTGATCACCATCCTCGGCCCCCTGGTGATCGGCATCATCACCGGCGGAGTGATCATCGAGAACATTTTCGGCATCCCGGGCCTGGGTAAAGAGTTCGCCACGAGCATCCTGAACCGTGACTACAACATCGTCATTGGAGTATTCACGATGTACGCAGCGATGGTGGGCCTGGCGAACCTGGGTGTTGACCTGGCCTACGTGGTAATCGACCCAAGGATTCGCTACTAAGTGGCGGCCGCCACCGCCGCGGCGGTCATCTCGAGGCCAATCGCCCCGGAGCAGGCGAGCCTTTGGAGCGATGCCTGGCGCCGTCTCCGCCGCAACCGCCTGGCCTTGATCAGCTCCATTTACCTGGTCCTGCTGGTGGTCGTTGCGCTGGTGGCCATTGTTCACACGCCCTTCTCGTACCGCGAGGTGGGCGTGGCGAGACCGTACTCAGGTCCGAGCTCCGCCAACTGGTTCGGCGCCGACATCCTGGGCCGGGACGTGTTGAGCCGGCTGATGGTCGGGGCGCAGATCTCGCTCATCGTGGGCGTCGGCACGCAGATCTTCGTGGTTGCGGTGGGCGTTCCGATCGGGCTCCTCGCGGGCTACTACAAGGGCACGGTCGACTCCGTGGTCTCGTTCATCATCAACGTCTTCTACGGGATCCCTGACCTGCTCGTGGCCATGATCCTTCTGCTGTTGCTCGGCCCAAGCCTGAACAACATCATCATCGCCATCGTCGCCACGCGCTGGATGGACATGACCCGGCTGGTGCGTGGCCAGACGCTCGCCCTGCGCGAGCGCGAGTTTATCGAAGCGGCGCGTGCGAGCGGCGCGAAGCCCCTCAAGATCCTGTTCGGGCACATCCTCCCGAACGCGCTGGGCCCGATCATCGTCCAGGCAACCTTTGGAGTGCCGGCGGCAATCTTGTTCGAGGCCTTCCTGAGCTTCCTCGGGATCGGCGTGCAACCTCCGACGCCGTCGTGGGGCTCGATGGCTGCCGACGGCCTGGCCGCCATCCGGATCGCTCCACACATGGTGATTTTTCCCTCGATCGCCCTCTCGCTGACCCTGATGGCCTTCAACTTCCTGGGCGACGGGTTGCGCGACGCGCTCGACCCCCGGCAGAAGCGTTAGTGCCGACGCCGATCCTGCAGGTGAAAGACCTGCACACGGAATTCCAGACCGACGGCGGAGTGGTGAAGGCCGTCGACGGCGTTAGCTTCGACCTCTATCCCGGCGAGAGCATCGGCATCGTCGGTGAGTCCGGAAGCGGCAAATCGATCACGGCCCTTTCGATGCTGCGGCTCGTGCCGGACCCCGGTCGGGTGGTGTCTGGCCAGGTGCTGTTCCACAACCAGGACCTTCTGCAGATCAGCGGCGACGAGATTCGCGACATCCGCGGACGCGACATCGCGATGATCTTCCAGGATCCACAGAGCTCGTTGAACCCCGTGCTGCGCACCGGTTTCCAGATCGACGAGGCGATGCTCGCGCACGACAAGGCGACCAAGAAGGAGGCCCACCAAAGGACGATCGAGCTCCTCAAGCGCGTTCGAATCCCGGCCCCCGAAACGCGAGTCAAGGATTTTCCTCACCAGTTGAGCGGCGGGATGCGCCAGCGCGCGATGATCGCCATGGGCCTGGCCAACGCACCGGCGATCCTCATCGCGGATGAGCCGACGACCGCGCTCGATGTCACCGTGCAGGCTCAGATCCTCGAGCTTCTCGCGGACCTCAACCGCGACCTCGGGACGGCGATCGTGATGATCACGCACAACATGGGCGTGGTCGCCGGGCTCTGCTCGCGAGTCCTCGTGATGTACGCCGGCCAGATTGTCGAGCAGGGCCCGGTCGAGCAGATCTTTGAAAGCCCGCAGCATCCGTACACGTGGTCGCTGCTGCGCAGCATTCCCCGTGTCGACGCGCTGCGCCACGAGCGCCTGCGTTCGATCGAGGGCCTGGCGCCCGACCTTCTCCGCCCTCCGATGGGCTGCCGCTTTCATCCGCGCTGCCCGTTCCGAGTTGAGAAGTGCTTCACCGACGAGCCGCGGCTCGAGGAGGTCGGGCCCGGCCAGCAGGCCGCGTGCTGGGTCATGATGGATCGGGCGCGCAAGGAGATGGACGCCGACAACCTGGTCGACATTCGGCCCGGCGCCGGCTCGGGCCTTCACAAGGGCGAGATCACCGACTGATGGCGGAAGCCGCTCGGGTGGACCCTACGCCGATGGCGACGCCGACGCCGAGGCGGGCCGGCGCCAAGACGCTCGTGCGAGTCGAGAAGGCGGTCAAGTATTTTCCGGCTGGCTTGGGCCAGTCGGTCAAGGCGGTCGACGGGGTCAGCTTTGAGATCATCGAGGGCGAGACGCTCGGTTTGGTCGGAGAGTCGGGCTGCGGAAAATCCACGCTCGCGCGACTGGTGACGCAGCTCCTGCCCGTGACGTCGGGAAAGATCTTCATCAATGACGTCGAGGTCACGAAGCTTCGCGGCGAGCGCCTGCGCCAGCAGCGGCGCCAGATGCAGATGATCTTCCAGGACCCTTTCGCATCGCTTGACCCACGCATGACGGTCGGCGACATCATCGCCGAGCCACTCGTCAACTTCGGCGTGATGCGAGGCAAGAAGCGCAACGAGCGAGTCCAGGAGCTGCTCAAGATCGTCGGGCTCAACCCCAACTTCAACAACCGGTATCCGCATGAATTCTCGGGTGGCCAGAGGCAGCGCATCGGGATCGCGCGGGCCCTTGCGCTCAACCCGAAGCTCGTGGTTTGCGACGAGGCGATCTCCGCGCTGGACGTCTCGATCCAGGCGCAGATCGTCAACCTGCTCGAGGACCTTCAGCGCGAGCTCAAGCTCACCTATCTGTTCATCGCGCACGACCTGTCGGTCGTCCGGCACATCAGCGACCGCGTCATGGTCATGTACCTCGGGAAGATCGTCGAGATCGCCGACAGCGCGGGCACGTACACGAACCCCAAGCATCCCTACACGAAAGCGCTGCTGTCGGCGATCCCGGTGCCGGACCCGAGGATCCAGCGGGGCAGGCGGCTGGTCGAGCTGAAAGGCGAGATTCCCTCGCCGCTCAATCCGCCGTCAGGCTGCCGTTTTCATACGCGCTGCCCGATCGCCCGCCTTCCGACCCCGTGCGCCGAGGTGGAGCCGCCGCTGGAGGAAAAACTCAGGGATCACCTTGCAGCGTGCCACTTCTCGCAAGACGTCTGAATCAGGGAGGTCTCCCTTCCCCCGCAGGGGGAAGGTGGCCACGAAGCGGATGGTCGGATGGGGGATGGGCCAGCCCCGACTGGTGCGCGAGAATCCACCATGACCTAGTGCGAAAGAATTCGCGCCCGAGTCCAGTCGTAGTCGTATAGGGCATTCCCGCCCACTCCCGCGACGTACGGATGAGACAGGTACTGCTGCACGCCGTACACGAGCGGCGCGAACACCGAGTCGTTGATGAGCATGTGGCCGGCTGTCTTGTAGTCGACCAGACTCTGGCTCAGGGGCGCGGCATCGGCGGAGGCCACCACCGAGTCGAGGTTCGGATTCGAGTAGCACGATCCCGATGAGGGCGCACCCGTGACGAACAGGTAGTCGAACCAGTCCTGGGGATGGTCGTAGTCGGCGCTCCAGCTCTGGCGAAATGCCGGGTAGGCGCAGCGCCCGTTCCGGTCGTCGAAAAAAGTCTTGCGATCCATCTCGACACAGGCGACCGTGACGCCGAGGTTCTTCTGCCACTGAGCCACGAGATTGGTGCAGACCGCCTTGTTGAACGCATTGGTGTCGTACGTATAGGTGAGGCCCTTGACCTTCGATCCGTTGGGGTCCCACGCCTGGTATTCGGCTTTCGCCGCCGCGGCGTCGAAGGTCGCGTTCGCGTCGACTCCGTCACCCAGATAGCCCTGCAAACCCTTGCTGATCAAGCCGCCTGTGGCGCCGAGGCAGGCGGTCTTCTGGTTGCACAGCGCGCCGACCAGCGCGGCGCGGTCGATCGCGGTGCTGAAGGCGTGGCGTCCCGCGCGCCCTGCGTCGACGCCCGCAAACGGACCGCTCTTCAGGTTGAAGCCGACCCAGAACGTCAGGCCGATCGGCACGAGATCGAGCTGGCTCTTGAGCTTGGCGTCGGACGTATAGCGCGTGGCCGCAGCCGGCGGCAGTCCCTGCCGGCCGTAGCCGATGAGGCTGAACACTCCCGACTCGTACTGCGTGACCTGTGCTGCCGGATCCGGCACCACCTCGACATGAACGTGGACGAGCTTGCCTGTTGATCCTCCATACCAACCAACCACGGGCTGAAAATCCATCGACTGGCCTGGCACTCGCCCGGTCATTCGAAATGGCCCGCTCCCGATGAGCGTCTCAGGCTTCGTGATCCATGCGTCTTCGCCCGCGGCCGCGATCACCTTCTGGTCCACCACCCAGAAGGGCCACAGCCCGAGCTCGGTGAAGAAGTAGCCCGCTTTCTTCGCCAGCGTCGCCGTGAATGTGAAATCGTCGACCTTGGCAAGGCCGCTCAGCTGAGCAGTCCTGCCCGCCGCGACCGCGTCGTAGCCCGCGACCACATTGAACAGCCCGGCGAAATCGCCCTGCTTGGCCGCGGCGCGGTCCCAGCTGTAGATGAAGTCGCCCGCGGTTATGGGGTCGCCATTGGAGAACTGGGCGCCGTGACGCAGGTGAAAGGTGTAAGTGAGCCCATCGACGGAGAGCATGGGTTGACCTACGGCCAGGTCCGGCACCTCGTGAAGCTGGACGTCGAACCTGTACAGGCCGGAGAAGACGTTGCGCATGATGTCGACGTCGGCGGGGGCGGAGATGAGCGCGGGGTCGAGATCGGCGACGTCCTGGGCGATCGGAAAGCTCAGAGTCTGGTCAGCGGCGAGCGTCTCCGGCGGAGCCGACGAGCTTCCAGGAGTGCCGATGATCACCACGATCAAGACGGCGATCAATCCGACGGCGACACCAGCGGTCGCCGGCAGGTACCTGCGAAACCCGGGGCGCGGGGCTGGGAAAGGCGCGGCAGGCTCGGGCGCGACTGGCTCCGGCGCGGCCGGCTCTGGCGCGACGGGCTCTGGCGCGACCGGCTCCGGCGCGGCCGGCTCGGGCGCGACTGGTTCCGGCGCGACTCGCTCCGGCGTGAGTGGCTCCGGCGTGACTGGCTCCGGCGCGATAGGGTCAGACAGTCAGGATCACCTTGCCGGTGCTCTTGCCCTCGGCCACGGTCGCCAGCGCGCGCGGCGCCTCCGCCAATGGAAGTCGGACCGAGATATGGGGCTTGATCTTCCCTGACTCGTACAGGTCGAGGAGTGCGCGCGTGGCGGGGGGTATGAGCTCAGGCGCGCGCTTTGAGTACAGGCCCCAGTGCAGCCCGACCACGGAGTAGTTCTTGATCAGGACGTGGTTGGCGGCGGCCTGAGGAATGCGGCCGGAGGTGAAGCCGACGATAACGATCCTGCCTTCGAAGGCGATGCACTTGGTCGATCGGTCATAGACGTCGCCACCGACCGGGTCGAACACCACATCGGCACCACGACCTTCGGTGAGCCGCTTGACCTCCTCGACGAAGTCCTGCGTCTTGTAGTTGACCGCGTGGTCCGCGCCGAGCCGGAGGCACAGGGCCACCTTCTCGTCAGAGCCCGCCGTCGCGATGACCGTGGCTCCGGCCGCCTTGCCCAGCTGGATCGACGCGCTTCCGACCCCTCCGGCGCCGGCGTGGACGAGAAGGGTCTCGCCCGGCTGCAGATGCGCGCGGCGGTGCAGCCCGAACCACCCGGTCTGATAGACCAGCGCGAACCCCGCGCCCTCTTCGAAGGACATCTTGTCGGGCATCCGGGTGATCGATTGGGGAGCGGCGTCAGCGATCTCGGAGTATCCGCCGCGGGTCAGGCCGGCACAGTCGAGAAGAGCCATGACCCGGTCTCCGGGCCTGAAGCCGGAAGGGGCTGGAGCGCTCAACACCTCGCCGCTGACCTCGACTCCGGGCACGAATGGCAGCTCGGGTTTCACCTGGTAACGCCCTGCGACCATCAGAGCGTCGGGAAAGTTGATCGCGGCGGCCCGCACCCGGATGCGCACCATGCCGCCGGCGGGCTCGCCGGGAGTGACCTCCTCGAGGATCAGGGACTCCGGACCGCCGAGCTGCCGAACCACCCAGGCCTTCACCGGGGCAAGGCTACAGCAGGAGCGCTGGGCCGCTCAGCGTGGACGCACGCTTCGCCCTTTGGAGTCGTGCAAATTATCCGGTGTGGGGTTCAAGAAATCAATTGAATACGTGACAAAGCCCCGACAGACAGGCATAATGCGGGTTGATGCCGGATCGGGCGGTCAAGGTGCAGCTCTTCGACCAGTTCGCTCGGGTGGCCCAGGCTCTCGCCAGCGGGCGCCGAGTTGAGATCGTCGACGTCCTGACCAATGGGGATCGGACGGTCGAAGAACTGGCGCGCCAGGTCGGCCTCTCAACCGCCAATACCAGCCAGCACCTCCAGGTATTGAGGGACGCGGGACTCGTCGCAGCCGCGCGAAATGGCACCCGTGTGCGGTACCGGCTCGCCTCGGGCGCCGTCTACAAGTTCTGGGTGGGCTTGCGCTCCCTGGCTGCCGAGAGATTGCCAGGCGTCCAAGGTCTCGTTGAGACCTACCTTGGATCGCAGGACAATCTCGAGCCGATCAGCCGCGAAGAGCTACTGACTCGTCTCGAGGCGGGAGAGGCGTTGGTGGTCGTCGATGTGAGACCGGCGGAGGAATATCGTGCGGCCCACCTTCCGGGTGCGGTGTCGATTCCGCTTGATGAGCTGGAGCAGAGGTTGCGGGAGCTACCGCATGGGCGCCAGATCGTCGCGTACTGCCGTGGTCCCTACTGTGCCTTTGCCCCGGAGGCCGTTCGCACCTTGCGTGCGTTTGGCTACACCGCCCGGCACCTCAAGGACGGGTTGCCGGAATGGGCAGCTGCCGGCAACCATGTTGAATCGGCGCAAGCCTGAAGTCGCAACTGGGAGAAAATAATGGCTGACATTCTCGAGCTCGTCGACCTCGACGAACTTCGTCAGCGGGTCCGCGAAAAGTATCGCGATGTGGCGGCCGATCCAGGCGGCCTGAAGCATGATCACCATTTCCACACGGGCCGCGCACACGCAGTGCGGCTGGGCTATCCATCTCATCCGTTGAGCGACCTTCCCGACGAGGCATGCGAGGCGTTCGCGGGCGTGGGCAATCCGTTCTACTGGGGCGGGCCCAATCCCGGAGAGAACGTTGTCGACCTGGGATCCGGAGCCGGCATGGATTCTTTCCTGGCGGCGCTCTCGGTCGGAAGCGAAGGAAGCGTGATCGGAGTCGACATGACCCCCGAGATGCTCGAGCGAAGCCGGTTGATGGCCGATGAGGTCGGATTGAAAAACATCGAGTTCCGCGAAGGGCTGATCGAGGAACTCCCTGTCGACGACGGGTGGGCAGACGTCGTCATCTCCAATGGAGTGATCAACCTCTGCCCGGACAAGATCGGCGTTTACCGGCAGATCTGGCGGGTGTTGAAGCCGGGCGGCAGGATGACGGTGGCGGATATCTGTCTGGAACGTCCGGTACCTGACGACGCCCTCCGCGACATCGATCTCTGGACGGGTTGAATCGCGGGTGCCCTGCCGTGTGCAGGGTGGGCGACGGTGATCGGCTGCGCGGGTCTGGTGGACGTCGAGCTCGCCAATCCGCTTGACACCTTCGCCGGCGCTCGAGGAGAGGAGAGCGCTCGAGAGTTCGGCACCCTCGGCTACTCAATTCGCGCGCACAAGCCCCTGTAACCTTCGGTCGTGAATGCGAGCGAGCGCGACTCGGGTCTCCGGCTGTCGGAGCTGGTTGCCGCGTTTTCGCTCGCCCTCGATCTTGGCTTGGGCCAGCCCATGGAGCATGTCCTGCGGGCGTGGCTCATCGCGTCTCGTCTCGGCGACCACCTGGGCGTCGCCCGCGATCAACGCGGCGCGTTGTATTACGCGGTCACCCTCGCCTGGGTTGGCTGCGTTGCGGACACGCCAGAGGTTGCGTCCTGGTTCGGCGACGACATCGCCTACCGAAAGGACAGCTACAGGGTCGACCTGGCCGGCCTGCCCCTGCTCGGGTTCATGCTCCGCCACGTCGGCGCCGGCAAGCCGCCGATGGACCGTCTGAGGCTCGCCGCCAACCTGGTCGTAACCGGAGGCGACGCGATCGAGAGGGGCATGCTCGCCCACTGTCTGACAACGGGTCGAATGGCCGAGCGATTCGGTTTGGGCACGGACGTGCGCAACTCGCTGCAGCAGGTCTTCACCCGATGGGACGGCAAGGGGGTCCCTGGCGGTGTCGGCGGCGATGCCATCGCGCTCCCGATGCGGCTGTTCCACCTTGCCGACGTCGTCGATGTGATTCACCGCGCCGAGGGGATGGAGGCCGCGGTCAAGGTGGCCCGTGACCGGAGCGGGACGCATTTCGACCCAGCGGTGGTCGATGCGTTCTGCGCCGTCGCCAAGGATGTGCTTGGCGATCCTGCGATCGAGACTGACTGGCATGCACTCATCGCAGAAGAGCCCGCGTTGCAGCGGCGTCTCAACGAGGGGG
>JBOHUQ010000034.1:0-2251 GCA_050734495.1 Candidatus Dormibacteraceae bacterium
ATCCTCAACACGCTCTCGGGCCTGATCCGGCCCGAGAGCGGACGCGCGGTCTTCGACCGCCTCGACCTCACCAGGGCTAAGCCATCGGCGATCGTGCACCACGGCCTGGTCCAGGTGCCCGAAGGTCGCGAGATCCTGGCCCGGCAGACGGTACTCGAGAACCTCGAGCTCGCCACCTGGGGCCGTCGCGACGGCGCGGCGAAGCGAAAACAGATCGAGGCGGTGATGACGCGCTTTCCGATCCTGGGCGAGCGGCAAGCCTCGAAGGCGGGAACGCTTTCTGGAGGCGAGCAGCAGATGCTCGCGATCGCGCGAGGCCTGCTGGCGCGGCCGCGTCTTCTGCTCCTCGATGAACCATCGCTCGGCCTGGCTCCCCAGATGGTGGACGAGGTGTTCAACTCAATCCAGGAGATCCACAACGAGGGAACCACGATCCTGCTGGTCGAGCAGAACGCCTTGCGTGCGCTGGAGATCGCCGACCGCGCTTATGTGCTGGAGACGGGCCAGATCCGGCTTACGGGCACGGGCGATGACCTGCTGCACAACCCGGCGGTGCGTCGGGCCTACCTGGGGGGCTGATTCGGGCATTCGGGCACAAATGGCCGGATCCGCACAAAAAGAAACCCCGGGTCTTGCGACCCGGGGTCTCAGTTGGTTTCTCTAATTAAAGAGTGCGAACGCTCTTGGCGCGCGGGCCCTTGGGGCTCGCCTCAACCTCGAACGAAACCTTCTCGCCACCCTGGAGGCTGTCGAAGTCGCCTTCGGTGCCACTCCGGTGGAAGAAGAATTCCTTACCGTCTTCGGCTGCTATAAATCCGAAGCCACGGTCCGCGACCAGTTTCTTGATGGTGCCTGTAGGCATTTCCATCTCCTATCTCTCGAACTTGGGCCAAACTCAACTACGAGGCCCGTTCGAGAAACTGGCGACCTGCGTGAGCGTCCGCGCTGTGCGAACTGAGATCAGTATACCCCAGACGGTCAGCTGCCAACCACGGAGGTCTCAGCCTGCCTTCTGGCCCGGGACTGATCCACCTCGGTCAGGTGTCGCTTCCTGAGCCTCAGATGCTTCGGCGTAACCTCGAGCAGCTCGTCGTCTCCAAGGAAGTCCAGGGACTGCTCCAAGCTCAATTTCGAGGCAGGAGTCAGCCTCACGGAGATATCCGAGGTGGACGACCGGATGTTCGATTGCTTCTTCTCGCGGCACACGTTGACCCGGATGTCTCCCGGCCGCTTCTGGATGCCGACGATCATGCCTTCGTAGACCTCCTCACCCGCCTCGATGAAGGTCGTGCCTCGCTCCTGCGCACCCGCCAGCCCGAAGGCCAGCGACTTGCCGGCTGACGACGCGGTCAGGGCGCCGTTGCGCTGCTCGCGAAACTCGCCGAGGAACGGGCGGTAGCCCATGCCAATCGAACCCATCAAACCCGTGCCTGCGGTCAGCGTGAGAAACGTGTTGCGGAAACCGATCAGGCCGCGCGTGGGGATCAGGTACTCGAGCCGGACGCCGCCCTTCCTGTCGTAGTTGATCTCCAGCATCTCTCCACGGCGCCTGCCGAGGGCTTCGGTGACGGCGCCGAGGTTCTCCTCGCGCACATCGACAGTTAGGTGCTCCACCGGCTCCATGCGCTGTCCGTTGATCCTCTTCACAATGGCCTCAGGGCGCGACACCTCGAACTCGTAGCCCTCGCGACGCATCGTCTCGATGAGCACCGCAAGGTGCAGCTCGCCGCGGCCGCTGACCGTGAAGCCTTCCGCTGCCTCCATGTCTTCGACGTGGAGGCCGAGGTTAGTGTCGAGCTCTTTATAGAGACGCGCGCGGAGCTGCCTCGAGGTCGAGAACTTACCTTCGCGACCGGTGAACGGCGAGGTGTTGACGCCGAACGTCATTCGCACGGTGGGCTCATCGATCGCGATCCTCGGCAGCGGATCCGGGGATTCGGGATCGGCCAGCGTATCCCCGATCGCCACCTCGTCCAGCCCCGTCAGCATCACGATGTCGCCGGCGCTTGCGCTGGGGACGGCGACCCGATCCAGTCCGCGATAGACGAGCACTGTGACGACCTTGGCGCGGCGTGGCTCACCGGTGGCGCCCAGTACCGCGATCGAGTCACCGGGCGCCACGCTCCCGCGCGTGATGCGTCCGATCGAGATGGTGCCCGTGTAGTCGTCATACGCCCGGTTGGCGACCAGCATCTGGAAGCCGCCCTGCTCCGCGATCGGCGCGGGGAAGTTGTCGATGATGGTCTTGAAC
>JBOHUQ010000035.1:0-2303 GCA_050734495.1 Candidatus Dormibacteraceae bacterium
GTAATTGTGACTTCTGTTGGCATACTGCTGCGAGCGCCCTACGCGGCGGTTGGATGGGGCCTCCTAGCGGCGGTTGGGATGACGTTGGTTGCGACCGCGATCGCTGTCGCCGCCCCTCTGGCGCATGCGTATCGTGTCAATCCTGCCGATGCCCTCCGCGGCGAGTAAGGGACCTTCGCTGAAGGCTGCCCCGCTCGCCAACGCCTATCGGGCTGATCTTGCTGATGCTCTTCGGGGTGGAGTAGCGCCCGGGAAACTATCGCCCTACTGCTGACTATTCCATGACTTTGGCCACCTCGCGCAGCCGGCGGCGAACCTCATCAAGGCAATACAAAAAGCGACCCAAAGGGTTCGCGGTACGTCACCCCTGTAACCTCGCCGTTTCGCACCGCGAGTCGCTCAAACACCCTGTGTTGTAGAGCTTGCGGGTCCGCCCGTTGGCAGGTTCGTACGCCTGCTCACAATTGGTGGCGAACTTGAAGGCGATCTCGAGAACGTTTTATGAACTTCACTGCCAGCAGCCTTCACGCAGCGATAGGCGGCGTCGTAATGATCATGATGATCACCACGAAGATGATTGCGAGCAGTTGTTACGAGAGCAGGTCTCGGAAGCGAAGGACTCCACCTTCCACCGCCGCCCACGCCGGTGCGCCGCCGGCCACAACCATGTCGCCTGGCCAAACTGCCTTGACGACCGCCAGCTGTTGGTCAAATCGGGCCAGGAGATTCGTTCCGGGCTTGATCGTTGAGTTTTGCAGCTTGATGGGCACCAGCCTCGCCACCAGGTTCCAGTCATCTCGCTTCCAGCCCCGCGCGGCGAAGTGATTGAGATCGAAGGCGTCGTTGACGTCAGCTCGATCAAGGCATGCCCGGACCTTCTCAGCCGCCCGCTCCCGATCATCGACGGTCGGGATCTTGACTGCGTGACCGACGCCGTGGACCTTGAGATGGCGCCACAGTGGATCGAGCTCGAGCCTCTCGCTCCAGTTGATGCTGAGCTTGACGGTGATCGGATTCCTACCTGAGCCGACCGCCCGGCATTCGACGATGGGATAGCTGATTCCTCGGTCCGTCGCGTTGACGATCCGCGGCTTCGCGAGGAAGACCCTAGCCGCCTCGGGGTTCGCCCACAGTGCCTCCTCAATCCAGCGTTGCTCGATGGGCTTGCCAGTGACCGCCACGCCATCGAGGTCGCCTGAGAATCGAGGACTGGCGTCGAGCAGCTTCATGACCGCGCCGCCTTTGAAAGCAACTCGCCGGCCGATCCTACGGTGTTGTGTCAGGAAGTACGCGATTTGGCCAAGCACGAGCGCGCGATCGAGCTCTTCCGGACTTACAAGCGCAGCCTCGGCGGCTTGGACCACACGCTGTCGTGTGGTTACGACTTCTCGCTCGCGCTTGCTGGTCATCAGAGCTCGCGCGCAGCTGCCACCAGTTCTTCTCGCGGGACGGGGAGTTCAAGCCTCCAGGTCGGATCCGAGGCCGCCGCAGGGCCTTGCCGCAAGAGGGGGCTTCTGTCGTGTGTGCGAAGCGCAATGTTGCGGACCCTCTCGTCAACCTTGGCTCCGGCGAGCTCCAGCAGAAGTCCCGCCCGCCTCGCTACAGCCGGTGAGTCTGCTTCGACCACGAGTTGGATGAATTGCTTCTTGTTAAGTCGCACCGACTTCAGCCCGAGCGCGAAGATCGAGATCAGCGCGCGCGGCGAGGGAGCACTCTGCGGGCGGGCGAGGCAATCGAACATGGCCTGAGCTACAGTCGCGACCCGAACCGGAAAGCCATCGAAGTTGCGCACCTGTGTGTGTCCAGCGGCGGCACGCGCGGGCGCGTACACGAACTGGATCCTCCTGGTTCCATAACGTGCCGCAGCCTGCCTGCGTTCGGACATGACGACCCATGTACTCGTGTCCTGGTCGGTCAGGCCGTGCAGGATGAAGGCGCCGTGGAAGCTGATGTATCCGCCGGGGGAGAGCAGTCCCGCGACGGTCTGTATGGATGGGAGTTGACCCTCTTTTGTAGGAGCCAGGTAGAAGTCGCGGCGCAAGCGCATCACTCGACCCTGTCGGACGAGGCGGTCCAGGGCCCACATTGGCAGCGGCGGCTTTGCGGCCACAGGGCCGTGGTCCACTAACCACGACATGCTTTGTTCCAATACCGGCACTCGGGTGAGTCCGGACTCATGCAGGTTCTTCACAAAAGCAAGAATATCATGTTTGAATACGGAATCCGGTCCAATGCACGATATTAAGGACAAGCTAAGTATCCTGAAGTGATCCGGATCAGCCTTATTGCTCGGAAGCAGGGAC
>JBOHUQ010000036.1:0-3909 GCA_050734495.1 Candidatus Dormibacteraceae bacterium
CGTCACGGCCTGTCGGATCCACCAGGTGGCGTAGGTCGAGAACTTGAACCCCTTCTGGTAGTCGAACTTCTCAACTCCGCGGATGAGGCCCATGTTGCCTTCCTGGATCAAATCCAGGAAGGACAGGCCGCGGCCGATGTACTTTTTGGCAATCGACACGACCAGCCGCAGGTTCGCCTCGGTCAACC
Source organism: Candidatus Dormibacteraceae bacterium (assembly GCA_050734495.1). GTDB lineage: Bacteria > Chloroflexota > Dormibacteria > Dormibacterales > Dormibacteraceae > Palsa-870. The sequence continues at coordinate 189 of JBOHUQ010000036.1, forward strand.
GCTGCTTGGCCTCATAGGCGCGCTCGTAGCGCTCGGTCAGCCGGTAGAGTGCGACGCGATACGCCCCCAGTGCCTCCGCACGCACTCGGGGACGCGCGGCGCCGGTAGCTAGCCGCCGGCGCTCTGCGGCGGCGGCGTCGAGAAGGCTCTGCATCTTGGAGAGGTCGGCGAGGCCCAGCAGCTCGTGCGCGATGTGCACCTGCAGGCCCTTGCGCTTGACCAGCGCGAGCCGCTCGATCACCTCAGGCAGCATCTCCTCAACCGAGCGCTGGCGGCCATCGATCTCCTCAATGACGGCGAGCGCCTTGAGGGCGTCGTGAAGGGGCTTGGCCTCGATCGCTTGCGCCAGTTCGACCTCGTCTTTGGCTGTTAGCAAGTTGACGCGCCCGATCTCCTTGAGGTACATCCGCACCGGGTCGTCGAGGGCGGCGGAATCCATCATCTCGAGGTCGAGGAACATCTCATCGTCGGTCTGCTCGACCTCTTCGAAATCCTTCTCGCCATCAGTGACCTCGATCCCGATCTCCTTGAAGGCGGCGAAGATCCGGAGGATCTGGTCGGGTTCGGCGTCGATCTCGGGGAAGCCCTGCAGGATTTCGTCGGGCGTGAGGTGGCCATGCTCCTTGCCCTTGACGATGAACTGCTCGGCGACGGCAATCAGCTCGTCCTCGAACTTGCGTTCCGGCCTCTCCGGGCCCTTGCTCACGCGCCTCCTCCCGGTCGTGTTCGGCGTCCTGGCATCGCGTGCAATCTCTGGACCGGCGGTTAGCATCCCAATCGCGAAAGCGCCCTTTGTCTCAGTCGGCAACACTGGTTCGGTCGCGATGGTCGTTCCTCCCGGTCGCCAGAGCTACGAGGCTGGCCGTTCTAACTCTTGATAATCACAAACTGTCCTGAATGGTTGTGGTGCGCGCCGACAAGCGGGCCGCTCCGCAATGTCCGCCATTCAACTCAAAAGTTCTTGCGGGCTCGGGAGCGGGCGGCTATATGGGAGCATAGTCCCTCGGCCCGAGACGGATGAGGCTGTGGGCGCCAAAGAGTCCGACGGAGTTCATGCGACCACGCTCGGAAATGAGCGGATCTCAGGCCCTGATGGCGAGAGATGTTCGTATCGGAGTCTCCATCTCCGCACCCAAGGGCGGGGGCAAGCTGGCTACCTCCTCACGCAGGCGCATACTCGTAAGGGTGCGAGCGCAAGATCTCTATGATTGGCTCTCATTCAGGTCGAAGACCGCGCGGGAGCGTAGGGACCTACAGAGGCTGCAGGCGCTCAACCTGGAGCAGCTGCGCCAGAGGCAGGCTCATTACCGGGCGGTGACTCAGTCCGACGCCACCGGGCCCGACGAGCGCGGGGAGAAGAACTGAGGCCAAGCATTGCTGGATAAGCGCAGGCAGGCCGGCACCCCGATGGTGCTGGACGGGCCCGAACACCCTACCACTCGCCAATCCGAAGCCTGTGAGCAGGTTGGCGTCGCTCACCACGACGACGGTTAAGATCCCCAGCATGGCTCCAGATCTTCAGCCAACCTACGTTCAGCTGGAGCGACGCCCCGACTACACGGCCGTCCTCAGGCGTCCGTCCGACCGTCAGGAGGTGTGGTTCTGCGAGCACATCACTCACCAGCGCCCCGCCGACGCGATCGAGTGCGCCACCCGGGAACTCAACCGGCGAACACCGAAGAAAGAATCTCCGTAGGCGCCGATCGTAGGGGTTTCGGCTGATCCTCGATTGACTACGGTCGATGAATGACGGCTTCGCCAGACGCCCCCCGTCACTGGCTGGCGAGGGCTGTAGCTAACACTAAAGGTCTCCGATCGCACCCAGGAAGAGCGGCGCGTCCGTCGCGCTGTCGATGAGGGCGAACGCAAAGGGGCGATCGACGACCACAGGAATGTGGGCTGCCGTCGCGACGTTGCCGCCGCTCGCGGCGGCCGCGGTGGTTCCCTCCTCGTCCACCTGGACGTACGTCTTCTGGACCACATCGCTGAGGAAGCATCCGGAACAGAATCCCGGCAGACTGGCTCCAGGCCCCACGGGCATCCCCATCGCGCCCAGTGTCTTCGTCAGATCCTTCTTGTATTCGAGGGTGAACTTCGGCATGACGAGCGTCCCTTCGCAATCGATCCCGACATCAGGTGCCGGCGCGGTGTCTGGTCTCTTGCAGTTTGCGCCCAGCGAAGTGCCCGTCGCCGTGTGCAAATAGCGGATGGTCTGGCCCCAGCTCGCCGCAGTGAGAAATTTGGCGAAGTCCGCCGGCGCAAGAAGCTGCTTGGGCAACAGCAGAAGCGCGCTGAAACGCCCGCCTTTGTAAGGGAGCAGCGCCCCGACGTAGGTCGGTGTTGTCAGCATCGTCACGTTTTCAGTGCGCTGCATCATCGGCACCTTCACGGCAGTTCCGCTGAACGTGTGGAAGTCGGCTGAGCCGTGTGATTCGAACTCGGTCCGCCACAGTCCATGGAAGTACGTCGCGTTGGCCAGGTAGGCGACGACGTTTGGATCGAAACCGTCGACGAGCTGTGTGATCTTGTGATGCGTAGCGCTGTCCACCCAGTGGTTGACCACCGCGGGAGCGTTCGGCGACTGGAAGTTGAGATTTGAGATCTGCGCCTTGTAGTCGTTGCGCAGCTTGGTGACGTAGGCGGGGCTCAGCGGCAAGCCCGCCTCAGCCCACACCGCCTGCGCCAGCTCCACCTGGATATTGGGGTCGCTCTGGGTCAGGCGTTCGATCGTATGCCGCGCCTCGGTGCTGGGATCCACGCTCGGGTCGAGACCGAGCGTATTCAGCATTGCGGCCTGGGTTTTACCCTGAGCCGCCGACGCGGCCATGCTCAGCATCAAGGTTGCGCTCAGCGGAGAGACGAAGACGTTACCTGCGTCTGGCTCGGCCAGCAGGTGGTCGACCAGCTGAAGGCCAAAACTGGCCGACGAGTCCGTGAGCCGCATCGAGACGTGCTGAACCACGGCATCCGGGGTTGGATTCCCGCAGGCAGCAACGAGCACGACGACTATTGACGCCGCATGGATGCGCCACACCGCACGCATATCAGTTAGACGCTTCATCCCCTCCCGAAGTAACGGGTCCGCCGGCTGACTCTTTGCAAGCAGTGTGTGATCCGCTGCTAGCCAGCGTTCTATTTGCGACAGAACGGCCTCTGTCATTCGGCGCTGGTGTCACAGAGAAAGTTCGCGCGCGACCACAGCCAGATTTTCGCGCCAGATCTCTTCCGGAATGGGAGGGAGGATGTCATCCCAGATCGCGGCAAAGCTGCCAATCAGCTGCGGCAGGCGCGACGGGCGAGCGATGAACCACCAGTGCAGGTGCTCGCCACCATCGCCCCACCGGCAGACGTGGACGCGGCCAACATGGGGGACGGCTCGCACTGCGCGTTCAACTCGCGCCAGCGTCACGCCCAGCTCCGCTGCCAGGTCGTCCGGCAGATCGCCTGGCTCGCCATAGTGGGCCCGCGGCTCGAGGATCAGAATGACCGGCAGCCCTGACGGTCGTTCAAAGGCACCAAGCCGCCAGCGTTCGGTGGTCCAGATGAATCGATCATCTGGCGCTGCGCACGCTCGGCAATCAATCCCGCCTGCTCCCTGGCGTGGCACCTCCTCGTCGAGTGGCGGTCGAAGCGGGCGTGGCCGCAGGTTCCCTTCGAACGGGAATGTGTCCCACTCCCCCACGGGCGGCATTCGCAGCGCATTAGCCACGCGGGCGTACAG
>JBOHUQ010000037.1:0-8722 GCA_050734495.1 Candidatus Dormibacteraceae bacterium
CCCGTGGTCGTCTCGCGCCCGGACACGTCCGGCGCGAAGGCATTTCGCGACGTCGCATCAGCGGTCGCGGCTCGGATCTCGGTGCAGAGCTTCCGCCAGCTCCCGGTGATCAACGTTCGTTAGAGACGTCCGGGGTTTCCGCTTCCAGCTCCAGGCGAATCTCGTTGATATAGTCAGCCACAGCCCCGTCGTCGAGACCGGGATTGGCCATTCGCAGCCGCTCCGCCGCGACCCCGGCCATGTAGCACGAGAGCGGGGCGAATCGCCGCTCACGGGTGTGAGCCGCAACCCGGGCCAGCTCGAGCAGCTCGAGTGCGACCCTGGCATCCAGCGAAGGCGCCTCGATCGTGGCCTCCCGGCGCCGGGCGCCCGCGACCCAACGCCGGCCGAGCTCATCAAAGAATTGATTCATGACCCTCCTCTCGCTCTCGGAGCAGGTTGCCTAGCGTTTCCTTACGTAGTCCGTCAGGCCCTTCTCGAGGCGCCCAAATCCTCGCACCGCCTGTGACCTCGCGTCCCCCACGAGCTTACGGCCGCGCCGCCCAGCGAGAATCTTGTTCCGCACGTAGCCGACCAGCGCCCGCTGCACTCCCATGAGCGCGCCGGCCACTGCGACCGCCTCGACGTCGCCCGGCCTGGCACCCGTCCCGCTCAGCCCGGCCGAGCCCACGATTTCTCTTTCCGCGTTGCGCCGGATCCGCAGCTTCACGAGCGGCGGCCCGGAGAAGAACGACGCGATGCTCTTCCGGCCAGACCGAAGCGCCGCCCTCGACCCCTCATGGTCGGCGACCGCCTGTGGAATGCGCACGCCACACGTCGACTTAGCGCCGTTTTATCGCTCCGGCATCAGACGCGGTGCTGCCGCGTAATCCACGAATCAGACGCGGCAGCCAAGTTCAATTTGTGTGCGGACGATAGCGCAGATTGCTCTGGATCAGATGGTGGAAGGTTCGAATCCTTCCTCCCCAGCCACAACCTAGGAGTTGCTCGACGAGGCCGGTGGTACCGTACCCGCATGACCGGGGCCGATCTCCACAAGCTCGTCGAAGATGTGCCCGACTCCCGGGCGGCCGACGGCTCCTGACTTGCGTACCCGGTCGCCAATCGTCTCCGCGACAAATCGGGCGTCCATCCCGACGCCGCCGAGGAAGCCTGAGGCCAGCCTGGATTGGAAGACCAGGCCTACGAAGTAGAGCCCGGGTTCAGCCTCCACGACTCCCCGACGATGCCGCGGCAGCCCATCCTCAACCACGATCGGCAGGTGGATCCAACTGTAGTCATGACCGAAGCCTGTGCACCACACGATGGTGTCGGCCCGGGCACGCATTCCGTCCTCGAAGACTGGCAAACCGTCCTCGACGGACATGACGCGAGATGCGCGCGCGACCCCGGCGGCGGTGGCATCGGCCATCTTCAGACGGATCAGTGGCGCGCCGCGTCTGACCACCTGCGGGCGCATCGCGCGGCCGATTGGGTTGTCAAGGGAGGCTATGCGGTTGGCGTAGAACCAGAAGACGCGGCCGCCAAACGCGTATGCGGCGGGAGGTACAGCTCCGGTGCTGCGGCCAGCCAGGGTGGTGGCATGCTTCGACTGAGCGGCTTCGATCGCGATCTCGACCCCGGAGGTACCCGCGCCGACGACCAGCACATCACCGATCAGTTGGTCTGGATTGCGGTAGTCGAATGCATGCAACTGCTTGACCGTGGGTGAGACATTCTTCGCAAAGTCAGGCAGCTTTGGTTTGTCGTAGCCGGTGGCGATGACGACATGGTCCGCTTCGCAGGGACCGGCGGAGGTATAGAGCTGGTAGCCGCCCTCCGCGCGGGTGAGTGAGATCGCCTTCACCCCCCTCCGAACCGGCAGAGAGGCAGCTGCCGTGTAGCTCTCGAGATAATCGGCGAGCTCATCCTTGGTTGGAAAGGTCATATCGTCCGCCGGGAACCTGGAGCCGGGCAGGCGGTCGAAACGCGCGGGGGTGAAGAGCCGAAGCGAGTCCCAGCGGCGACGCCATTGATTGCCGATGCGCGGTTCGGCTTCGAGAACAATGCAATCAACGCCCCGGTGCGTCAGCTCGTACGCAGTGCTGAGGCCGGCCTGGCCTCCCCCCACAATCACAGTTTCGAATCGCTGCACCGTCTTCATGTCCTGGCTCCTGAGTTCAGTTTTCCCGCAGTCACTGCAGTTAACCTGCAGTCATGTGAGTGTTTCTGTATTGGCAGCTATGTCGGATGTCAACCTTCGACCCCAGTCATACCGCCAGCGCCAGGCACTTCAGACCAGGAAGCTGATCGTTCAGGCTGCCCGCAAGCTGTTCGCCGGCGGAGGGTATGGAACCACCAGCATCGACGCCGTTGCGGAGGAGGCGGGAGTCTCGCCGCGCACGATCTATGCGGCGTTCGGCAGCAAGAAGGGAATCCTCGGTGCGATCTGCGAGGCATGGCTGGAAGAGTCCGGTATTCAGGAAGCCGTGTCGAAGGGCCTGGCCGAACCGGACCTCGGCCGGCGCCTTGCCCTGGTTGCGGAGTCGAGTCGGCGCCAGTGGGAGTCGGAGCGTGGTGTCGTTGCGCTCCTCGAAGGGGCGGCCACCTCGGACGCCGAGGTCGCCCGGATGGTCGCCGGTTGGAAGGACGACCGTGCGCGGTCTTTCCGCATGGTCGTCGAGGGCCTCGAAAAGCAGTTGCGGCCAGGACTTGATGCGAATGAGGCCGGAGCGATGATTCGGGCCCTGACCGGCTCGGAAGTGTACACGGAGCTCGTGGTCAGGGAGGGTTGGTCAGGCGAGAACTACGAGCGGTGGTTGAACGGGTTGCTGGTCCAGCTGCTGGTTCCTGGGCGACGCCGAATCAAACACAGCTGAGGCTGTGAACCGGGGAGCGGTGCTGCCGCGTAACCCAGGCTTACTTCGTGCTCGAGCGCATCAGATCGACAGACTCGGCCCAGCTTGACAAAACCTGCTCGCGGTTCCGCAGCCGGAATCCGATTCCGCCCGTGATCTCGGCGTAATCGACGACGTCCTCCAGCACTTCGTCGACCTGAGCCGAAAACACCGCCCGCGGGCGGCCTCGGACGTTCGAATCCGCAAGACGGCTGCATCGCATCCGCACGTAACAGGCCGCGCCGGATGCGATCACCATCAGAAGCGCGAGGCCCCCGGCGGTCAGGTTCTGGGTCGTCTGGCTTCCCGGCCACAGGGCCAGGCGGATCTCGCTGTCGGAAGGCGCGAAAACCTCTCCCACGCTCAGCATCGCTACGTGTGGCCAGGCTTTTTCAGGCGCGGTGATCAGAAGGAACGTGAACCCTTCCCGCCCGGCCAGATCCTGGCCGTCCATCAAAACCTGCAGCTCGCGAGGCAGTCGCGAGCCGAGGCTACGAGGCACTCACGTCGGAACTGCGGCCGTCCTCACCGCGTAGCCGAGGTCATCCAGCCATGTTCGCAGCTCGCCTGTAACCACGCGTGGCGCTGTCCGAAGGTCGTCCAACCGCGTGCCCCCGGCAAGCCAGACGGCGACTCGCAGCTCCTCGACGAACTGGTCGATCCACTCGTCGATGCGCGATTCGCCTTCCAGCGCCGCCTCCAGCAGAGGCCGGGCCACACCGACCAGATGGGCGCCCAACGCGATCGCTTTTGCGGCATCGAGGCCGGTGCGCACTCCGCCCGTTGCGATCACCGGCAGCTTCGCATCGGCAGCTCCGACTACCGAGACCGCCGTCGGGATGCCCCAGCCGCGAAATACCTCGCCCAGGCGATGGCCGCGTGCGTCACCGCGAGCAGATGCTCGCTCGGCTTCGATGGCGGCAAAGCTCGTTCCACCGAGCCCGCCCACGTCGAGTGCGCTGAAACCGAGCGAACGGAGCTCCAATGCCGCAGCGCGCGAGAGACCCGACCCCGTCTCCTTTCCGATCACGGGCACACCCGCGTGTCGAACGGCTTCGGCCAGCGCCGCACGCAGACCTGCTGCGTGGCGGTTGCCCTCGGTCTGCACCGCTTCCTCGAGGAAGTTGAGGTGGATCGCCAGCGCTTGTGCTCGCACCATTTCCACCGCGACGCGCAAGTCGGAGGCGGACACTCGTCGGCCGGCGTCCTGCTCGACAAGCTGCGGTGCACCGATATTGCCGATCAGCATCGCCGACGGAGCCGCCTCTCGGGCGATCGAGTAAGTACGAGCGAGTGCCGGATTCCTCAGGGCGGCTCTCTGGCTGCCCAGACCCATCGCGATGCCGTGCCGCTCCGCAGCCGCGGCGAGCCGGCGATTGATCTCAACCGCCTGCTCGTGGCCTCCCGTCATTGATGCGATGACTAGCGGGGCGCTCAAGCGGTGGCCGAGGAAGGAAACGCTTACGTCGACGCTGTTCAGGTCCGTTTTCGGCAGTGCGTGGTGCACCAGATGGACGTCCGTCCAGCCCGGTCCGCCGAGGCTGTCCACCATCCCTGAAGCGGCGAGCATCAGGTGTTCGCCCTTGCGGCGTTCGATCTCCACCGCCTCGGGTTCGTGTCTGCCGGAAGCCGCCGGCTTCATTCCATCTCGATTCATAGAGCCGCAGACCACGCCTGGGACGTCGTCTCTCCAACTTGCCCCGTTGGCTTGATGATATTAACATCAGTCCGTTGGCAGGCAGCCGGCGGGGAACCACCGGGCGTGGACCGGTGGGCCGCGTTGGACCAAACGGGAGATTCAACGAATGAAGAGCGCGCTATTGGGTGGACTGGCAATTGCGGCGATGATGGTGGGTGCCTGTGGCAGCTCGCCGTCGAATACATCGACGTCCTCCGGCTATTCGCCGACGTCCCTGCATTTCAAGTCCGACGGCACGCCGGACCTGAACGGCTTTACCGTTCATCTGGGCAACGCGGCAGGTGACGCCACCATCGGTGACACAGTTGTCTACATCGTCGTGCAGGAGCTCAAGAAATGGGGTGCCAACGCCGACCTGCAGCTTGGGGCCGGCAACACGACGCAGCTCGCCGTCGTCAGCGGCCAGCTCCAAGCCACTGCGGGGCCCCTTCCGACCGGTCTCAACGCCGGCCTCGACGTGTTCGGCGACAACCAGGTACACGTCGACTACCTCATGGTGTCCAGCACGCTCTCGGCCCTGAACCAGGTCAAAGGCCATACCGTCGCGATCGCGACCACGGTATCGCCCGACAACTACCTGCTCGACGGCGCGCTGAGCAAGGCTAGCCTCGGCCGAAGCGATGTCAAGATCCAGCTCACCGGCTCCAACGGGAACTCCGTCAACCAGCTGATTCAGGGTAAGGTCGACGTCGCGTTCGTGCACGCGGATGCGCTCCTTACCCTCCAGAAGCACGGCAGTTACAACGTGCTGGCCAACGGCGCGACTCTTGAGTCATGGGACGCGGACAGCTACATGACGGCGACCTCGGACTGGCTGAGGGCCAACCCGGCGGGCGCGGAAGCGATCGATCTCGCCTGGCTCCATGCATCGTGGGTCTTCGACCAGGAGAAGAGTCAGTGGATCCAGAACGCCATCGAATTCACCAAGAACGCGGTGACGGCGGACGAAGCGTCGGCCAGCTACGACGCGCTCGCGAAGGCCCAGCCCTGGCCCAACGACGGCAGCGGCATGGAAACCGCGAGCCTGCAGAAAAACTTCGACGCTGCCAAGCAGTCGGGCCAGATCAAGGGCCAGGGCGACCGGCCGCTGTCAGTATGGGCGGTGACAGGCCCTTGGAACGCCGCAGTCGCCTACTACAAAAAGCACGCGCAGGCGATCCAGGCCTAAAGTCGAGGGCAGTGTGATCGGGCGTCAGGCGGGAGCGGCCAACCTGGCGGCCCCAGCTCAAGCACACGTTTCCGCCGGGCGCGGGCGGCGCGACGGCGCAGCGGCGTGGCGGGCTGAGGCACTGCGCATCCTGGCGATCGGCGCCGTGCTCGGCCTGTGGCAAGCGTCCGGATTGTTCATGAATCCGATATTCATCTCCACGCCGCTCGCAGTCCTCAAGGCATTTGCCTCCAGCATCGCCGACGGATCGCTGCCGGCTGCCTTCCTTTCGAGCCTGCTCGAAATGGTGATCGGGCTTGGGGTCGCGACACTCGCCGGATTCGGCCTCGGAATCGCCATGGGTCGCGTTCGCGTGGTGGAGCGCGTTTTCGACCCGTTTGTCAATTTCTTCAACGCGACGCCGACGATCGCCCTTTTGCCGCTGATGGAGATCTGGTTCGGCACGGACGTGCGCGCGCGAGTCGCGTTCATCGTGATCATCTGCATCTGGACGATCGTCATCAACGTGCTCAGCGGAGTCCGCAATGTAAGGCGGGGATACGCTGACGTCGGCGCTGCCTTTGGCCTCGGGCCATTGGCCATGACATTCAAGATCTTCGTACCTGCCGCGATGCCTTTCTTCCTGGCGGGCATGCGAGTCGCCCTGGCCCAGGCCACGGTGGGCATGATCCTCGGGGGGCAGGAAGTGGGGGAGAGCGGCCTTGGCGGGCTGACCGAGAACTTTGGGTCCTACTTTCAGACCGACTACCTGATCGCAGCCATCATCACGAGCACCGGACTGGCAATGATGCTGTTCGGATTCCTGAAGCTCTTCCAGTACCGGTTCTACCCCTGGATCGCAGCCTCGGCGGCGGCTCGCAGGTGAGGAGGCAACCTTGCTAGAGATCGAGGCCGTCAGCCACGTATACGAGACGCACGGACGCCGAGTCGAGGCCCTGCGCGACGTCAGCCTGAGTATTCGCGATGGCGAGTTCATCAGCTTCGTCGGACCGAGCGGATGCGGCAAGACGACGCTGCTGCGCATACTCGACGGTCTCACCGAGCAGAGCGGCGGCCGAATCGTATTCAACGGCGTCGAGCTGACCGGCGTCAGTCAGGAGATGGGCTTCGTGTTCCAGGACATCAACCTGCTCCCCTGGCGCAACGTGCGTGAGAACGTGGAGATCGGCCTCGAGGCGCGTCACATGCCGGCCGCGCAACGGCGAGCCCGCGCGCTGGAGGCGCTGCGCATGGTGGGCCTGGAGGACGTGGCCGAGGTGCCGCCTTATGTGCTGTCGGGCGGAATGCAGCAGCGCGTCGGCGTGGCACGTGCTCTCGCCACCCACCCCAAGGTGCTGCTGATGGACGAGCCCTTCGGCCACCTCGACAACTTCACGCGCGAGGCTCTCCAGATCGAAGTCTCCAAGCTCTGGTCCAAGCTCGGCACGACCATCGTCTTCGTCACTCATGACGTCGACGAGGCGATCTTTCTGAGCAACCGGATCGTGCTGTTCAAAGGCAAGCCTGGCAGGCTCGCCAAGATCATGGACGTCGACCTTTCCCATCCCCGCTGGGAGTTCAACGTACGCGGTCATCCCAAGGCCATCGAGATGCGCGAATCGATCATCGAGTTCCTCGGCGTGCGCGACGAGGTGATGCTGTGAGCGCGGTCACCGCGGTCGCGAAGGGGCGTTCTCGGACGCATCGGCGGCTGGAGCTCGCGGCGCCCGTGGTCGCCGTCGGCCTCGTCCTGATCGCGTGGCAGTGGTCGGGTGTCTATCTGAACCCCATACTGATCTCGACTCCGCTCGAGGTGGCCCAAGACCTCGTTCGGCTGGTCGCTCGCGGGGTCATCTTCGAGCCGCTGCTCGAATCGCTCGAAGAGGTGGTCATAGGCGGAGTCGCCGGAATCGCGGCCGGCATTGCCATCGGCATCGTGATGGGGCGCTATGCGCTGGCCGACAAGGTCTTGAGCCCATTCGTCAACTTCCTGAATGCGACGCCTTTGGTCGTGATCATTCCGCTGGTCATCATCTGGCTCGGTATCAGTCAGAACGCCAGACTCCTGTTCATCTTCCTGATTACGCTGTGGCCGATTCTGCTGAACACGCTGGCCGGCATGCGGAACATCAACCGTGGTTACGTCGAAGTGGCCAGCGCGTTCGGATTGTCCGAGCTGCAGATGCTGTGGAAGATCAGTCTGCCTGCCTCCGTCCCGTACATCCTGGCCGGGGTGCGGGTGGCAGTGGGCCTTGCCATCATCGGGATGATCGTGAGCGAGATGGAAATCAGCCTTACGGGGCTCGGCTTCCTCCTCATCACCTTCGGAAACTCATTCCTGACTGGACAGCTTCTGGCGGTGGTTTTCATCTCGTCGATGTTCGGCGTCGCCAACGTGCTGCTCCTCAAGTGGGTGCAGGCGAAGTTCTTTCCATGGATTCTGGGCTCGGCCGCGCAGCAGCACTGAATCTCGCGCCGTCAGTCGAAAGCGTGCTCCCGTTCGAGGCGCTCGCACTCGTCGTCGGAGATGCCCAGCATGTCTCGCATGACCTGGCGGGTGTGCTCGCCAAGCAGCGGTGCGCCGTGGCTGAGATTGGCCGGCGTTTCTGAGAGGGCGAAGGGCGGCCCGACTCCCATGTAGCTTCCCAGCGCCCCATGCGCCAGCGGCCTGAACACCTGGCGTGCGTTCAGCTGCGGATCCGAATGGAGATCGGCCATATCGTTCACCGGCGCAACGTGGATCGCCGCCGCCCGCAAGGTGCGGACCACTTCCTCGCGCGAACGGGCGGCGGTCCACTCCGCGATCCCCCGGTCGAGCTCGGGGGCGGCGGCCCGCCGTCCGGCCTCCGTCATCAGGGCAGGAGACTTGGTCCATTCGGGCTCCTCCAGCGCCTTCTTGAACGCGACCCATTCGGCGTCGTCGTGGATGCTGAGGGCGCACCAGCGGTCGGCGCCCGCGGTTGGATAGACGCCGTGCGGGCAGGAATATCGGTCGTGGTT
>JBOHUQ010000038.1:0-30919 GCA_050734495.1 Candidatus Dormibacteraceae bacterium
CCCCAGGACATTGCGAACAGCGGATGGTGGACCGCCCTGGCGCCGCCGTTCAAGTTCACCCTGGACAACTACTCGCAGATGCTGTCGGCCAGCAACCTCGGCCAGGGATTCTTCAACAGCTTCATGATCTCGATCCCGGCCGTGATCATCCCGGTCACGATCGCCGCCTTCGCCGCCTATGCGTTCGCCTGGATGAAGTTCCCAGGCCGTGACTGGATCTTCCTGGCCCTGGTCGGGCTTCTCGCCGTGCCCCTGCAGCTCACCTTCATCCCGGTCACCACGGAATTCGTGAAGCTTGGCTTCACCCCCGACCATCTGACCTCGCTCGGGCTGCCACCCTTCATCCCGCTCTGGCTCGCTCACGCCGGCTACGGGCTGCCCTTCTCGATCTACCTGCTCTCGAACTTCTTCCGGGCTCTCCCAAGCGACCTCTTTGAGTCGGCCGAGATCGACGGCGCTGGCATGCTGACGGTGTTCTTCCGGATCGTGGTGCCCCTGTCGGTGCCGGCCATTGCGTCGCTCGTCATCTTCCAGTTCCTCTGGGTGTGGAACGACCTCCTGGTCGCTCTCATCTACGTGGGTGGCACGCCCAATGTGGCTCCGGTGACAGTGTCGCTCGTCAACCTGGTCGGCTCGTACGGCCAGAACTACCAGCTCCTGACCGCGGCCGCGTTTTTCTCGATGATCGTGCCCCTGGTCGTGTTCCTCAGCCTCCAGCGCTACTTTGTGCGCGGCATCCTCGCCGGTTCAGTGAAGGGATAGAAAGAACGAGATGGCATCAGTCACGTACGACCACGTCGTGAAGCGCTACACCGCGGACCTCACAGTCGTGAAAGACTTCAACGTCGAGATCAAGGACAAGGAGTTCATGGTCCTGGTGGGCCCATCCGGTTGCGGGAAGTCGACCGCGCTGCGCATGCTCGCCGGGCTCGAGGCGATCACCGAGGGCCAGATCCGCATCGGCGATCGCGTTGTGAACAATGTTGCGGCCAAGGACCGCGACATCGCGATGGTGTTCCAGTCCTATGCCCTCTACCCGCACATGTCCGTCTTCGACAACATGGCTTTCCCGCTGCAGATGCAGCATATGAAGAAACACGAGATCGAAAAGCGTGTCAAGAACGCGTCGCGGATCCTTGGCCTCGACAACTTCCTGAAGAGGAAGCCGCGCGCCCTGTCAGGCGGCCAGCGCCAGCGCGTCGCGCTCGGGCGCGCGATCGTGCGCAGCCCCAAGGTCTTCCTCCTCGACGAGCCGCTGTCAAACCTCGACGCCAAGCTGCGCGGCCAGACGCGAATTGAGCTGCAGAAGCTGCATCGCGATCTCGAGACCACGTTCATCTACGTCACCCACGACCAGGTCGAGGCGATGACGATGGGCGACCGGATCGCGATCATGAATGCCGGAATCCTCCAGCAGGTCGGAACGCCGGGCGACATCTACGACCACCCCGCCAACCTCTTCGTGGCGGGCTTCATCGGAAGCCCCACCATGAACTTCGTGCCGGCGACGGTGGAGAACGGCACCGCGAAGGCTTCCGGGCTCGAGGTCAAGCTGCCGAAGCCGGTGAGCGCGACAAAGGGCACGCTCGGGTTCCGGCCCGAGGCGGTGACCGACCGCGTGGTCGAGGGCGGACCAGCGATGAAGATGAAGGTCGACGTGGTGGAGCGCCTCGGCTCTGACCAGTTCCTGTACGGGCAGGTGGGCACAGACCAGGTGACGGCGCGTGTCGACCCGCGGATGAGCGTGCAGCTCGGCGACACCGTGCAGCTCGGCCTGGACACCCGCGGGTTGCATTTCTTCGACTCCGAGAGCGAAAAGGCGCTGATTTGAGCTAGCGATTGGAGCGGATCCGGGCGCTCGAGGACTTCGACGCTGCCCGATTTCGTGCCTTCACGCGCTCGGTCCGCTCGATCCTCACGCGGCGGGCCCGCAGCTTGCAGTCGATCGAGCCGGTGCTCGAAGCCGCCGGCCTCGAGGGGAGGTCCTATGGCGGAATCCAGGAGATCCCGCTCGACCGCATAGTGGGCTCGGCCGCGCCGCCCTCGAAGGCAGGCGATTTCGACCCGGGCTTCCTCCCCGTGAGCCGGCGCCTGCGCGATCGCTGGACGCGCATCTACCAGGCGATGGTCGAAGGAGACGAGCTACCACCGATCGACGCGTACAGGGTTGGCGACGACTATTACGTGATCGACGGGCACCATCGTGTTTCAGTTGCGCGCAGCCTCGACCGCGCCACCATCAACGCGCGTGTGGTCGAGGTCAAGACGCGCGCGCCGCTGGGTCGCAAGCGCAATGCGGCCGCGCTGCTGCGGGCGGCCGAGTATGCGGCGTTTCTCGAGACCACTCAGTTGCACCGCACCCGTCCCGAGGCGCGGCTCGAGTGCAGCCGGCTCGGTCGTTACGACGAGATCCTCAGGCACATCTTCGGACATGGCTACTTTCTCGGCCTCGAGCTGAATCGCCCGGTTCCCCTGCCGGAGGCGGCGGCAAGCTGGTACGACCACGTCTACAAGCCCGTGGCGGAGGCGATCCGGAAGCACCGTGTGCTCGAGCAACTGCCCGGCTGGACGGAGGCCGACCTCTACGTGGAGATCACCCGCCGTTGGCTCAAGATGAGCCAGGTGGGCGAGGCTTCCGGTCCCGACCCCGCCGTGCGAGAGCTGCTGGAAGAGCAGGCCGACACATGGTGGCGACTGCGGCACGAAATCCAGATCCCCGACCGCCGTGCCAAGCATCGAACAGAGCCGTGATCGCGTGAGAAGCTTCTCCACCTCCTCCATCCGACCGGTCGCTTCGCGGCGGGCAGAAGGTAAAAAGAAATGATTGGCATCATCTTCGGGCCGCCCGGAAGCGGGAAGGGCACCCAGGCCGCCCGGATCGAGGGCGAGTTCCAACTGAAGCACCTGTCCACCGGCGACATCCTGCGATCCGAGGTCGCCCGGGGCACTGAGATCGGCCACGAGGTCGCGCGGATCATGGCCGGCGGCGACCTCGTGCCCGACGACGTGATCATCCGCATCGTCCAGGGCATCCTGCGCGATCCGAATGTGAGCTCGGACGTGCTGCTGGACGGGTTCCCACGCACGCTCGAGCAGGCGCGCGCCCTGGACCAGATGCTGGCCGATGAAGGCCATCGAGTGGAGTTCGTGATCGCGATGGAGGTGCCGGAGAGCGAGCTCGTCGATCGGATCCTGCATCGTGCGGCGGTCGAGGGTCGCGCAGACGATACCCGCGGCGCGATCGCCGAGCGGATGCACGAATACCACAAGCTCACCCAGGCAGTGCTCGAGTTCTACCGGAAAAAGGAGGTGAGGGTCGAGGTGGTCGACGGGATGGGCGACGTCGACCAGGTATTCGAGCGCATCGGGCGGGCCATCGGCATATCCTCTCGATAGCTGGGCAGGCGGTGGCAAGAAAAGCAAGAGAGTCCGACCTCGACCTCGGCCCTTCCATGAAACCGGCCGTCAACGGTGATGGCGCGCACCTCGAACCCGGTGGCGACGGCGAGGTGGAGATGGCCGTCGGACCGCCCAGCGTCGCAAGCGCGTTTCCGCCGATCGCCGACTACGCTTTCCTCTCCGACTGCGAGGTCAACTGCCTGATCGCCCCCAGCGGCCGCCTAGAGTGGATGTGCCTGCCGCGGCCGGACAGCCCGAGCGTGTTTGCGGCGATGCTCGATCGCGCAGCCGGCAGCTTCCGGTTCGGCCCCAGCGGCGTCCAGGTGCCGGCCGGCCGCCGCTACCTGCCCGGCACGCTGGTGCTGGAGACCACGTGGCGGACCAGGACAGGCTGGATGATCGTCCGCGACGCCCTCTGCATCGGGCCGTGGTATCACAACCAGCGCCGTTCGGGAACCAACCGCCGGCCACCGACCGACTACGAAGCCGAGCACATCCTGCTGCGGACCGCGCGTTGCGTCGTCGGCGACGTCGAGATCAGCCTCGACTGCCAGCCGGTTTTCGATTACGGTCGCACCGCGGCGAAGTGGGAGTACGCAGGACAGGGCTACAACGAGGCGATCGCGAGCGGGGGAGAGATGGACGTGCCGCTGCGGCTCGTCACCGACCTGAGGATGGGTTTCGAAGGTCCGGGGGCGCACGCGTCGAAGACCCTGCGCCAGGGCGAGAAAACCTACGTGGCGATGGTCTGGCCGAGGTCGCGTCACTCAACCGCCAAGGAGTACTGGGAGGAGCACCCGGCGCCGGCGACGGCGGACGAGGCGTTCATGCGCGTCGAGCGGACCGCTGACTACTGGCGCGAGTGGATCAACCGCGGAGAGTTCCCCGAGCACCCGTGGCAGAGCTACCTCCAGCGCAGCGCCCTGACGCTCAAAGGGCTTACCTACAGCCCTACCGGCGCCCTCCTCGCGGCGCCCACGACCTCGCTGCCCGAGACGATCGGCGGCGAGCGCAACTGGGACTACCGGTACACCTGGATTCGTGACGGCACCTTCATGCTCTGGGGTCTTTACACGCTGGGCTTCGACCGAGAGGCGAACGATTTCTTCTACTTCATCGCCGACGCGGCGAAGGGCAAGAAGGATCTGCAGATCATGTACGGCATCGGCGGCGAGCCGGAGTTGACCGAGAAGACGCTCGACCACCTCAGCGGCTATGACGGCTCGCGGCCGGTGCGCATCGGGAACGCCGCCTACCAGCAGGTGCAGCACGATGTCTGGGGGGCGGTGCTCGACTCGGTGTACCTGCACACCAAGTCTCGCGACTATCTGCCCGAGGTGGTGTGGCCGATCCTCAAGCGCGCGGTGGAATGCGCCATCGAGAACTGGAGAAAGCCCGACCGAGGGATCTGGGAGGTGCGTGGCGAGGCGCAGCACTTCATCTCGTCGAAGCTCATGTGCTGGGTCGCGTGCGACCGCGGCGCGCGCCTCGCAGAGCTACACGGGGACCTCGGCCTGGCGACCAGCTGGCAGGCGCGGGCGGACGAGATCAAGTCGGACCTGTGCGAGCACGGCGTCGACAGCCGGGGGGTCTTCGTGCAGCACTACGGTACGAAGGCGCTGGATGCATCTGTCCTTCTCATCCCGCTGGTTCGCTTCCTGCCGCCGGACGATCCCCGCGTGCGGGCAACGGTGCTCGCGATCGCCGACGAGCTCACTGTCGACGGCATGGTGCTGCGGTATCGCACCGACGAGACCGACGACGGCCTTTCGGGAGAGGAGGGCACGTTCACGATCTGCTCGTTCTGGCTCGTCTCAGCGCTGTGCGAGATCGGGGAGCTGGACCGCGCGCGCGAGCTGTGCGAGAAGCTGCTCTCCTACGCGAGCCCGCTGCAGCTTTACGCGGAGGAGATCGACCCACGAAGCGGCCGGCACCTGGGCAACTTCCCGCAGGCCTTTTCGCATCTGGCCCTGATCAACGCCGTCATGCACGTGATCGACGCCGAGCAAGGAACGCCAATCAAGTTCGGCACCGGAGCCCCCTCCCCCCAGCCGTAGCGAAATTTCGCCTCCCCACGACACTGTATAGGGGCGGTCCGGCCTATTCGCAGTCTGCGCCCGCGTCCTCACATTCGGGGCGGACGCCGAAGCGACGGAACAACGGCCGGTTGCGCGCAAACCATCGATAGACGGCGTCTTCAACAGCCCCCAGCGGCCAGAGCCGGTAAGCTCGGGCAAGCACGGACCAGCCACCTCCCACTTCTCGCCAGACGCGATTCACTGCCGCGGCTCCCTCCGACCAAACCCCATCCGGGCCGATGACCCAGGCGGCCCGATCAGCTTCCTCTCGGGTGATCCCGTAGCGCGCGAGGACGCCGCGTTTTTGGTTGGCGATCGCCAGCACACGGCCGGCCCGGTCGCGCCGGCGGACCCAGCGCGCCATCCTGGTTCAAATGCCTCAAGTCCCGTCAAACAGGAGGATGAGATGGGGCTCGCTCACACCAGCAGCCAGCCCACGAATCCAAGCAGGGCAAAGACGAGGGCGTTCAGGTCGCCGTGAACGAGCGCCATCGTCTGGATGTCAAGGGCCGGGATTGGAAAAACGTGCGACGCCGCGTAATCGACGCCGAGGAACATCGGGATCACGACTCCCGCAGCCGACAGGGTGAGCGGCCAGCGCGCGCGAGGGCGCAGGCGCGGGGCCACCACGAAAGCGGTGAGGGACGACATGGTGAGGATCCCGGTCGCCAGGAGCACAGGCCCGGCCACCGTCAACGCAACAAAACCAGTCGCTACGCCGGCGGCGGTGGTCGGCGTGCCGAACATGACCAGCAACCCGGCGCCGGCAGCGACGCGCCGCGTTCGAACCGATGCGGTGGTGAGGGCATTGAGCACCAGCCCCGACATCATCACCGCAGCGAACCCCGCGTAGTGAAAATGCACGGCGGTCAGCTCCACGATCGTGGGGTTGTAGCCGAAGTCGTTTCCGCTGCGGGCCAGCGCTCCGAGTGGTCGGGCGTACCGAGCCATTTCTGCCCGAATGGCCGCATCCCTGGCCTCGAACGTGGCCATTTGTGCCCGAACGGCCGCACCCCGGGCGCTTGGGCCCGAATGGCCGCACCCCGGGCGTCAGGAGTGGCTCCGGCGCCCTGTTACTTGCCGCCCCCGTTCGAGGGGGCCGGCTTCAAGAACAGCGCCCCCAGCGGCGGCAGCGTGAGCGTCAGGCTGTGGCGGTGGCCGTGGACGCTGATCGGCACCGCCTCGACGCCGCCGAGGTTGCCCTGGCCACTCCCTCCATAGAGGGGCGCGTCGCTGTTCAGCAGCTCCAGCCACCGGCCCGCCTGCGGGATGCCGATCTGGTAGTTCTGGCGTGGGACCGGCGTGAAGTTGAACACGCCGACGATGATGTCCTCCGGTGACCGCCCGCGGCGGATCAGGCTGACGATGCTCTGGTCGGCGTCCGTCACGTCGATCCACGAGAAGCCTGCCGGATCGAAGTCCAGCTCGTGCAGCGCCTTCTCGTCGCGCAGGATCCGGTTCAGGTCTCCGACCCACAGGCGCATCGCGGAGTGCATCGGCTGGTCGAGCAGGTGCCAGTCGAGACTCTGCTCGTGATCCCACTCGCGCCATTGGCCGAACTCGTCGCCCATGAACATCAGCTTCTTGCCGGGCTGCGCGTACATGTAGGCGAACAGCAGGCGCAGGTTCGCGAACTTCTGCCAATCGTCGCCTGGCATCTTCGAGAGGAGAGAACCCTTGCCGTGCACGACCTCGTCGTGCGAGAGCGGGAGCATGAAGTTCTCGCCGAACGCGTAGAGCAACCGGAAAGTGAGGTTGTTGTGGTGGAACTTGCGGTGGATCGGCTCCTGCGACATGTAGAAGAGCGTGTCGTGCATCCAGCCCATGTACCACTTCATGCCAAAGCCGAGCCCGCCGAGGTACGTCGGCCGTGAAACCAGCGGGAACGAGGTGGATTCCTCGGCGATGGTCTGGACGGCGGGCTGCTCCTTGTAGACCTCGATGTTGAAGCGGCGCAGGAAGTCGACAGCCTCGAGGTTCTCATTGCCTCCGAACTTGTTGGGGATCCAATCCCCCGCCTTGCGCGAGTAATCGAGGTAGAGCATCGAGGCGACCGCATCCACGCGCAATCCGTCGGCGTGGTAGCGGTCGAGCCAGCAAAGCGCGCTGCTCAACAGGAAGCCGCGCACCTCGTTCCGGCCATAGTTGAAGATGGAGCTTCCCCAGTCCGGGTGGACGCCGAGGCGAGGATCCGAGTGCTCGAACAGGTGTGTCCCGTCGAAGTTCTGCAGGCCAAACTCGTCGGCCGGAAAATGCGATGGCACCCAGTCGAGGACCACGCCGATACCGTTCTGGTGCAGGTAGTCGACGAGGAACATGAAATCCTGCGGCGTCCCATACCGGCTCGTGGGCGCGAAGTACCCGGTGACCTGGTATCCCCACGAGCCGTAGAAGGGGTGCTCCATCACTGGCATGAACTCGACGTGCGTAAAGCCCATCTGGCTGACGTATTCGGCCAGCCGAGGGCCCAGCTCGCGGTAGGTGAGCCAGCGGTTCTCCTCCTCCGGCACGCGCATCCACGAGCCAAGGTGCACTTCGTAGACCGCCCACGGGGCTCCGCGCCCGTTGCCGGCCTGGCGGTTGGACATCCAGCGTTCGTCGCCCCAGCGATAGTCGAGGTCCCACACGATCGACGCCTGCCGCGGCGGCTGCTCCGAGTAGACGGCGAATGGGTCGGCCTTGTCGGCGCCCTGCCGGGTGACCCGGGAATGCACGTGGAACTTGTACAGCGCGCCGTGCTTCACGCTGGGAATGAAGCCCTCCCAGATCCCGGATTGCTCTCGCGGAAACAAACCGTTGGCGGTCTTGTCCCAGCCGTTGAAGTCGCCGATCACGCTCACCGAGTCGGCGTTCGGCGCCCACACTCCGAACGACGTCCCCTCCGGATCGGCCGAAAGGTGCGAGCCCAGCTTGTCGAACAGGTGGCTGTGAGTGCCCTCGTTGAAAAGATGCAGGTCGAACGGGCTGAGCAGGGATCGCGCGATCACGAAGGCGTCACCACCTCGAGGATGCCGCGCAGTGGGATGCGCACCCACTCCGGACGCATGTTCAGCTCATATCGCAGCTCGTACAGTGCCTTCTCCAAGAGCATCGTATTGAGTTCACTGTCCAGGTCCTCGGCCGTGCGGGGCACGAACGACGCCGGCCCGGCCGTTGCCAGGTAGCTCTTCAGGAAAACGGCCGAGACGCACTGCACCCAGAACCGGCCCCAATTCCGAAGCGCCGGGAGCGCAGCGGGGGCGAGCTGATCCGAGCGCAGGGACGCCTGGCTCGCGTAGTCGAACGACCGCAGCATCCCGGCGACGTCCCTGAGCGCGAGTCGCTTGAGCCGGCGCTCGTAGAGGGTGCGCGTCGGCTCGCCTTCGAAATCGATGATCACGAAATCGTGTCCTGTATACAGCACCTGCCCCAGGTGATAGTCGCCATGGACGCGAATCCTAGTCGAGGTGAGGCGCCGGCTCAGGAACGACTTGAGGATGCTCGCGATCCTGGGCTCGAGCTCCAGCACCTGCTTGGCCTCGTCTCGAGCGTCGTGCGGAATCTTGTTGAGCTGGCTGCGCAAGAGGTCGGTCGACCGCATCGAGAGGCCGCTCAGCGATTGATAGATGGATCGCTGGTCCTGCGGCGTGATCCGCTCAGGCGCGAAGGCGGGGTCGGACGGATCGGAGGCGAGCGCCGTGTGGAGCTCGGCGGTCCGGCGGCCAAGGAGGCGCGCCGACTCCAGATAGGCGCCGATCGTCCTCGCGGCCGCCTCGGGCAGCTCGCCGGCCGCCGCCTGGAGGAGGTTGCGCGGGACAGCGGGCGGTTCAAATTCGAGCAGCTCCGGGCCCTGGAAGAAGTGCGAGAGCATGTTCGTCGTGTACTGCCAGGCGTCGCCCTGGTTGGGCACGTATCCCTGCAGCACGGCGAGGCTGACGGGTTCGCCGCTGTCTCGCCGGTACTCGAGGCTTCCGGCCAGCTGCGCGATCTGCGAGAAGTTCGTGTTCTCGGTCAGGAAGCGACCGACCTCCAGCTCCGGGTTGACGCCTTCCTCGAGCCGCCGGAACACCTTGAGGATGAGCCTCTCGCCGAACACGACCGAGTTGTTGCTCTGCTCGGCCACGGAAAGGGAGGCCTCCAGCCGGACGGTCTCAGGCCCTCGCAGGCGGGCGAAAGCTCGCGTCGTGGAACCGATCAGGATGCCCTTGCCGCCTGTGGCGCGGCGGCGGCGGGCGATCGCCCCGAGCACCGCTTCGGCAAAGGCAGGGGGGCCCAGGGCGTCGTACAGGAGGCCGCGCCCTTCCTCGCCCTGGATCCGAACCCAGGCGATGGAGGAATGCGGCCATCGTTCGAGGATGTGCTGCGCCTCCGCCTGGTTGGCGTAGGCAAGCGGCAGCTGGTAGGTGTCGGGGTCGCCCTCCGCGTACGAGATGACTACCGTGGCCAGGTAGGCGCCGCCGACCGCGCCCGGCACCGGGAGCAGGTCGGAGATGAAGGCCGACTTGAGGCGCCTCGCCTTGCCGGCGAACCACCTGCGATTCCGCACGTAGCCGAGCAGCACTGACTCGAGCCGCTCTTTCGGGGCACCCGTGAGCACGGATTCCCACTCCTTGGGGACCCGAATCTCGGGCAGCGCGGCGATGGCCTCCGTCCCGTCGCTCTGGATATTGGGCGTCGCTCGCGGCTGAAGCGAGAACCAGTAGAAGGCATGCGGGCCAAGGGTCAGGAAGTACGGCGCGTCCCCGACGACAGGCATCTCGTTGCTGCTGAAGAGCTCCACTGGAACCAGCCCCTTCCACTTGCTCAGGTCGAGCTCGACAGCCTGCAGGAAGCGAGAGAGGTTCGCGACGCAGAGGATCTGCTCGGATTCGTAGCGCCGAACGTAGGCGAGGACCTTGCGGTTTTCGGGTCGTAGCAGCTCGAGCGTGCCGCGGCCGAAAGCCCGATGTCGCTTGCGAAGCGCGATGAGTCGCTTCATCCACGAGAGCAGGGAGTGGGGGTTCTGACCCTGGGCCTCGACGTTGACCGTCTCGTAGTGGTATTCGGGGTCGGTGATCACCGGCAGGTACAGGCGCTGGCGGTTGGCGCGCGAGAACCCGGCGTTGCGGTCGGCGCTCCACTGCATCGGGGTGCGCACGCCGTTGCGGTCGCCGAGAAAGATGTTGTCGCCCATGCCGATCTCGTCGCCGTAGTACAGGACCGGGGTTCCGGGCAGCGAGAAGAGAAGCCCGTTCATCAGCTCGATTCGTTTCCGGTCGTTGCCGAGCAGGGGCGCCAGGCGCCGCCGGATGCCGAGGTTGAGCCGCGCGAGCCGGTCCTGCGTGTACGCGCGGTACATGTAGTCGCGCTCTTCGTCTGTGACCATTTCCAGCGTGAGCTCGTCGTGGTTGCGCAGGAACAGCGCCCACTGCGCGGTGTCAGGGATCGGTGGAGTCTGGGCCAGGATGTCGATGATCGGGAAGCGGTCCTCCATGCGGATCGACATGAACAGGCGCGGCATGAGAGGAAAGTGGAACGACATGTGGCACTCGTCGCCCTGACCGAAGTAGGTGACAGCATCCTCAGGCCACTGGTTTGCCTCGGCCAGCAGCATGCGGTTGGGGTAGTTCGCATCGACGTGCCGGCGCATCTCCTTGAGGAACTGGTGCGTCTCCGGCAGGTTCTCGCCGTTCGTGCCCTCGCGTTCGAAGAGATAGGGGATGGCGTCCAGGCGCACGCCGTCGATGCCCATGTCGAGCCAGAAGTCGAGCGCCTTCAGCACGGCTTCCGCCACCTTGGGATTCTCGAAGTTCAGGTCGGGCTGGTGCGAATAGAACCGGTGCCAGAAGTAGGCGCCGGCCACGTGGTCCCAGGTCCAGTTGGACGTCTCGAAGTCTTTGAAGATGATTCGCGCGTCCTGGTATTTCTGGTTGGTCTCGCTCCAGACATAGAAGTCGCGTGCCGCGCTTCCGGGCCTGGCCCGGCGGGCTCGCTGGAACCACGGGTGCTGGTCTGAGGTGTGGTTGCAGACGAGCTCGTTGATCACCCTTATCCCGCGGTCGTGCGCCTCTCGTACGAAGGCGTGAGCATCGGCGAGCGTGCCGTACATCGGGTTGACGTCGGTGTAGTCAGCGATGTCGTAGCCGTCGTCGCGCCCAGGCGAGGGATAGAAGGGCAGCAGCCAGATCGCGCTCACGCCGAGGTCTTGCAGGTACGGGAGCTTTTCGATCAACCCGCGAAAGTCGCCGCTGCCATCACCGTCGTTATCCTGGAACGCGCGCACGTGCACCTCATAGATGAGCGCGTCCTTGTACCACAGAGGGTCGTCGTCCAAGCGAAGCGTTTCGACCTTGCGACGCTTGTGGCTCGACCTGGGCGAAAGTGCGCCCGGCGCGCGACCGGCTATCACAGGAAATACTCGAAATCGTGCTCGCTGCGCAGGCGGCGGCGGAAGCGGAAGATCTGAGCCGGAATCGAATGCGGGTTGATCTCCACGTAGTTGCGCGGCCCGTTCCACAGGTAGCGAGCGCCGCTGAGCAGCTCGTGCGCCTGGTAGCCCCGGTCGCGCCTGATGCCGAGCTCCTCGATGGGCAGGGTGATCATGCCGGCCTGGGTGTGGTGCGGGTCGACGTTGACCACCGTCAGCACGACGTCGGCCAGGTCTGGGGTGCTCTTCGTGTAAGCGATCAGGTGGTCATTCTCGGTCGGGTGGAAGCGTAGGCCTCGATCGCTCTGCAGGGCCGGGTTTTCATGCCGAACCTTGTTGACCAGCGTGATCAGCTCGCGAAGGCTGTCCGGGCTGTCCCGATCCCAGCTGCGAATCTGGTATTTCTCCGAGTCGAGGTATTCCTCAGACCCGGCCTCCCTGGCGCGGCTCTCACAGAGTTCGAAGGCTGGGCCGTAGATGCCGTAGTTGGCGCCGAGCGTGGCCGCCAGGAGGAACCGCGCGGCGAACGCGGGGCGCCCTCCGGTCTGCAGGTACTCGGTGAGGATGTCGGGTGTGTTGGGCCACAGGCTGGCGCGAAAGAACTCACTGACGGGCGGCCGCGAAAGCTCCGTGAAGTACTGGGCGAGCTCGGAGGGGGTGTTGCGCCACGCGAAGTAGGTATACGACTGGGTGAACCCGACCTTGGCCAGCCGGAACATGACCTTGGGTCGAGTGAAAGCCTCGGACAGAAGGATCACGTCGGGGTGCCGGCGCTTGACCTCCGAGATCAGCCACTCCCAGAACGCGAACGGCTTCGTGTGCGGGTTGTCGATCCGGAAGACGGTCACGCCCTGGTCGATCCAGTAAAGAACGATCGATAGCAGCTCTTCCCACAGCTCACGCCAGCTCTCGGTCTCGAAATCGAACGGAAGGATGTCCTCGTATTTCTTCGGCGGGTTTTCGGCGTACTGGATCGTGCCGTCCGGCCGGTGCTTGAACCATTCCGGGTGCTCGCGCGTGTACGGGTGGTCGGGTGAGCACTGGAACGCGATGTCCAGCGCGACCTCGATTGCGAGCTGGCGCGCGCCCGCCAGCAGGTGGCCGAAGTCTTCGAGCGTGCCGAGCCGCGGGTTGATCGACTTGTGACCACCCTCCTCTGAGCCGATCGCCCATGGGCTGCCAGGCTCGTCGGGGCCGGCCGTCGTCGAGTTGTTCGCACCTTTCCGGTTGGTGTGGCCGATGGGGTGGATGGGCGGCAGGTAGAGCACGTCGAATCCCATCCCAGCGATCTCCGGGAGGCGGCGCTCGACATCGGCGAACGTCCCGTGACTTGGTGAAAGTGCCCCCTGCGCCCCCCCGGCGCCCGGATTTCCGGCTGACCGCGGAAACACCTCATACCACGCCGAAAAACGCGCTCGCTCGGGATCGACGACGATGGCGAGCTCCCGCGAGTAAGTCACGGCCAGGCTCTTGTCGGCGTAGCGGTCCATCAGCTGAGCGAGCTCGCCGCCCAGGGCGGAGGAGGCGGTGGCGCGCCCTTTTCGGACGGCGGCGGCGTAAGCCTGCAGCCGGTTGGAGTCTGATCCATCGGCCCGCGCGGCCGCGGCCTCGATCATCCGGGCGGCGACCTCCAGCTCCTGCGTGATGTCCTGTCCGGCTTCGACTCGCTTGGCGAACTGCCGGCTCCACGTCTCGAAGGCGTCCACCCAGCCCTGCACCGTGTAGAAGTACCGTCCGAGCTCGCCGACCATGAACTCGCCCCTCCAGCGGTCATTGACCACGGGCACCATCGGCACGTCGTTCCATAGCTGGGAGGACTCATGCCGCCAGCGCAGCACGCAGGCGAGGGCATCATGCCCGTCCGCGAATACGTCGGCCTCGACGGTCACCCGCTCGCCGAGCGACCGCTTGGCCGGGAAGCGTCCCGCGTCGATTTCCGGCCTGACGTCTTCGATCACGACCCGGCGCCGCCCATCCCCGATACGGTCCGGCGTGATCGAGGTCAGGAGGGTCGGGCGCTCGAGTCGGCGCTTCACCGGTGCACGGGCCACAGATCAAATCGTGCCATGATTCGACAGGGTGCTGAAATCCATCGATCCGGCCACCGGCCGGGAGCTGGCAACATTCCCCGAGCTGGACAGCGCAGGGATCGAGGCCGCCATCGCCCGGGCATGGGCCACCCGGCAGGCCTGGCGGGACGCCGGCCTGGACGTTCGGTCGCGCCTGATGCGCTCAGTGGCCGGCGTGCTGAGGGCGGACAAGGCGAGATACGCCGCCCTGATCACATCCGAGATGGGCAAGCCGATCGTCGAGGCCGAAGCCGAGGTGGAGAAGTGCGCGTGGACTGCCGGCTGGTTCGCCGACAACGCCGCCCGGCTGCTCGCGGATGAGCCGCTCGAGAGCACTGCGTCCGAGAGCTACGTGAGGTTCCAGCCGCTTGGGATCGTGCTCGCTGTCATGCCGTGGAACTTCCCGTTCTATCAGGCGTTCCGAGCCGGCGTGCCGGCGCTCACCGCGGGGAACCTGATGCTGCTCAAGCACGCGTCGAACGTTCCGCAATCTGCCCTGGCCGTCGAGGAGGTCTTCCGCGAAGCCGGGCTGCCCGAGGGCGTCTTCCAGACGCTGATGATCGGACCCGGCGCAGTGGAGAGGATCATCACCGACCGCCGCGTCGCCGCGGTGACATTAACGGGCTCTGAGGCGGCGGGGTCGCTGGTGGCGAGCGCGGCGGGTAAGGCGTTGAAGAAGGCGGTGCTCGAGCTCGGGGGCTCTGACCCATTCATCGTTTTGAAGGACGCCGACCTCGCCACCGCCGCGACCGTCGCCTGCCGAGGGCGCAACCAGAACAACGGCCAGAGCTGCATCGCCGCCAAGCGGTTCATCGTCGAGGAGCCGGTCGCTGATGAGTTCGAGGAGCTGCTCGCGAAGGCCGTGGGCGCGTTGAAGGTGGGAAATCCGATGGACCGCGGCAACCAGGTCGGGCCCCTGGCTCGAGAGGACCTGGTCGAGGAGCTCGAGCGCCAGGTCACCGATTCGGTACGCCTCGGCGCCCGCCCGGTGACCGGCGGCAAGCGACTCGATGGCGACGGCTACTACTTCGCGCCGACCGTCCTCGCCAACGTCCGCCCGGGCATGCCGGCGTACCACGAGGAAACCTTCGGCCCGGTCGCCTCGGTGATCCGGGTCAAGGACTCGGAGGATGCCCTGCGCGTTGCCAACGACACCGACTTCGGCCTTGGATCGGCGATCTGGACCTCGGACGTCGAGCGCGCCAAGGACCTGGCCGGGCGCGTCGAGGCCGGCCTGGTCTTCATCAACGGGATGGTCG
The DNA here is from genome assembly GCA_050734495.1 of Candidatus Dormibacteraceae bacterium. Lineage (GTDB taxonomy): Bacteria > Chloroflexota > Dormibacteria > Dormibacterales > Dormibacteraceae > Palsa-870. The sequence continues at coordinate 15,191 of JBOHUQ010000038.1, forward strand.
CCTCCGATGCCCGCCTGCCCTTCGGCGGCGTCAAGCGATCGGGTTATGGACGCGAGCTGGGGTCGTACGGCATCAAAGAATTCGTGAACATCCAGACGATCTGGGTGGGACCCGCCAGGTAGACAACCCTCTCCCCAAGGGAGAGGGCCACCTAGACTATGGCCGGAACCGGGATGCTCGCCTTCTTCGTGTCCTTCCGCTTGTTCGCAGCGAGGTGCTGGCGCGCCAGGACCGAGTAGCTCTCACGGAGCGCGTGGTCGGGATCCAGTCCAATGCTGCGAGCCATCTCGGGCAGAACCGCCACCGGACCCTCGAGCTCGACGAACCATCCGAACTCGAGCACGTCGAGCGTGACGGCGACGCCGTCGAGCATCCACATCGTGCGGCGCTTCGGGTACGACCAGGCCACTTGAAACCCGAGCTGCATCAGCAGGTCGAGCGCCGCATGAGCGTCGGAGACATCGATCTCGGTCTCCTCCCGGATCTTGACCCGACCCTCGAACCTCGCCGGGCCTTTGGCCGTGAGCACGCCGCGCGGCCCGCCGTCGAGCACCCGCAGCCTCAGAGTTGTCCTCCGCGTCGACTTTCCGGTCCCGTCGAACCGGTAGTTCTCCTCGCGATATCGACCCTGGAGGTGCGCGCCTCTCTTGCGCAGCATCGCGCGCAGCTTCGTGTGACCTCCGGGACCCGATACCTGAAACTTGAGCTCGGACTCGATGGTGCGATCGCGAAGACGTCGCCGTGCTGCGCGTCGAGCCATTGCGCCGAGAGATTAACCGAGTGCAAGTTCGTGATCGAGGCGACAATTCACCAGTGGTGGGGGCTCGGACCTTGGGACCGGATCGCGGGGTTCGCCTGCGGCAGGCAACGCTCGAGGATGTGGGGTTGTTGAACCTCTGGTCATCATCGCCGCACTACACCGGCGAGTTCAACGACTTCGGTCTGGCGCGCCAGAGGCCGTACCACGAGCTCATCAGCAAGAACGAGCTGATCGGTGAGCAGGGTGGCATGTTGATGGTTGAGCGCATTGCGGGCAACTTGGCCGCCGGCACCGTGTCCTGGCGACAGGTGCGCTACGGCCCAACTCCCGAGTCGATCGCATGGAACATTGGCATCAACCTGATTCCCGAAATGAGAGGCCTTGGATTGGGCAGCATGGCCCAGAGACTGCTGGCGGATCACCTCTTCGAGACAACTTCAGTCAACCGGGTCGAGGCTGCGACAGACGTCGCGAACATTGCCGAGCAACGTGCGCTCGAGAAGGCAGGTTTCATCCGGGAGGGAGTGTTCAGGGGTGCGCAGCACCGAGCCGGCGCCTGGCACGACCTCGTGTACTACGCGACACTGCGGGGTGCGGGAAAGGGCTGATGGCCCAATCGGATCAGGCGGCGGTTTGTTTACGGATCCTGTAGAGCGAGCTCACCACCGCTGTGCACTCGTTCTCGACGTAGTCCAGGCCGGCGTCTTCGGCGATCCGCCGCGCATCGGCGGAGCGGATGTCGAGCTGCAGCCACAGCGCACCGGCGCCAACCGCGACGGCCTGCCGCGCGACCTCGGGCGCATCCTGCGACGGCCGAAACACGTCCACGATGTCGATCTTGACCGGCACCTCGCTCAACGACCGGTAGACCCGCTCGCCGAAGAGCTCATCGGCGAAGGGGTTGATCGGGATGATGCGGAACCCACGCTGCTGCAGTCCGATGGGCACAGACCCACCGGCCTTGTTCGGATCGCGCGACGCGCCGACCACAGCGATCGTGGTCGCCTTCTGCAGAATCTCGTGCGAGCTTCGTGCCATCCGCAAATGCCAAGTGCCGTGACCGGGCGGATATTCCCTTGATCACCTCCCCCACCCGGTGGGAAGGGCGTTTAGCCAGATATGCGGGTCAGGCTGGTTCCGTTGGGCGTTGCCTGGATTGGCAGATTAGGCCGCCTGGCTCTTCGCGGTGGCCGAGGGCTCGAGCGCAAACTCGAGCACCTGGCCCACGCGGCTCGCGAAGTGGAACGTCATCTTCTCGCGCACGCTCTGCGGCACGTCGTCGATGTCCTTCTCATTCCTGCTCGGCAGGATGACCTCTGTGAGTCCCATCCGGTGTGCGGCCAGCACCTTCTGCTTGACGCCGCCGATCGGCAGCACCAGGCCCTGGAGCGTGACCTCTCCGGTCATCGCCACCGTGCTCCGCACCGGCCTTCCGGTCAGTAGGCTCACTATCGCGGTCGTCATCGTCACGCCTGCCGACGGGCCGTCCTTGGGCACAGCGCCCTCGGGCACGTGGATGTGGAACGACTTGTCGGCAGCACCTTTCTCGATCTTCAGCTCGTCAGTGTGCGAGCGGACGTAGGAGATTGCGATCTGCGCGGACTCCTTCATCACGTCGCCCAGCTGGCCGGTCAGGATGACCGAGCTGCCGTGCCCGTTGGTGTCCGTCGCGGTCGCCTCCACGAAGAGGACGTCTCCGCCGGTGCCAGTCACTGCAAGTCCTGTGGCCACGCCCGGCACGGAGGTGCGAGCGGCGACCTCGTTGTCGAAGCGAGGCTTGCCGAGGAACTCGCGCACGCGCTCAACGGTGATGTTCACCGGCGGCGTCAGCGCTTTTGTGGCGACCTTGGTCGCCACCTTGCGGGTGATCTTGCCAAGCTCTCGCTCCAGGTTGCGGACGCCCGCCTCCCGAGTTTGCTCGGTGATCACTTTCATGATCGCGTCCTCGGTGACGGTCACCTCGTCCGGGGTTAGCCCCGCCTGCTTGACCACGCGCCGGACCAGGTGGTCGCGCGCGATGGCGACCTTCTCCTCTTCCGTGTAGCCATCGAGGCGGATCAGCTCCATGCGGTCCAGCAGCGGAGCCGGGATGGTCTCCGACACGTTGGCCGTGGGGATGAACAGCACCTCTGAGAGGTCGAGGTCGACCTCGAGGTAGTGATCGCGGAACGTGTTGTTCTGAGCCGGGTCGAGGACCTCGAGCAGCGCGGCCGACGGGTCGCCCCGCCAGTCGTTGCCGACCTTGTCGATCTCGTCCAGCATGATCACAGGGTTCTTGGTGCCGGCCTCCTTGAGGGCGCGCACGATGCGTCCCGGGAGAGCGCCCACGTAGGTGCGGCGGTGGCCGCGGATGTCAGCCTCGTCGCGAATGCCGCCCAGCGAGACGCGCGTGAACTTGCGTCCCAGGGCGCGGGCGACCGACTCGCCCAGCGAGGTCTTGCCCACGCCGGGAGGCCCGACCAGGGTGATGATCGCGCCCGATCCACGTCCGCCGAGCACTTCGAGGCCACGCTCCTTGCGCAGCTTGCGCACGGCCAGGAACTCGATGATGCGGTCCTTCACGTCCGAGAGGCCCGTGTGGTCCTCGTCCAGGATCCGGCGAGCCTCGACCAGGTCATAGTTGTCTTCGGAGCGCACGTTCCATGGAATGTCCATCATCCAGTCGAGGTAAGTGCGGATCCAACCGTATTCGGGGTTCTGCTCGCTGGTTCGCTCGAGGCGGTCGAGCTCGCGGTTCACTTCGGTCAGCACGCCTTCCGGCATGCCCGCCTTGGCGACCCTCTCGCGGTAGGTGGACACCACGTCGCCGCCGCCCTCGTTCAGCTGCTTCTTGATCGCCTCGAGCTGCTGGCGGAGCAGGAATTCGCGCTGAGTCTTCTCCATGCCCTCCGCGACATCGCTGCGGATCTTCTCCTTCAGCGAAGCATCGGCGAGGATGGACTTCGTCCACTTGATCAACTGGGCTAGCCGCTGCTCGAGGTCGATCGTCTCCAGGACCTCCAGCTTCTGCTCGGCCGTCAGGTCCGGCGAGTAGCCGGCCAGGTCGGCCAGGTGCCCGGGGGTCTTCGCGGCGCGCAGGAACTGCACGACCTGCGGGACGCCCCTGGACTCGACGAGGTTCTCCAGCAGGGCGCGGTACTCGCGCGCGAGCTCCAGCGAACGCTCGGTCGGGGGCTCGGGGTCGGCGATCGGGTCGGCCTGCACGAACAGGGCCCCGCCAATGTCGGCTTGGCCGCCGCCCAGGCGGGCGCGGTAATCGCCACGGATCATGAACGCCTCGGCGCCGGTGGGAAGGTCGGCGGACTCGCCCAGGCGGCCGACGGTGCCGATGGTGCCGAATTTGCCCTCGATGCGCGGCACGAGGAGGATCATGCGGCTGCCCTGGCGGGCGGCCTCGATCGCAGCCTTCTGGTCATCGCCCTCGACCGCGAGGGTGACCGTCATGTGTGGGAGGACGACCACGTCGTCCATGGGGAGGACTGGGAGTAGTTCGGACCTCGGTGTTGCCATGTCGAAGAAACGTTTACCCAGCCCAGGCAATTCCCAATCGTGGAGAGCCACGCCCTCCCTCTTGACCCTGGGGGGCTCAGACCCGGGTGACGCTCCCGGAGCTGGCGCCCCGCCGCGACACCGCGTCGATGACGATGGCCGCCAGGAGCACCAGGCCCGTCACGATGTACTGCCACTCCACGTCGGAGATCCCCTGCAGGTACAGGCCGTTGTAGATGCCCGCGATGACCAGGCCGCCGAGCACGCCGTGGAGCGGCTTGCCACGCCCACCGAAGAGGCTCGTGCCTCCGATGACGGCCGCGGCCACCGCATACAGGACATACTGCCCTCCCGAGACGTTGTTGGACATCCCGCCCAGCAGCGAGGCGTAAAGCAGCATCGCGACGCCGGCCGTGAACGAGCAGAGGGCAAAGCCCACGGTTCGCACGAGCGAAACGTTGATGCCCGCCCGGCGCGCCGCTTCGGGGTTGCCGCCGATCGCGTAGACGTAGCGCCCGTACCTGGTCCTCTGAAGCAGAACGGTCCAGACTCCCAGCAGGACGAGGACGATGGGAATCACCCAGGGCACACCCTCCAGCGTCCCGAGGTTGGCCCGGTTGGCGTCGCAGATGGCCACCACGACGATCGCGACCGCGGCGATCAGCCCGATCTTGATCAGGGAAAGGGACGCCGGGGGCGCAACGAGGCCGCTCTTGCGCCGTCGCGCGTCGCTGAACCAGATCACGAGTCCGAGCCCGACAACCACGACCGCGGCGCCGATCCACGACACGGTTGGGTCGATGGTGCCCCACATCAGGTGATAGACGACCTGCAGGCTGTCGCCCTGGCCGGCGAGATTCGGGTAACCCGAGAAAGGCCCCAGGAGAAGGATCTTCAGGAAGATGCCGTTCGCGATCAGGTAGCCGGCCAGCGTGACGATGAACGACGGGAGCCGCAGCAGCGTGACGAGCGTGCCCTGGATCGCGCCGAACAACGCGCAGACGAGAAGTCCCGCGAGGATGGCCGGGATCCAGTTCCAGTTGGTGGTGATCGGCTGGATGAGCTGCACTGTGACCGCCCCGCCGATCGCCCCGACGAACCCGACAGAGAGGTCGATCTCGCCAAGCACCAGGGCAAATCCCTCGGCCATGGCGAGCATCATGATCACCGCGGCCTGCTGGAACAGGTTGACCAGGTTGACGGGAGAGAGAAAGACGTGGTTCGGGCTTATGACCCCGAACACCACCATGATCGCGACCATCGCGAAGATGACCGGAAGGACCCCGCTTTCGCCGGCCCTGATCCGCGCGGTGTACGCGCGCACGTACTGCTCCAGGGACTGAGCGACGATCCCCGGCGGCAGCTCGGCCTCGGCCGCCTTGTGTGCGGCGGTCAGGTCCTGTGCCTGCTCGGGCGCGACGTCCGCCATGTCAGCTTTCCTTGGGGCTTGCGCCATTCGGGCGGCTCGAACCTCCAGTCGTCATGTACTCCACGACTTTTTGCAGGTCAAACTTTGAGGTGTCGTCCTGCACCACCAACCTCCCGAGGTAGAGGACGGCGATTCGGTCGGCGACCTCGAAAACGTCGGTCAGGTTGTGCGAGATGACCATCACCGCGAGGCCATGGTCGCGCAGGCGCTTGATCAGGTCGAGCACCTGCTTTGTCTGCACGACTCCCAGGGCGGCCGTCGGCTCGTCCATGATCACCAGCTTCGAGTTCCACATGACCGCCTTGGCGACCGCCACCGATTGGCGCTGGCCGCCGGAGAGTGACGCCACCGGCTGCCGCACCGACCTCACGGTCGTGACGCGAAGGCTCGCCAGGGTTTCGCCGGCGGCGCGCTCCATGCTGTCCTCGTCGAGGAACACGCCGCGGAGGCGTTCGCGGCCCAGGAACATGTTCTGCACGATGTCGAGGTTGTCGCAAAGCGCAAGGTCCTGGTAAACGGTCTCGATTCCGAGGTGGGCCGCGTCGCGCGTGTTGCGGATGTGGACGGGACGACCTTCCCATGAGAACTGGCCTTCGTCCGGCGTGTAGACACCGGAGATGCATTTCGTGAGCACGGACTTCCCGGCTCCGTTGTCGCCGCAGAGCGCGGTCACCTGGGCGGGCGGGAGGTCGAGGTCGACGTGATACAGGGCCTGCACCGGACCGAAATGCTTCTCCAGGCCCCGCACCTTGAGCAACGGCTCCGCGCTCGCGCGAGACTCGGCGGCGGCAGCCGTCATTCCACCGGTCATTATCTCGACTCTTGGGTGAGAGAATGACGCCGCCGCTCAGGCGGCGGCGTCATTTCAGCTGACTGTTACGACTACGAGATGTTGTTGGCGGTGCAGACGGCGGCTCCGGCCTTGCTGCACAGCGTGGCGACGTCAATGAACTTGTCCTTGATCACGGTCGATTCCATGTTGGCCTTGTTGACCCAGATCGGGACGAGAAGCGAGGCGGGCTGCGGGCTGCCGGTCACGCCTGACGGAGGCGTGGTGGTGCCGTTCACCAAACCGGTCGGAGGCGTGGCTCCCGCGCGAAGCACGGTGGCCAGGGCGACTGCGTCCTGCGCCTCGAGATAGACGGCCTTGTAGACGGATCCGCACTGGTAGTCCGTCAGCACGTTGACCATGCCGTCCAGGGTTGCGTCCTGGCCGGTCGTCGGGATCGTCTTCGCCTTGACGTTCCTGTTCTTGAGGACCTGGATCACGGCGTTGGCGAGTCCGTCGTTGGCCTCAATGGTGGCGTTGATCGCGGGATTCGCGGTGAACGCCTGCTGGAAGATGGTGGCGCCGATGTCGTTCTTCCAGTCGGTCGCGACCTGGTCGCCAACGAGCTTCATGCCGGCGCTGTTGGTCTTGCCGACGGTCTCCTGCTGGACGCTGTCGCCCCACACGACGGAGTTGTAACCCATGGCGAAGGAAACTGCGTTCGGGTCAGAGTTCTCGCCACCGTTGAGCGTGAAGACCTGAGGGGACTTGACTCCCCACGCGGTGACGCAGTCCATGAAGCCCTGGCCGATGAGCTTGCCCACCTGGACGTTGTCGAAGCTCACGTAGTAGGTGTCGGTTCCGGTGAAGGTGGCGCGGTCGTAGCTGATTATCTTGACGCCGTGCGACTGCGCGTACGACTGGATCTGTGTACCGACGCTGCTGTTGAGCGGGTCCATGATCAGCACGGTCGCACCCGCGGTGATGTCGGCCTGCGCGATCGAGAGCTCCTGGGCCTCCTGGCCCTGCGCGTTGTCAATCTTGAACTGCGACGAGGTGTAGCCCGCCGCTGTGAGGGCCTGCTTCAGGTACGGCGCGTCGAACGCGACATAGCGGGCGGACGAAGTGGTGTCTGGAAGGATGACTCCGACCATGCCCTTTCCTGCGCTGACAAGGCCCTTGAGCTTGGGCATGTACGAGAAGTCCTGGGTGAACGAGCTGATGCTCAGGTCGGACGGAACGACTGCCGGCGACGCTGCTGCGTTGCCGCCGCCGCCGCCGCAGGCCATCGCGACGATCCCGACGACGCCAATCGCCGGGATAAGTTTGGCGAACCTCATAGGTTCTTCTCCTATCTAAGTCACCTGTTGCCTTCTTCCCGGATGGCTCCGGGGCGAGAGTGCGCCGGCGAACAGGCTTTACTCAGAAGCCCCACGGCGGGACCACCCGCCTCACCAGAGCATGTCTTACACCCGCAGGTTTGTCAAGAGCGCGATCGTGCGTTCGGCCCAATTTGTTCAAACTCTTGACAAACCCCGGCGGGCAGCCATGATTCCGATGGGCGTGGCAAAAAACGGAGAGGGGACGCTCGGATGGCTGCGGGGCCGCAACCGCGAGCGCGTGTTGGGCGCGCTGCGCGAGCGCGGGCGCATCAGCCAGGCCGACATCGCGCGGATCACCGGCCTGTCGCGCACGACCGTGCACACACTCGTCTCCGAGCTCAAGGACTCGGGCGTGCTGTCGGAGGTCGAAGCCGGTGTTCCCGATTTTCGTGGCGGGCGGCCCTCGGTGCTGCTCATGCTCCGGGAGTCGTCGCTGGCGGTCGTGGGCGTCGACTTCGGCCACAGCCACGTCGGGGTCGCCGTAGCCGACATCGGGCACAAGGTGCTGGCGGAACGCCGGTGCGACCTCGACGTGAGCCATGACGCCAGGACCGCTCTCGACGCCGCGGCCCGGATGATGGACGAGGTCCTGACCGAGGCGCGAGTCGAGCGAAAGTCAGTGATCGGCGCCGGCATCGGCATCCCCGGACCGATCGACCGGGCGCGAGGCACGGCCGGGTCGGCCACCATCCTGCCGGGCTGGATCGGTGTTCGCATCGGGGATGAGATGCGCGACCGCCTCGGAATGCCGGTCGAGATCGAGAACGACGCGAACCTGGGCGCCCTTGCCGAGCTCACCTGGGGCGCCGGGCGCGAGTGCTCGAACTTCGTCTACGTCAAGGTCGCGACCGGCATCGGGGCAGGCCTCGTGATCGACGGCAGGGTGCTGCGCGGCGCCACGGGCACGGCTGGCGAGATTGGACACACAACCCTCGATGAGTCAGGCGCCATGTGTTACTGCGGGAACCGGGGATGCCTCGAAACAGTGGCCTCCGGTCCCGCCATCATCCAGCTCGTCGGACCGCTGAGCGGCGAGGTGCCGACCCTCGCACGAATCGTCGAACTTGCGGTGGCGGGCGAGCTCCGCTGCCATCGGGCGATCTCCGATGCCGGCCACGAGATCGGCATCGCCACCGCGGGCCTCTGCAACCTGATCAACCCTGAGCGGGTCATCGTCGGCGGGCTCGTCAGCCGGGCGGGCGAGGTGCTGCTCCAACCCATCCGGGAGTCGATCCGCCGCCACGCCTTGCTGGCGGTGGCGGAGACACTCGACGTACGCCCCGCGATATTCGTCGAACGTGCGGAGCTGCTGGGCTCTCTGGCGCTCGCACTGCAAGGCTCGAGCCGCCGCGAAGCGGCTGGTCGGATGGGGGACGATCGCTGAAGGATCAGCCCTAGGAAATTCCCACCGCCACGCACGCCTTGGCGAACTGGTCCGTGCATAGATCGGCTTTGGTCAAGAAGCCGTCGGCGATCACGGTCGAGATGATCGTCTGCCGGGTCACCGCAACCGGGCTGACCAGCAGGGCCGGAACGCTCGTGCCGCCGCTGTCGACCGTCTTTCCACCGGTCAGCGTGGCGGGCACGGCGACGCCGTACGCGAGGTCGTAGGCCAGCTGCGCCGCCGCCTCGGCCTCGGCCCTGATCGGCTTGTACACGGTCATGTACTGGTCGCCCACGAGGATGCGCTGGACGGCGGCCAGGTCGGCGCCGGCGCCGGTGACCGGCGGGAGAGGCTTCTTCACGCCCGCGGCGATCAGCGCCGCGATCGCGCCGCCCGCCGCGGCGTCGTCGGCTGCATAAACCGCATCGACCTTGTCGTGCAGCGTGGTCAGGGCATCCGCCATCTCCGTCTGAGCCGTGCCGGGTCCTGATTGGGGTGTGTCGTAGGCCTTCGCAATGGTGACTTTGCCGCTCAGGATGTTTTGGGCTGCGATCTTCAAAAGCCTCGCGAAGCTGTCCGCGGGGTCGCCGTTGATCATCACGACGGTCGGGTTGGACTTGTCCTTCAGCGCGCTGAGCAGCGCGCCGGCCTGCAGGGGGCCTGTCGCGGAGTCGTCGAAAGCCACGAAATAGGCGATTGACGGCGCATTCAGAACGAGCCGGTCATAAGAGATGACGGGGACCTGTCGCGCCTTCGCTTTGGCCACGATCGCCGATGCCGCGGTCGCGTCGACAGGGTCGAGCACCAGGACGTTGGCCCCTGCCGCCAGCTCCCCCTGAGCCTGGCTCAGCTGTGCCGATGCGTCGCCATTGGCGTTGCGCGCGTCGACCGTGCAGTCGGAGCACGTGCTTTTGACCTTCGCTTCGAAAATCGGAACGTCCTGGCTCTCGTAGCGCGTGGTCTGCGAGTCCGGTAAGAGAAACGCGATCCTCTTGCCGAGCGTGACTCCGGCACCGGCACCTCCGCCACAAGCGCAGACGCCCAGCGCCACAACGAGGAGTGCGGGAAGGAACCTGGCCATTTTCATAACGTGGGTGGCGACGGCCGACGGACATCTTACCCCCTCCCCCGCGCGAGCGGGAGGCGGCACAAGCTTCCCTAGAGTACCTTGGAGAGAAACGACCTGGTCCGCTCCTGCTGCGGATTCGCAAGCACTTCCCGGGGCCTGCCCGCCTCGACGATGACCCCGCCGTCCATGAACACCAGCGTGTCACCCACCTCGCGGGCGAAGCCCATCTCGTGCGTCACCACGATCATCGTCATGCCGTCCGCGGCGAGGCGCCGCATCACGTCGAGCACTTCTCCCACCAGCTCGGGATCCAGGGCTGAAGTAGGTTCGTCGAACAGCATCAGCTTCGGATTCATCGCCAGCGCCCGCGCGATCGCGACACGCTGCTGCTGGCCGCCGGACAGCTGCTTCGGGTAAGCGTTCGTCTTGTCGGCGAGGCCGACGCGATCCAGGAGGGCGCTCGCGTAAGCCACGGCGGTGGAGCGGCTCGTCTTCTTGACGCGGATCGGAGCTTCGATGAGGTTCTCGAGCGCCGTCATATGAGGAAACAGGTTGAAATGCTGGAACACCATGCCGATCTCCGAACGCTTCTGGCAGACGTCGCGGTCCGGAAGCTCGTAGAGCTTGTCGCCACGCTGCCGATAGCCGACCAGCTCGCCGTCGACCGACAGCCGGCCCGCGTCGATCTTCTCCAGGTGGTTGATGCAGCGCAGGAAGGTGCTCTTGCCCGACCCCGACGGCCCGATCACGCACATCACCTCTTTCGGTTGAACCTCGAGGTCGATGCCGCGCAGCACCTCGACGCGGCCGAAGCTCTTGCGCACCGCCTCCGCCTTGACCATCGCCACGGTGCTCACCTGCGCCCGGGCGGGATGGAGACCGCCACTTCCGCAGGCGGCGGCGCGTGGAAAGTGAAGAGCAACCGCCGGAAGCGCTGCAGCGGGGTGGGCGGGAGCTCGCGCTGCGTTCCCCTGGCGTAGTGCCGCTCGACGTAGTACTGGCCCACCGTCAGGATCGAGGTCATGGCGAGATACCAGATGCTGGCCACGATCGCCATCTCGATGACAGTGAAATAGACGTTGGAAACCTGCTGCGATCGTGTGAACAGCTCGGGCACCGCGGCGATGACCGCGAGGGATGTCGTCTTGAGCATCGAGATCGTCTCGTTGCCGGTGGGAGGGATGATCACGCGCATCGCCTGCGGCAGGATGACCCGCCGCATCACCAGCAGGCGGTTCATGCCCAGCGCCTGCGCCGCCTCGGTCTGCCCGTGCTCGACCGAGATGATGCCGGCACGCACGATCTCGGCCATGTACGCGGCTTCGTTGAGACCGAGCCCGAGCGTGGCCGCGATGAAGGCACTGATCAGAGAGTTCGTGCCGGTCTGCCAGCCGAGATGGGTGCCGGGAATGATCAGGCCGACGTGCGGTAAGACGGCGTTCAGGTTGTACCAGAAGAAGATCTGGACGAGCACCGGTGTCCCGCGAAAGAACCAGATGTACAGCCAGCTCACCCACGACATCACCGGGTTGGGCGAAAGGCGCATCACGGCCAGCACCACGCCGAGCACGATGCCGATCACCATCGCCAGCACCGTCAGCTCGATGGTGACGACGATCCCTCCGAGGATGAAAGGACGGAAGAGCCACGTCCAGACCTGGTTCCAGTTGAGATTGGGAGCGGTGGCAAGGGTGTAGGACGCATCGGCGGCGATCGCCACCACGACCAGCGCTCCCACCCATCGCCACGGGTGGCGCACCGGTATCGCCTTGATCGCCTCCGGCCGCCGCCCGGCCTGTGAACCGGGTGCCGGCGGGCCAGAGGCGATGTCGGTCACTTCAACTGAATAGGTCGCTCAGTAGGACGGCACGCACGTGGCGCCGATCGAATTATTGTTGTTGAGCGACACCTCCGAGCTGGCGATGGCGCCGTCCGTCACGTTCCAGTTCTTGAGGATGTTCGCGTAGTAGCCGTTGTTGTCGATCAGGTACTTGACCGCGTCGGTGATCGGCATTTCGAGCGCGCTGCCCTTGACGATGGCGATTCCGTACGGCGCCACGCTGCAAGGCTGGCCGCCGATCTTCACCTTGCCGGCCAGCTGCTTCACCTGATAATCGGCCACGGGCTGGTCGAGCCACCCGAAGTCGGCGCGGCCGGAGAGCAGGGCGGAATTGGCGTCGGTCTGAGTGGAGAAGCTCAGCACCTTGATGTCCTTGCCAGAAGGGCAGTTGTTCTTGTCGCCGGCGATCGGAGTGCCTCCGACCGACTGGCCCATGTAACCCCAGGCGTCGCTCTCCTCGGTCGTACCTGACTCCACGGCCACGCTGTGGCCGCACATATCGGCGGCCGTGCTGATCGTCGGTCCGCCAGGCTTCACCAGCCAGGCTTCACCCGCCTTGTAGTAGGTGATGAAGTCGATGCCGCTGTTCTCACGCGCTTGCGTGGGGCTCCAGCTCGAGAGGCTGAACGAGTAGCGGGGCTTGTCGCCGCCCGCCACCTCGCTCGGGGTGCTGGCCTTCAGCTGCGCGATGATGTCGTCGAAGGTGACGTTGTTGAACGTGCAGACGAGGCCCATCACCTTGCAGATGGCGTTGCCGAGGTCGATGTCCCAACCCGTGATCGCGCCCGTGTTTGGATCGACGAACTCGTTGGGGGCGTAGGTCGCGTCGGTGGCGATCTGGAGCGGCCCGCTCACCGTCGACGGGACCTCGCTCGCGATGCTGGCGACCTTGCCAGGTCCGCCCGAGGTGGCGGTCGGGCTCGGTGACCCTCCGCACGCCGCGATCACGAAGGCGATCGCGATCGCCAAAGCCGATGTTCGCTTTTTCATCCTCACCCTCTCCGTGGCAGCTTTGACCGCATTTCGCCTGAATTGTAATTCGGCCAATTTGCCTGCGCTCAACGGCCTGGCGTAGGCTGGTCAGAGTGCCGTGGCTTGTCATCACCGACCCGTTGCCGCCCGGCTTTTTCGTGGGGCCGCTGCAGATTCGTTTCTACGGGATCGCCTACGCCATCGCGTTCATCGTGGGGACGGTGGTGGCGACTCGCCACCTGGTGCGCAGGGGCGTCGACCCAGAGATCAGCAACGGGATCGCGTTCTGGACGATCGTCTTCGGGCTGATCGGCGCCCGGCTCTACTACGTCGTGCAATCGGGATGGTGGTTCTACCTGACGCACCCGCAGCACATTTTCGCGTTCTGGGAAGGCGGGATGGCGTTCTTCGGCGCGATCTTCGCCTCGCTGATCGTCCTGGTCGTGATGGCGCGCCGCCATCACATCAGCTTTTGGGACCTGCTCGACGCCGGCGTACTTTTCGCCGCGGTCGGCCAGCCTATCGGGCGGCTGGGCAACGTGATGAACGGGGAAATCCTCGGCCCGCCGTCCAACCTTCCCTGGGCGATCCGCTACACGAACCCGGCCTCGATGGCGCCGCACCTGGGCGTCGCCTACACACCCGCCAACCTGTACGAGGCGATCGGCACTCTTCTCATCCTGGGGGTGCTCCTCTACCTCCGGCGGCGCGGGGTGCCATCCGGAATCCTGGGGCTGACGTACCTGCTGCTCTACCCGGTCAGCCAGCTGATTCTTTTCGAGTGGCGGACCGACTATGAGACGCCGGTGCTCCTGCTCGGTTTGAAGCAGGCCCAGCTGACCTCGATAGCGATGCTGCTCACCATCGTCCCGATCGCCTTCTTGCTGTGGCTCCGCTCGCGTCCCAAGGCCGAGGTGGGCGCACCATCCGAAGGTATGATCCGCGCGTGAACCGGTCGCTCAGGACGGGCGGCGCCCTGGTTGGATTCGGCGTCGTGCTATCGCAGCTGGGACACCTCCTGGTCTATCAGCTCCAGTTCGGCCCGGCGTCGCCGGTGGTGGAGAGCACAGGAGCCCATGCGTACTTTCCGACGCTGGTCAAGACAAGCCTCGGGCTGGGCGCCGCGGCGGTCCTGGCGAGCCTCCTGATCATCTGCGCTGCCCGATTCGTCACTGGCACGCCGAGGCGCGCCATCGCCGGCGGCCCCCCGTATCTGAGGCTGCTCGGCGCCCTGTTCACGGTCCAGCTCGTGTTCTTCGCTCTGCAGGAAACCATCGAGTCGATCGCAGCGGGCACGGCGGTCGCCGCTGCGCCTCACCTGCTCTTGATGGGCTCGGTGGGCCAGCTGCCCGTCGCCATCGTTGGCGCGCTGGCGCTCAAGTGGGTGCTGGTTCGGTTTGAGTCAGCCGTCACCGAGATTCGCGTCGCGTTCTCCTCAGTTCGCTCACCGATTTCGCCGGTCGCGGTCGCTGTCTCCGTTTGGCGCCACCACGACCTCGTACTCAGACCAATCGCCGGCGCCTCACTCGCCAAGCGAGGGCCTCCTTCTCACGTGCGCTTGGGCCCCACGAACTCAGAGGCGTAGCCGTGAGTTCGCGGGGACCTCTGATCAGCTCGAACTGATCGCATGCGCGCGCACGCGCACATCCACATTTAAAGGAGGAAGGCGTGAGTCGAGTCCGGATCGCCGTCGTGATCGGCGTGCTGTTGGTGTTTGCCGTGGTTGGCGGGTTGATCATCCGCGCCAACCAGCATCAAGGCGGCCAGCAGGTGACGTTCAACGTGACGGTCACCGGCGCCAAGACGATGTCACCAAGCAGCCTGTCCGCCCATGTGAACGACACCATCACCATCAACATCGCCAGCGACACGGACGGCGAGGTGCACCTGCACGTCTACGACATACCCTTCGACACGAAGGCAGGGCAGACGGTCAGCCATACCTTTAAGGCCGACAAGACGTGCGGCTGTGACATCGAGTGGGAGAGCACAAGCACGCCGCTCGGTTCTCTGACGGTCAGTCCGTGATTTCCGCCCTCGGCATCCTGCAGCACGGTTTTGGACAGCGTTACGACCTTCCCATCTCCCTCGCGCTCTATCTGTATGCGGCGGCCGGAGTGGTGGTCATCTCATTCGTCCTCGTCGTGCTGTTCGCAGGCGACCAGGTGGGCGCCAAGGCGCTGCAGTACCCGCGTCGCCCAGTGCCGGCGCTGGCGTCGATCGCCCGCACGCGCTGGCCGCGGATCGTTGGAGGGGCGATCGGAATCGCGACTCTCCTGGCCATCGTCATCACCGGCTTATTCGGTTCGTCCAACCCGCTGTACAACCCGGCCGAATACCTCACATGGATCTATTTCTGGGCCGGGTTGGTCATCGTCTCGGGTCTCGTCGGAAACCTCTGGTACCTCGTCAACCCATGGGCCGCGATCTACGACGCGGTTGTAAGGGCCTCGCGGATCAAGCCGATGTTCAAGCTCCCCAGGGTCGGCGTCTGGCCGGCGGCGGCGGCTTATCTTTCGTTTGCCTGTCTGGAGCTCACCACCGGAATGGCCAACCGGCCGTGGCTGGTCGCCGTGCTGGCCCTGGTGTACTCGGCGGTCACCCTCGCGGGCATGTTCCTGTTCGGCCGCGACGA
>JBOHUQ010000039.1:0-20147 GCA_050734495.1 Candidatus Dormibacteraceae bacterium
CCCCAGAGCCACGCAGCGGGCGCGCGGCGGGTCGGGTCGCCGTCGGGCGGGTCCCCGACCTACCGACGCCATGCCGAGGCTTGTGGGGCTCGGGTCTAGGCGGACTTGGCGCGCAACGGTAAAGCGCCAGCATCCGGCGCAATCCCAACTTCAAGCGCAGTACCCGAATACAAGCAGTCGTCGGCGGCTACGACGCTTGACTGAAAATCAAGGTGTCGGCGGTTCAAGTCCGCCCCTCGGCACCAGTCCGGTTCGCTTGGTTCAGCGCATACCCAGACACCATCGCGGGCCAACCGCGCGACAGCGGCCACAACGCGCCGATGGTAGTCGACTCAGGTGACCCCTGTGCCACGGACGGGGCATACTAACCCGCCGTGAGCACGCCCCGGCCGTTCCGGTTCGGCGTGCAGGAACACCGTGCGCCCAATGCCAAAGCGTGGCGTGAAAAGGCGCGATTGGTCGAAACGCTCGGCTACACGACCCTGTACCTGCCCGACCACTTCGGCGACCAGCTCTCGCCGATCGCGGCGCTCATGTCTGCTGCTGACGCGACGACCACCCTGCGTGTCGGTTCGCTCGTGTTCGACAACGACTACCGGCACCCGGTCGTGATCGCCAAGGAGGCGGCGACTCTTGATCTCCTGTCCGAAGGCCGCCTCGATTTCGGCCTCGGAGCCGGCTGGCAGGTCTCCGACTACGAGCAGACCGGAATTCCACTCGATACACCAGGGGTTCGTATCGAACGCATGGCGGAGGCCTTGCAGATCATCAAGAGCTTTTTCGCCGGCGGAAGCGTGTCTTTTGTCGGAAAGCACTACAAGGTCGACGGAGTCGAGGCGGCACCGGTGCCGGTGCAGAAGCCTCATCCTCCGATCGTGCTCGGAGGAGGCGGGAAACGAATGCTCCGCCTGGCCGGGCGCGAGGCTGACATCGTGAGCGTCAATTTCAATTTGAGCGAAGGCCGGGTCAACCGGAACCTTGTGCGGACCGGCCTGGCCGGCGCTACCGATGAGAAGGTGGCGTGGATCAAGGAGGCTGCGGCCGAACGCTTCGCGGAGATCGAGCTGAGCGTGACCGTTTTCGTCGCCAACGTGACCGACGACCGGGACACCGTGGCGGGAGCCCTGGCGGCCGGCCTGCGATCGGAACCAGTGGAGGTTTTGCAGACTCCTCACTTCCTGATCGGAACCGTAGAGCAGATCATCGAAGACCTGCAGGCCCGCCGCGAGCGCTTCGGTATCTCATATGTCGTCGTCCCCGACGAAGCCGCGGTTTCGCTGGCACCGGTGGTGGAGCGGCTGACGGGCATCTGAAGTCCTCCTGTAGATTTGGTGGGGATGGCCACCACCGCGCAGGTCGTGCTCAAGGGTCCGAACGAGGGGCGTTCCTCCGAGGCGCTGACCCCTGACGCCCTGGCTTTCGTAGCGCGTCTGCAGGTTCAGTTCGGCAACCGCCGCAGCGAGCTGCTGCGCCAACGAGACGAACGGCAGGCGCGCCTTGACGCCGGAGAGTCGCCCCAGTTCCTCGCGGACACCCAGGCTGTTCGCAAATCGGAATGGACGGTCGCCAGGGCGCCCAGGGACCTCGAGGACAGGCGGGTCGAGATCACCGGCCCAACCGACCGAAAGATGCTGATCAACGCCCTCAACTCGGGCGCACGTGTCTTCATGGCGGACTTCGAGGACGCGAACTCTCCAACCTGGCAGAACCTCGTGGAAGGGCAGCTAAACCTGACCGACGCCATCGAGCGGCGGATCGATTTCACGAGTCCGGAAGGCAAGGAGTATCGCCTCAACGACAAGGTTGCGACGCTGCTGGTCCGGCCGCGCGGCTGGCACCTGGACGAGACGCACGTCGAGGTCGACGGCAAGCCCGTGTCGGGCAGTCTCTTTGACTTCGGCCTGTATTTCTTTCACAACGCCAAGCGACTGCTCGGGAAGGGAAGCGGCCCGTACTTCTACCTGCCCAAGCTCGAAAGCCATGTCGAGGCACGGCTCTGGAATGATGTTTTCAACTTCGCGCAGGACGATCTGGGGATCCCGCGTGGCACCATCCGCGCGACTGTGTTGATCGAAACGATCCTCGCAGCGTTCGAGATGGAGGAGATCCTCTACGAGCTGCGCGACCATTCCGGCGGCCTGAATGCTGGGCGTTGGGACTACATCTTCAGCATCATCAAGAAGTTTCGCAACCGCTCGGAGTTTGTGCTCCCAGATCGCGCCCAGGTGACGATGACGGTGCCGTTCATGCGCGCCTACACCGAGCTTCTCGTCAAGACATGCCATCGGCGCGGGGCGCATGCGATGGGCGGGATGGCGGCCTTCATACCGTCCCGGCGTGACCCTGAGGTCAACCGCATTGCGCTGGCCAAGGTCAAGGAAGACAAGGACCGCGAGGCGGCGGATGGCTTCGACGGGACGTGGGTCGCACATCCTGACCTGGTGCCGACGGCGACCGAGGCGTTCGACAAGGTGCTGGGGAATCGTCCGAACCAGCTCGAACGGCAGCGGCCAGAAGTGACAGTGACCGCGGATCAGCTGATCGAAGCTCGCGTTCCGGGCGGGACGATCACCGAGAACGGTCTGCGCCTGAACGTGAGCGTGGGCATTCAGTACATCGAGTCATGGTTGAGGGGCGTGGGGGCGGCGGCGATCAACAACCTGATGGAGGATGTGGCGACCGCCGAGATATCCCGGTCGCAGGTGTGGCAGTGGATCAGGAACTCGTCGCGCTTGACCGACGGGTCGATCGTGAACGCCGACCTGGTGCGGGAGATCGCCGACGACGAGCTGGCCAAGATCCGCGAACACCTGGGCGAAGATGGATGGGCGAAGAGCCGCTTCGGGGATGCGCGGGCGGTATTCGAGGAGGTATCGCTCTCCAAGACCTTCCCGGCCTTCCTGACCCTGGTTGCCCTGCGCCACCTGGATTGAGCTGATCCGGCCTTAACAGGCTGGATTGCGCCGGGTTTTTTCAATCCCTACGGTGAGCTCTCGGAGCGCTGGTGGGGGAGGGCCGGCCTGGAGGAAGGGAGGGCCCGCCAGGGGAACGCCTGGTCGGCTAGGGCCCGACCCGGGGCGTCGCGGGGGGCTTGCCGGGCAGGCGGCGCCATTGGCGCGGCCCGACGCCGTTGTTGGGGTTGCCGGGCACGAACTCGACGGCCGACGGCTTTACCATGCAGTTGTCCTTGCGGACGACGCTTCGCTCGCCGCCTTCGTGGTGTTCGATCACGACCGTTCGCTCGAGCACGGCCCGTACGCGGACCTGCTTGCCGTCGACGATTGCGTTGAAGCCGCCGCTGACCTCGTGGTTGAGGGGTGGAACGATGCTGGCCAGAGACACGAGATCAACGATCTTGCTCATATATGGGCTTCCCTCAGGCTGGTAGGCGGTTTCGAGCCGCGGAATAGAAAAGCCGAAGTTCGGCAAAAGCGGATTTTACCAGACCTCAAGCTTTTGCCTGATCTGAGGACAACCGGGGCCGGCCGAACGCTGAGAGGGCCTTAAGCCGCCGAGCTGTGCTCTTGCATGCGCAGTTGCCGCGCCGCCTCGCGCCCGCGGCGCGCTGCTTCCTTGCTTGCCAGGTGGCGCACCCGCAGGTGCCCGGGGTTGACCATCAGGCGCCGGCGGTTCACGAGCACCTTGGGCTCGCCCGGGGCAGGTTCCACGACTGCCGTCCGCTCGAGCACCGCGGTCACCCAGACCCGGCGGCCATCGACCTCAGCCTCGAAGTCAGGGAGGATCTCGTCGTCTTCGTCCATCGAGACGCTGTCCAGGCGCACCAGCTCACTGGGGGTGCTCGACGGGGTCTCGGTTTGCTTTCGGTTTGAAGCCATGTCTATATGCGAGATACCCGATCGCAAGCAGGATCAAACCCAGGGCCGGCCACGGGATCAGCCGTCCGAGGAACAGCCAAAACAGGTCGCCGGCCGAAGGCCCGGCCAGTCGACGGATCTCGAGCAAGACTGCCGCCGGGATCGAGGCTCAGAGCAGAACGCACGGTATGAATACCCTGTGGGGGACGCCAAGTATTCCAGACAGGGCGGAAGAGACGATCCGCATGTCCGGGACCTGCCGGCCGGTGATGATCGCCCACGTCCCCCGCGCTTGAATATCCGTTCGGCGCGAGCCATGCGATCGTCCGCGATGCCGATATATCGGCCAAATCGCAGGATCGTCAATGGACGCCAGCTACTCCGGCCGCGCATCCAACCGGGGACATCGACGTCCAAGTCGAAAAACGCCCTCAGCGCTGCACGGACAGCGCCATGCGATCCTCAACGTGTCAGGGTCGGCAGTACCTTCTGGGCGGAGCCCCACTCCAGCGCGGTGTCGAAAGCGCGAGAAAAATGTCGCGCATACGCTCGCGCTGCTTCCACCGTTTCGATCCGAGAACCCGTGGTCGCCTCCACCGACGTCGGACGCAAATCGAGGTGTCCGCACGGAACGATGCCGTCGAAGTAGGCGAGCTCAGTCGTGACGTTGAGCGCAAATCCATGGCTCACGATCGACCGGTTCAACTTGATCCCGATTGCCGCGACCTTTTCGCCTCGGGACCACACGCCGGTCAGTCCGGGCTGCCCCGGCTCGGAATCGACGCCCAGCTCATCCAGGTAATCGATCAACGACTGCTCGAGCTTCTCCAGGTATTGCGGGATCGAGAGTCCAAAGTGGGCGAGGTCGAGGATCGGGTATCCAACGAGCTGGCCTGGTCCGTGATAGGTCGCTTCGCCGCCGCGGTCCGACCAGACGACGTCCACATCCCGTCGCGCCCGCTCCGCGTCATCCCACAGCACGTGATCGGCGGTCGCCGCCTTGCCCATCGTGAACACGTGAGGGTGCTCGAGTAGCAGCAACGTGTCCGGCGCGTTGCCTGCGCGGAGGGCAGAGACGAGCTCCGCCTGAAGATCCCAGGCCTCCCGATAGGGAGTCCTACCCAGCCAGGAGGCTCTTACGGACCGGGACCTGTTCATCTGCGTGATATGAAGAACGGACAAGCGGGCCGGCCTCGACGTGCCCGAAACCCATCGCGAGCGCCTGCTCCTTGAAGCGCGCGAACTCTTCCGGCCGGTAGTACCGCACGACCTCTGCGTGCTGCTTCGACGGCCTCAGGTACTGGCCGACGGTCAGCACGTCGATGTTGTGCGCGCGCATGTTGCGGAAAACATCGATGAGCTCATCCTCGGTTTCACCCAGCCCGACCATCAGGCCTGACTTCGTCACCATGTCCGGCGCAAGTTCCTTTACGTGGCGCAGCAGCGCGAGGCTGTTCGTATAGACGGCCTTGGGGCGGATTCGCGCATAGAGCCGTGGCACGGTTTCGGTGTTGTGGTTGAAGATGTCCGGCCTCGCGTCAATCACCGTCTCCACCGACTCGAGGTTGCCCTGGAAGTCCGGAGTCAGGACTTCGATCGTGGTGCCAGGACTGCGGCGCCGGATTGCGCGAATCGTCCGCGCGAAGATTCCCGCGCCTCCATCCTTCAGGTCGTCGCGGTCGACCGAGGTGATCACCGCATGCTTCAAGCCGAGCTCGGCCACCGACTCCGCCACTCGCAGCGGTTCGCCGAGGTCGAGCTCGGCCGGCCGGCCAGAGGTCACCGCGCAGAAGCGGCACGCGCGAGTGCACACGTCGCCGAGGATCATGAAAGTGGCGGTCCGACGGTTCCAGCAGTCGAAGATGTTCGGGCACCGGGCCTCTTCGCACACCGTGTGCAGCCGCCCGATGCGCACCATCTGCTTCAGGTCTTTGAAATTCTCGCCCTCGGTGGCGCGCACACGAATCCAGTCGGGGATCGGCGAGGGAGTCAGCGGTTGAGCCGTGCTCACAGCTGGATGCTGCCGGGCGTCCATTCTTCGAGCCGCTTCTTGATGGCGCCCAGGAACTGGCCGGCCATCATCCCGTCGATGATGCGGTGGTCGAAGCTCAGGCACATGTTCATCATCTGCCGCACCGCGATTGCGTCGTTGATCACGACTGGCCGCTTCACGATCGATTCGGTCGTCAGGATCGCCGCCTGGGGCTGGTTGATGATCGGCTGGCTGGCCACCGACCCGGTGGAGCCGGTGTTGTTCAGCGTGAAGGTGCCGCCCTGCACGTCGTCGGGCTTGAGCTGCTTGGTCCGGGCGCGCTCGACCAGGTCGTTGAGCGCGCGAACGAGGTCGGTGAATCCGCGCTGGTCCGCGTCCTTCAGGACGGGCACGATGAGGCCGTCCGGAATCGAGACCGCGATGCCCATGTTGATGTAGCGCTTCAACACGACGCCGTCGTCGGTCCAGGTCGAGTTGAGCCACGGGTACTGCTTGATCACGTCGCAGACGATCTGGACGACAAAGGGCAGGTAGGTAAGCGCAGCCCCGTGGCGCGCCTTGAAGCTGTCCTTCTCCGCGTCCCGGTAACGCACCAGGTTTGTGACGTCGACCTCCTGCAGCGTCCACGCATGCGGAGACGTGGCGAGGCTGCGGACCATGTGCTCGGCGATCGAGCGGCGCATCACGCTGAGCTTCACCAGCTCCTCGCGCGTGCCGTCCGCGGGCGCGGCCTTTGGCGCCGCCGGCGCGGATGGCCTGGCCGCGGGAGCTGCCGGCGCGGCGAGAGGCGTGGGAGGGGACTCCACCGCCGCCAGCACGTCGTCCCGAGTCACCCGACCTCCCATGCCAGACCCGCGCAGGGAGGCCGCATCGACGCCATGCTCGGCCGCGAGCTTGCGCACTGCGGGTGAGAGGCGGGCGCGCTCTCCGTTGCCGTCCTCGCCTCTCGCCGGCTGGGCCGGTGTCGCGGGACCCCGAGCCCCGGCGGGTTCAGGGGGAACCTCGGGACGAGCTTGTGGCGCAGGCGCGGCGGGCGTCCCGGATCCCGCGACCTCTATCTGGCCGATCACGGCGCCCACCCGCACCGTCTCGCCCTCGCCGGCCGAGATCTTGACCAGCTTGCCTTCGAAGGGTGAGGGGATCTCGGCGTTGACCTTGTCAGTCACCACCTCGACGAGCGGCTCGTCACGCTTCACGAAATCGCCCTCGCGCTTCAGCCAATGGTCGACGGTGCCCTCGGTGACGGACTCACCGAGCTGCGGCATCTTGATGTGTGCGAGGCCCACAAATCGAGTGTAACCGAGGCCATCCTGAATTCGGGCTTAGGCCTTTCCCAAGCTGACTCCAAGGCGAGCCTGCTAGTTTCTGGCCAATGGCATCTGAACCGATCGACGTCATCGTTCAGCGCGACCGGGCCATGCAGAAGCTGCGCGACCTCACGTGGGCCTTTTTCCTGTGGGCGGCCGGCATGGTGGCGATCTTCTCAGTGATCGCCGCGGCGACCATTCCAGGTCAGGCCCAGGGCACGACCAACACCACGCCACCCTCCGACCAGTCCAACAGCTCCGCGAGCACGTTCACAGACGACGGACAGCTCCACACACCCGTCGGCGGGTCGTTCCGGTCCGCCGGCAACAGCCCGCCGCTGGCTGTTTCAGGCGGGTCGCACTAGCCCCACGCGCGAATCAGCGATCAATCCCAGAGCCTGTCTCGTTGAGGATGGCGTGGGCTTCCTCGGCCGGTTTGTCGGCGCGGTGCGCCCGATTGACAGGACCTGGTGCTGGGACCGCCGCAGAGAGGCCATAAGGAAGGGAGAGGCAACGGCAGTGCAGGGCTGGGGCGGCAATCGTCAGCTGACTGAGAGCCCACACAAGCCCTAGCAAGGGCCCTCGGCCGTGTGAATTTCTTCACCGGCCCACCCAAGCAGACCGGCCTTGACAGGACCAGGAAATCTGGAGGCGACGCCCAGAATCGAACTGGGGATGGAGGTTTTGCAGACCTCTGCCTTGCCACTTGGCTACGTCGCCGCCTCGCCGTCGATTCTACCTTCGACGGTAGGCCCGGCCTGTCGCGCGGTTAGGCTGTGAAGCACTTGCCACTTCACGACTTTCGGGACGTCATGGCGCGCGTGCCGGCGGCGGTCGTCGTGATCAGCGCGCGAACCGGGAACGGCTACAGAGGGTTGACCGCGAGCAGCCTCGTCTCGATCTCCGCCGACCCGCCGATGGTCCTCGTCGGACTCGACCATGAGGCGGCCACACGGATGGCGATCTCCGAGAGCAAGGCCTTCAACGTCAGCGTGCTCACCCGTTCCCAGGAGTTCATGGCGGATCGGTTCGCCGGCCGCGCGCCTGCCATCGACCCACGGTGGGAGGGCGTGCCGCACCGGGTCGGGTCCAACGGCATCCCTCTTGTCGAGGGCTGCGCCGCCTGGCTCGAATGCCGCCTCGTCGAGATCCACCCGGCCGGCGACCACGATGTCTGCCTCGGCGAGGTGACTGCGGCAATCGCGGGATCGGGCGACCCGATGATCCTGTGGGATCGTGCGTTCTGGACGCTTCGCTAGTAGGGCAGCTCGTCCTCGTCCATGCCGAAGTGGTGCCCTACCTCGTGCAGGATCGTCCGCCGGACCTCGGCGACCAGCTCGCCCACCGTGTCACACGACTCCTCGTGAGCTCGCTTGTAGAGCGTGATGCGCTCCGGCATTCCGAGGTCGGCGAGAGCGGTCGCGCCTTCATACAGTCCCATCAGGCCCTCGGGCGAGCTCTCTTCGACGATGAACACCGTGTTCTCGAGATAGGGCCTGAACTCGTCGGGGATGGAATCGACGGCGGCCTGCGCCGCCGCCTCGAATTGCTTCATGCTCACGCGCATGGGTGAATTGAAGCGCGTGCTGGTGGTCGGTGCAGGGACCATGGGTTCTCAGATCGCGCTGCAGACCGCGCTCTCCGGCCGTTACGAGGTAACCCTCGTCGATTCGGCGCCGGGCCAGCTGGAGCGGGCGCATGCGCAGAACCGGCGCCTGCTCGACCGCTCAGTTGTGAAAGGGCGTCTCACCGAAGCTGCCGTGGATGAAACGCTCGCGCGAATCAAAGACTCGAACGAACTCACACCGGTCGCCGTGGCCGCCGACCTGGTGATCGAGGCCGTGGTCGAGGACTTCGACGCGAAAAAGAGCGTGTTCGAATCGCTCGGCAAGCACGCAAAGAAGGACGCGATCCTTGCCAGCAATTCGAGCACTATCGCGATCAGCAGGCTGGCAGGATTCAGCGGCGCGCCAGAGCGGTGCTGCAACATGCACTTCTTCCACCCGGTTACGGTGATGCAGCTTTGCGAGGTCGTCCGTGGTCCCGAGACCTCGGAGGCGACGGTGGCCACGGCGATGGAGTTCGTGCGGAGCATCGATCGCACGCCCGTCCTCTTACAGAAGGAAATCTGGGGCTTCATCGTCAACCGCATCCTGTTCGCGGCTTCCGAAGAGGCGATGCGACTCCTCGAAGGTGGCTATGCCAGCGCAGAAGACATCGACATCGCGGTTCAGAAAGGTCTCAACTGGCCGATGGGTCCATTCCATCTGCTCGACTTCAGCGGCCTCGACATCTTCTATGGGGCGATGAAGGACCGTCACCGGCAGGGCGAGGGCGGGGACGCGCCGGAGCTGCTTCGAACCCTCGTGGAGGCCGGTCATCTGGGCCGCAAATCGGGGAAGGGATTCTTCGACTACCCGAAATAGGACGTCGTGGGGCCAAAATTGCTTTGCCCCCGTAGCCCAATTGGCAGAGGCAACCGGCTTAAACCCGGTCCAGTGCGGGTTCAACCCCCGCCGGGGGTATTGGCCTCCTACAATCGACTGGAGATGGGCCACCGATCCGAAGAAGACCCCGACGAGGATCCTGACGAGCCCGATCAGCCGAACCATCCAGGCGACGGCGCGGCACTCGGAACACAGATGGTGCCGAACGTCGGTCTCCCTGCACGCGAATGGGAGTTCTCGACACAGGTTCTGACCGTGGCGCAGGTGGTCGACGGCGTCACATTGGTCAAGGTCCTAAAAGCAGCCGGCCAGGACGGATGGGATCTCACCGATGTCATCGACGGAGGGGAGAAGCGCGTGCTCCTGTTGCGGAGATCGAAGCGCTCAGCGCATGAGTCGCGACGGGTCGGTTTCGCGCCTCCTAAGCAAAACTGACGACGACGCCCGCCCGCCGCAAGCGGCGAATCCTGGTCGTCGAGGACGACGCTCCGATCCGCATGCTGGTGGCAGAGGTCTGCCGCCTCCAGGGCCATGACGTGCTCGAGGCCGCGACCGGCGCGCAGGCGATCGAGGTCGCCACGGGCAGCCAGCCTGACCTCGTTCTCGTCGACTGGGTTCTGCCTGACATCAGCGGCACGGAGGTCATCCGCGAGCTGCGCCGTCAGGGTCTGCTCAGCCCGATGGTGATGCTGACTGGCCGCACGACCAAGATGGATGAGGTGGTCGGCCTCGAGGTGGGCGCCGACGACTACATCACGAAGCCGTTCGACTCGCGCGTCCTCGCGGCGCGCATCAACGCTCACCTCAGGCGCGCGGCACTGGCCGAGGCCGGCGGTGGGCGCGAGGGCGTGCTCAGCATCGGTGCGCTTCAGATCGACAACGCCGCGCGCAGGGTGAAGATCGCGGACGAGGAGATACCACTCACGATGACGGAGTTCAACCTGCTCGCGGTGCTGGCCGCAAACCCTGAGCGAGTGCTCACGCGGGCACAGCTCCGAGACAAGGTCTGGGGATATCCGCACGACCTGGACGACCACTCGGTCGACCCCCACGTGCAGCGGCTGCGCCGAAAGCTCTCCGATCGGTCAAACTCGGGCGTGAGCCTCGAGGCTGTGCCGGGACTTGGTTACCGTCTGTCGGTCAGGTCCGTTTGACCTCACGGATGCGTTCTCACTGAGAATGGGCGACCAGAGACCGATCGGGATCTTCGACTCAGGCGTGGGCGGGCTCACGGTGCTCAAGGAAATCCGCGAGCGGCTTCCGCTCGAGCCGACGATCTACGTCGCCGACCTCCTGCATTTTCCCTATGGCCCACGCTATCAAGACGAGGTGCGTGGCTTCGCCATCGACATCATTCGCTACCTCCAGTCGCGCGACGTGAAGCTGGTCGTCATCGCATGCAACACGGCCACCGCCGCCGCGCTCAACCAGGCGCGCGAGCTCTTCGAGCTTCCGATCATCGGCGTCATCAGTCCGGGAGCGCAGGCGGCTGTCGACGCCACAAAGAACAACCGCATCGGCGTCATCTCCACCGAAGGGACGATGCGCAGCCAGGAGTACCTGCACGCCATAAAAGAGATCGACCCGATGGTTGGCGTGTACCAGAAGGCGTGCCCGGAGCTTGTCGACATCGTCGAAGCCGGTGAGGCAGACTCGCCCCGAGCAGAGCGAGTGCTGCGGGACAACCTCTCGGACATCGTCCGTCTCGGCGCCGACACTCTCGTCCTCGGGTGCACTCACTACCCACTCTTGAAACCGGCGATCAGTCGGGTCTATCCGGGGAGCTTCGAGCTCATCGACTCGGCCACAACGACCGCATCGAAGGTGGAGAGACACCTCGACCACTCGCGCTTGCGCGCCGCCGAACGCAGCCCGCGTCATGAGGTCTTGGTCACCGACTTCCCGAAGCATTTCGACGAGATCGCGGCCAACCTGTTCGGGGAGGCCATCGTGGCTGAGGAGGTTCAGATCTGGGAGCCGCAGAAGACGTAGAGATCTTCGGCCCGGTCGCCACCGACCTGGCGGAGGTCGAGGCCGGCCTCCGAGATGGGTTGCGACGTGACGCCGGCGAGGTCGGCGCGCCGATGGCCGACCTCTTCGCAGCAGGCGGCAAGCGCGTTCGTCCCGGGCTGGTGCTGCTGTCGGCGAGGTGCGGCGCCTACGACCTCGGCAGGCTGATGCCGGCGGCCATGGCGGTGGAGCTCACGCACGCCGCCACCCTCGTGCACGACGACGTCATCGACCGTTCGGCGGTCAGGCGCGGACGGCCGACAGTGGCCGCATCGCTGGGCGACGAGCCGGCCATCGTCATAGGCGATTTCTACTTCGCCAAAGCCTACGAGCAAGCTGCTCGCACCGAGTCCACAGAGGTGGTCGGCATCCTCGCGCGTGCGGTCATGGAGATCTGCGTCGGTGAGGTGCGGCAGCAGGCGATCCGCTACCGGTACAGCACGGGCGTCGACGAGTACATGCAGCGCATTGAGTCGAAGACGGCCGCACTCCTCGCGGCCAGCTGCGACATCGGTGCCTTGCTCGCCGGTGTTTCTACGGGGCTGCGCCCCGCCCTGCATGAGTACGGCCGCATGTTGGGTCTCGCTTTCCAGATCGCGGACGACGTGCTCGACTACTTGGGCAGCGAGGGCGAGATCGGCAAACCAATCGGTAAGGACATCACCGAAGGATTCGCGACCCTGCCCGTCATGTTCGCCATGGAAGACGCTTCGACCGCGAGTCAGCTCAAGCAAGTTCTGCAGGATGGACGCGAGCTCAGCGCGGACGAGGCGCGCGCCGTCGTCGACATCGTGCGTTCGAGTGGAGCACCACAGCGGGCCCTCGAGCGCGCGCGGCACTACGCCTCCGCCGCGAGCCGGGAAATTGACGCGATCCCTGCAAGGGACGTCCGCGACGCGCTCGCCGCGTTGACGGGCTACGTGGTTTCCCGAAAGCTCTAACCTTTCAGCGTGTCCCGGGTGGGGATGGAGACCTGAGCAAGGTCAAGCTCGTAGGTGTCGGACCAGGACACCCGGGTTTGGCCACCGTCCAGGCGATCGAGGCGATCAAGGACGCTGATGTGATTCGTCACAGCGATGGTTGTGGCGTTGGTCTTTTGCACCTCGCCGGCGCGACGGCTGACGTCGGACCGTTTCAATCGACCGACGAGATCGTGCGTTTCGCTCGCGCCGGGAAACGAGTCTCTGTGCTCTTTCCAGGCAACCCGTATGCGTTCTCCAACGGCAGCGAGGTCGCCGACAAGCTCGAGCGCGCAGGAGTCGATTTTGAAGCGGTGCCCGGCCTCATAGTGGAGCTGGCCGCTCCGGTTATGAGCGGCATACCTCTCACCATCGAGGGCCGTTCGGCGTCGATCGGTTTCGGGCTCGTCAAGGGCGCGGAAACGGTGGTGCTGCGGCTTGCGTCGGGCTGGTGGGAATCCGGCATCTCCGCCCTTCTTGCCGATGGACGTGACGCGTCGAGTCCCGCGGCTCTGATCCTCAACCCGGGCCAGCCCGGCCAGCACCGGGTGAGCGCACCTCTCGGTGAGCTGGCGCGCAAGGCCGCCACCTACGGGCTGCGCGGCGACGCGCTGCTCGTGCTGGGGCCCGGTGTCGTGATGGCCGAGCAGCTGGACACCATGTCGAGGCGGCCCCTGCACGGCCGGCGCGTCCTGATCACGCGAGCCCGGCACCAGGTCGATCCCTTCCGCCGCGAGCTTGTCGACCTCGGAGCCTCGGTGGTCGAGATCCCGACGATCGAGATTCAGCCGATGCCGCTGGACGACCGGGTGCACAAGGTCATCGCGCAGCTCGACGGAACCGCGCTGGTCATCTTCGCGTCGGCCAACGCGGTCCACATCTTCTTTCAGATGCTGCTGGCGTCCGGCAGGGATGCGCGCGCTCTGCACCGCTCGAAGCTCTGCGCAATCGGTCAGGAGACCGCCGAGTCGCTCGAGGGCCACGGGCTGCGGCCCGAACTCATCACCTCCGAGTACACGGCCGAGGGCCTGGCCAAGGCGCTCGAGGGCTGGGAGATGACAGGGATGCGCGTCGTGGTGCCCCGAGCAGAGGTCGCGCGCGACGCACTACCATCCCTGCTTGCCAACCGCGGTGCTGAAGTCGAGATCCTTCCTGTCTACCGAGCCATTTGCCCGTCCGGCACGGCCGAGGCGTTGCTGCGCCTGTTCAACAACGAAGGCGTCGACGTGATCACTTTCACCAGCTCGTCCACCGTGAACAACTTCGTGCGCGCCTTCCCGGAGGATCGCCTCCCCGCTGTGCTTGGTGACGCTGAGATCGCATGCATGGGACCGGTCACGGCCGACGTTGCGCGCAAGCTGGGCCTCACCGTCTCGATCGTCGCGCGCGAGTACACGACGCACGGGCTGGTGCAGGTGATCGCCGAATCGGCCGCCCGCAAGTGACCAAAGCCAAGGTAGCCGCGCGCCGGCCCACCGTGGCAGAAGCTGTCGAGGCTGAAGTCGGCGAGGTGCTGCGCGGGCGAGCGTGGGCTCCGATTCTCATCGTCGCCGTGGTGATCGCCGCAGTGCTCGGCACGGGGCTCCTGGTGAACAAGGCGCTCGAGCCCCAGGTTCCGGCGGCGCTCGCGGGGTGTCAGACCGCGACGCAGATCGCGCCGCACGAGTTCCT
This sequence comes from Candidatus Dormibacteraceae bacterium, assembly GCA_050734495.1. Lineage (GTDB taxonomy): Bacteria > Chloroflexota > Dormibacteria > Dormibacterales > Dormibacteraceae > Palsa-870. The sequence continues at coordinate 14,203 of JBOHUQ010000039.1, forward strand.
CGGTCCACAAGCCATCTGCATATCGCCGCTCAACACCTACCAGGCGACCGTGAACACCACGCAGGGACCGATCGTCATCCAGCTGCACCCGGAGATCGCGCCGGTCACGGTCAACAACTTCATCGTGCTGGCGATCCACAATTACTACAACGGGCTCACGTTCTGGGATAGCGAAACCTGGGTGATACAGGGCGGTGACCCGCTCGGAGACGGGCGTGGCGGACCCGGCTACGCCCTGCCTGACGAGCCGAGCACGGATCAGTGGGGAGTGGGGGCGGTAGGGATGGCGCGGGTTCCCGGGGGCTCGATCAACGGGAGCCAGTTCTTCATCCAGAAAGCGGCGTGGCCCGACCCTGGCCCAACGGCGGTCTACAACCGGTTCGGGACGGTCATCTCGGGTATGGGCAAGGCCCAGCTGATCCAGACCACAGATTCGATCACCTCGATCACGATCCAGGTTTCTTTGACACCTCGCTGACATTGGCCTGGTGACCGGCCGCCTATAATCGGGTCGATATGTTCGGTGGCCATTGGGTTTACGTGATCATCCTGCTCGTCGTCGTCCTGATCATCTTCGGGCCCGGCCGGCTGCCTGAGCTCGGTGGCGCCGTGGGGAAGGCGATGCGCGAGTTCCGCAAGGCGACTACCGAGTTGACCAACGAGGTCACCACGGCGGTTCAGGCCCAGCCTGAGCCCCCGCCGCCGACCGCCTCAACCGGCTCGACCGCCTCAACCGGCTCCGAGAGCGCCGCCAAGAGCTCGACGTCCGAGGCCAATCCCCCGCCGAGCTGAGGCAGGCTTCCCTGTGGCCTTGCTGAGCAGGGTTCTACAGCGCGCGCCGCGCTCGAGCGCTCCGATCGAGGCGCCGCGCATGTCGGTGATCGAGCACCTCGAGGCACTGCGCCGCGTGCTCATCGTCTCGATGATCGCATGGGGAGTCGCAACCCTCGCGGCCTTCTTCATCTCGCGCCCCGTGATCGGCTTTCTTTCGAACCAGGCCGGCATCAATCACCTGATTTACCTGCAGCCCGCGGGCGGCGTGCTCGTCGAAGTCAAGGTCGCGCTCTACATCGGAGTGGTGATCGCGGCGCCGATCGTGATCCAGCAGGTCTGGTGGTTTGTGAGCCCGGGCCTTCACCAGCACGAGCGCAGGTTCATCGTGCCGATGATCGTCGCGACGATCTTTTTCTTCGCGATCGGGGTGGCCGTGGCGGTCTTCGCACTCCCGCTCTACATCAGGATCCTCAATTCCTTCGCGCCGCCCAACACCGTCTACCTCGCGGACGTTGGCGGGTTCATCAGCTTCGTGCTGCTGATGACGATTGGCTTCGGCCTGGTCTTCGAGCTCCCGGTCGTCCTTTTCATGCTGGGAATGCTCCGCATCATCAGCTCACGCTGGCTGTACAAGAACCGACCGTACTGGTTCCTCGGACTCGGACTGCTCGCGAACTTCCTGACACCGGGCGCTGACGTCGTGACGCCACTGATCATGTTCGTCCCGCTTTACCTGTTCTTCGAAGGGACTGCTTTGCTGCTCAAGATTCTCAGGCGATGACGGAGACGTCGCGCTCCGGTGGCCGGGAGTCCGACCAGCTGCGCCCGCTGAAGATCGAGCTCGGTGTCAACGTGCACGCCGAAGGCTCGTGCCTGATCGAGATGGGCCGGACGCGCGTGTGGATCACCGCGAGTGTCGAAGATCGAGTTCCCCCGCACCGGCGTGGCACCGGGCAGGGGTGGATCACCGCCGAATATTCGATGCTCCCACGATCGACCCACGACCGCGGCACGCGAGAAGCGATCCAGGGACGCATCGGCGGCCGCACGCACGAGATTCAGCGCCTCATCGGCCGGTCCCTTCGCGCCGCGGTCGAAATGGGCAAGCTTGGCGAGCGCACCATCACGCTCGACTGCGACGTCTTGCAGGCGGATGGCGGCACGCGCACAGCCTCGATCACGGGTGCGTTCTGCGCGCTGTATATGGCGATCAAGCGCATGAAGGACGCGCGCTTGGTGGCGGAGGTCCCGGTGCGTCAGTACCTGGCGGCGGTCAGCTGCGGGATCGTCGACGGGACGCCGATGCTCGACCTGGACTACGCCGAGGACTTTCACGCCTCGACCGACCTGAACTGCGTGATGACGGAGGACGGCCGGCTGGTCGAGCTCCAGGCCACGGCAGAAGGCGCGCCGTACTCGCGCGCCGAGCTCGAATCCATGCTGGCGCTGGCCGGCAAGGGCATCAAGGAATTGATCGTCGGACAGAAAAGAGCCATCGCCGCGCTTGGCTAGGCGGCTGGTCATTGCTTCGGGCAATGCCGGGAAGCTGCGCGAGTATCGAGAGCTGCTCGCGGACACCGGATTCGAGCTCGTGGCTTTCGACACCGAGGTGGACGAGGTCGGGGAGACCTACGCCGAAAACGCGCGCTTGAAAGCCGAGACGGCGTGCGGCCGGTCGGAGCTGCCGGCCCTCGGAGACGATTCGGGCGTGGAGGTGGAGGCGCTGGAAGGTTTTCCAGGATTGCACTCCGCCCGCCTCGCGCCGACACAGGTTCAGCGGACTGCAGAGCTCTTGAAGAGGCTGGAAGGCAAAGCGCGGCCGTGGAACGCGCGATTCGTATGTGTGGTGGCGCTCGCGGCGCCGGGCCGCTCGACCCAATTCTTCAAGGGAGAGTGTCGAGGCGAGATCGTGCCGGAGTGGCGAGGCCATGCGGGCTTTGGCTACGACCCCATATTTCTCGTGCCCGGAACCGGGAAGACGTTCGGCGAGATGCCGCCCGAGGAGAAGCGGCTGTACAGTCATCGGGCTCGTGCGGTGCGAGCCCTGCTCGAGTCGGGCGCGCTGCAGCGCCTCGCTGACTGACGTAGTTGATGTCGACGTTCCAGGACGTGCTGCGGCGTCGCCGCATGGTGAGGCAGTTCGACCAGCGGCCGCTGGAACGCGAATTGGTGGATCGCATCCTGGAGAGCGCGCGCCACGCCCCTTCCGCGGGCTTCAGCCAGGGGTTCGACTTCGTCGTGCTTGATGAGCCCGAGGCCGTGTCGCGCTTCTGGAAGACCACCGACCACCCCGACTTCCCGAATCCCGCCGATTTCCTCGCCACAGCAGCGCCTGTCATCGTCCTGCCGCTGGCCAACAAATCCGCCTACCTCGAGAGATACTCGCAGCCCGACAAAGAGGAATACGGCCTCAGGGACGAGTCTCTCTGGCCGGTGCCCTACTGGCAGCTCGACACCGCGATGGCAGTCATGCTGATCCTGCTGGCGGCGACGGACCTCGGAGTGGGCGCCCTCTACTTCGGCATTTTCTACGGTGAGGTCGAAGCCCTACGTGACCTGGGAGTGCCGGCCGGCTACAAACCGATCGGTGCCATCGGGCTCGGGCATCCTGCGCCCGACGAGGCGGTCGACCTGACGCGATTCGCAAAGCGGCGCCGTAAGTTCGACGATATGGTCCACCGCAACGGGTGGTGAATCGCCGCTGACTAGAATGAGCATCGCCGAACGGAGGCACAGGCGGGCGGTGGCTTAGCTCGGTAAAGCGCCTGGTTTGGGACCAGGAGACCGCGAGTTCGAATCTCGCCCGCCCGACCACCATCTTTTGCGGCGTCCGAAACGGTCGATTTTGATCTCGTTTGGACTGTTTGGGAAGGCGCTGGGCGCGGCGTTGGAACGGCTGCGGAAGACGCCTGGAACATGCCGAGTTAAGAGACTTTCTCACTGGCCTACCCACTACATGGGAGGCCAATATGGGCGCCGTGAAACATGCCGTTCGGGTCGTCAGCGATGGTGGGTTCGCGGTACCGGTGCGCCGGCAGCCGCCGCTCGTCGTCGGCTACGAGCACTTCCGCCTGGAGCGGCAGGGCGCGCTGCTCTCGCCGAAGACGCTGATCTACTACGACGAGACGATCCTGCCGTTTCTGCGCTGGCTGGAGGCGGACGGAGCCCGTCGCTTCAATGAGGTCGACGTTGCCCGGGTCCGGACCTATCGAGCGCACCTGGCGACGAAGATGGGGAAGTGGGGCCGGCCGCTGGCGCCCAAGACGATCCTGGAGTCGCACCGAGCGGTGCTGTGCTTCCTGCGATGGGCTCGCCGAGAGGGCTACGCGGTCGACCCGCGGATCCTCGAGCTGACGGCGCCGCGGGTGCCAGACAAGGAGCCGACGGTCTATCACATAGTCCAGCTGCGAAAGATCCTTGCGGCCTGCAACCCGGCGGTACCGACCGAGGACCTGGTCGTCCGGATCCTGGTCGGCTCAGGTCTACGCCGCGAGGAGCTCTGCGGGCTAGCGGTCGTCGGACCGGACGGTCTCTCGGACGTTATGACTGACTCGCTGAGCAGCGGCCGCGTGGAGCTCCGTGTGCGCTGGAATGCCGGCGCCAAGGGCCGCAAGTCGCGTCGAGTCCCCATAACGCCCAAGCTTGCGACCGCAATCAAGCGCTACGAGGCGCGCCATCGGCCCGACACAGACCTGGCGCAACTGCTGGTTAACGAGCACGGGAAGCCCTACCAGGGTCCGGGAATCAAGTCGATGATGGACCGCCTGACCAAGCGAGTCGGCTTCCGCATCCACGCTCATGCGTTCCGTCACACGTTTGCGACCGTCGCCGCAAAGATGGGTTGGAACTTTGAGCACCTACGCGCGGCTATGGGGCATTCCGACTACGGAATGCTGCAGCGCTACGTGCGGCTGGCCACCGAACGCGACTTGGGTTCCCGTGCGGACTGGGTCGATTTGATCGCGAGCAATCCAGCTTCGGAGTGGAAGTAGTTTTCGCATTAGCGCATGTCACTCCGACACGGTCCGTGTCAGGTGACCGAAGGCACGTTAGCGGGGCTCCAATGCAACCCACCGTCATCTGTAAGACCCAGCCCGAATCCGCCGACCACGCTTAGTTCGGCCCATGCGTGCTTCGCGTCGAGGACATGCGGCACGAGCTGCCAATTCGGGAGTGTGTTCGTGATCTGCTTCCAGGTCTGTCCCGCGTCTGCGGACTTGAAGAGCGCGGTGTCCTTGACGGCCCACCAGTGAGAAGCGTCCTGGTACGCAACGTCGCCGGGTGGAGGCGCCAGGTAACGCCAACTGGTTCCTCGATCAAAGGATGTGAAAAGCGCTGGCTCACTCGGGGTTGGGGATGTCGTGGTGAAACCGGTGGTGGCGACCACTCCATGCTCAGGAAGTAATTCGACGGTCGTTCCGTGGCCGTTTGAGTCCCAGCTCCGACCCGGAGGCGGAGGCAAGTTATGCAGCTGCCAACTCTGGCCCGCGTCGGCGGAGGTATACAGATGGGGAGGCCCAGCTCCGAGGCTGCCCATCCACGCTTCACCAGGCCCACGAATGGCCATGTAGTAGGCGTCGCGGGGTGGATCATCTGGAAGGCGTTGCCAGGACGCGCCGCCGTCGCTGGTCGCGTAAAGATCGAAGAGCTGCCCGCTTGTGGGCTCGGTCGGGTCTTCCACGAGAGCCCATCCCTGGCGTGCATCGACAAAAGTGACCACCACGCAGGGCGGCGACGGAAGTTTGACTTGGGTCCACGTGTCACCCCTGTCGTTTGTCCTGTACAACTGCTGGCCGACCGATGGGAGTCCGAGAGCCATGAAACCGTTGGAACTGTCAAACAAGTGAACGGTGAGCTGGGCGAATCCAGGAGTGCTGCCGTGTCCGGTGAACTGAAGTCTCCAATGCTGCGCGCTGTCGGTGGTCTTGAACACTTCGAATTGCGCCGGCGGGGAGGGAGCGTTGGTGACATTGAGCGCCGCCCATCCGAGGGTTGGATTGACGAAGGAGTAGGTCACCGGGTTGGGGCCGGCCGGCGGAGTCGGCGAAACGAGTGTCCCGGTCCCCAACGTGGTGCCTGACCGTAGGTACACAATGCCCGCCGCGGCCACCGCGACAATGGCGACCGCACCGATAGCCGCCGCGCGGCGTCGACGCTTCGCGGACTCGTCC
>JBOHUQ010000040.1:0-24527 GCA_050734495.1 Candidatus Dormibacteraceae bacterium
GGCCAGACCCACCGGGACGCCGGCGACCACCACGACCGTGTCGCCCACTCGCACCAGGGCGCTCTCCCGCGCCGCCTCGGTGGCGTTGGCCACCATCTGGTCGGTGTCCTTGCCCGGGCTCACCAGCAGCGGGATCACGCCCCAGTAGAGCGCGGTCTTGCGCAGAACCTCCCGGTGTGGGCTCGCGGCCACCACCGGGACGCGCGGCCTCGCCTTGCTGCACCTCAGCGCGGTCGTCCCGGACTCCGTGAACGCGATGATGACCCGCGCACCAAGCTCATCCGCCGCGGTGGCCGCGGCGTGCGCGATCGCGCTCCCGACCTGGCCCGGCTCGCGCCAGAGCTGACGAGCGCGTTGATAGTCGGGGTGGCGCTCCGCCGACTGGCAGATCCGCGCCATCGCCCGCACCGCCTCCACCGGATGTGCGCCGACGGAGGTCTCTTGCGACAGCATCACTGCGTCCGTTCCATCCCAGATCGCGTTCGCCACGTCTGAAGCCTCGGCGCGCGTCGGGCGGTTCGATGTGACCATCGATTCGAGCATCTCGGTTGCGGTGATGACCGGAACGCCGGCGCCGTTCGCGCGGTCGATCACGTCCTTCTGCACGGCGGGTAGGTCGCCCAGCTTCAGCTCCACGCCCAAGTCGCCACGCGCGACCATCACGGCGTCGGCGACCTCGAGGATCTTGCTCAGGTTGCGAATCGCTTCCAGTTTCTCGACCTTCGCGATCACCGGCGTCTTGCAGGCCAGCGCCCCAAGGTGCTTCTGGCAGAGCAGGACGTCTTCGGGTTGGCGCACGAACGACAGAGCGACCCAGTCCACCTCGAGCTCGACCGCCAGCTTCAGGTCCTCGAGGTCTTTCTCGGTCAGGGCGGGCATCGGCAGCGCGCGGCCCGGGACGCTGACCCCTTTCCGCTCGCCCAACAATCCTCCCCGCACCACCGAGCACTCGGCCTGGCGGCCTTCGACGGACCGCACCACGAGCTCGATGCGTCCGTCGTCCAGCAGGACGTGATCGCCGCGCTGAAGCGCTTCGACCAGCTCGGGGTGGCTGATCTCGATCTGGTTGTCCGCCGGGGCAGTCCCGTCGCCGGGTGGTGCGTCCTGCGCCCGCCTGGTGCGCGATTCGCCCGTGAGGATCACGGTTCGCCCGCGCACGAGCCGGATGAACGCCGACTCGAGCGGGCCCGTGCGAATCTTCGGTCCCTGGAGGTCGCCCAGCAACGCGATCGGCCGGCCCGCCGCCTCCGCGGCCTCGCGGACGTCCGCCGCCACCTGGCGGTGTGTCGCGTGGTCGCCATGCGAGAAGTTCAGGCGTGCGACGTCCATGCCGGCGGAGATCATCGCGCGCAGCACCGCGGGCGAGGCGCTCGCGGGCCCGAGCGTGCAGACGATGCGCGTGCGGCGAACCTGGCTCATCGGTGGTTCACGAGTATTTCTGCACGCGCCGGCCCATCTCGTTTTCCGCCTCGACGACGCGCCGCTCGAGCTCGAGGGCGCTGATCACCGCCCCGCCCATGCCACGCACGAGGTCGCTTTGAAAGCGGTCTGACGTGGCCACGGTGATCACGTCGCCGGTCTGCGAAGCGGCGTAGGCGATGCGCTCGATCGCGTGGTCGGCCGAATGGCCCTTGCGCGTAAACAGCACGTGCACGCCTTCGACGTCCTGCTCGCTGTTGGCCCGCGCGGTGGAATGGTGGGCGTCGAACACGACTGTCACGTCCGCTCCAATCATCATGCCGAACACGGCCAGCCGCTCGACCAACTTATCGCGAGCGGCTTCGAGCGAGGCATCCCCCATCAGCCGCTTGAGCTGCGGCCACGCGTGGATGACGTTGTACCCGTCCACCACTACGCGCTCCATCAGTGAAAGCGGAAGTTGGACTGGCCGAAGGCGATCAGGATCTGCGGGATGCCAACAGCGCTCGTCATCTGGACCACCGCCTGGAAGAAGGCGTGGCTGACCGGCGCGACGAACCAAAGCACCCCGAAGACGGCGAGAATGCCGAGTTGCCCGTACTGATTCGCGAGGCCCTGCAGCGTGTATGGCAGCCAGGGCCGGATGATGCCGTACCCGTCGAGCCCAGGCACCGGCAGCAGGTTCAGGACTAGCGCGATGACCTCGATGAAAGCCAAAAACCCAAGCGCCCCGAAGAAGCCTGCGTTGGTCTGGTTCAACCACCCCGCGTTGCCCGGTACGAGGAACGGGCTCGCGACGATCACGCCGCAGACCAGGGTGCCGGCTGGCCCGGCGACGGACACTGCCGAGTCCCATCCCCGGGTCCGCAGCGCGCCGCGGTCGATGTATACCGCTCCGCCGGGCAGGCCGATGCCGCCGAGCAGCAGAAACAGCACCGGCATGACAAGGCTCAGCAGGACGTTGGTATAGCGCAGCGGGTTCAGGTCGAGGTAGCCGGACGCGCGAACGCTCCGGTCGCCGCCGAGGTAGGCGACCAAGGCATGCCCGAACTCGTGCACACACACCGACGTGATCCATCCCGCGGTGACGAACGTGATGGTCAGCGCCCCGGTCGATCCAGGGACGATCCCGAACCAAAGCAGCACGCCCGCCGCCGCCGTGATCGCAACCAGGCCGATGAACACCGGGCTGACCTGGAGCACGCCCCGCAGGGATGGCAGGGGCTTCCGGCGCAGAGCGGCATCCGGCCGCGACCTGGGAGCCGCGACCGGCTGGCCTGCCCGGGCCGGCTGCTGCTGGGATCGGTTGCCCGACGCCCGGTCCGATTCTCCCGGCTGAAAGTCCGCCTTCGTACCCGCCTGGAGATGGCGGCGCAGGTCGTAAAGGGTCAGGCCGGCCTTCTGGAGCGGGGCGGACGTCTCGGGCGTGTCGCTGTAGAGCATCGCGAGCAGAAGATGGATCGAGTCGACCTGGTAGTGGCCGAGCACCTGGGCTTCGCGGTTGGCGTTCACCAGCAGCTGGCGGATCGAGATCGGCTGCGCTCCGTCTGACGCGGGCAGCTGCGCGACGATCGTCGAAGGGTCGACTCCAAGCGCGGTGATCGCCTCGTAGGCAAGGCTGCCGCGGCTGGACAGGATCGCCAGCAGCACGTCGTTCGGGCTCGCGCTTGCCCCACGCGCCTTCGCGGCCGACGCGGCGCGATCGAGGATCTCGCGAGCCGAGCGCGTCAGCGGTATGTCCGCGGCGGCGCGATCGAGCTCAGCGGTGGCGTCAGGCACAGCGAACCAGTCTAGGAACGAACGAAGGTCCGCTGCCTGGTGACTTCATACAGCAGGGCCGCCGCGGCGGCCGACGCGTTGAGGCTTGCGATGTGGCCGATGACCGGCAGGCGGACGCGCGCATCGCATCGTTCCTTGACCAGCCGGTGCACCCCTTCCCCCTCGCTGCCGACCACGATGCAGACGCGCTGGGTGAAATCGAACTCCCACGGGTACATCTCGCCTCGCGGGTCGAGCGCGACACACCAGAGCCCAGCTCGCTTGACCTCCGCGATCGCCGAGGGCATGCCTGAGACGTGGCAGATCCGCAGCAGCTCGCTCGCGCCGGAGGATGCCTTGGCAGCCGCCGGAGATAGCGGCGCGCTGCGATGCTCGGGGAGGATCGCTCCGTCAGATCCCATGACCTCTGCGCTCCGGAGGATCGCCCCGAGGTTCTGCGGATCCATGATCGAGTCCAACCCCACGAGCAGAGTTGGATCCGTGGCGAGGAGCTCTTTCAAGGTCCACGCTTTCCGAGGCTTGAGCTCCGCCGCCACGCCCTGGTGCACACCGGGCGCGATCACCTCGAGCCGCTCGGCCGGGACGACCTCGACCTGGACCAGGCGGCCCAGCTCATCCAGGCGCGGATCGTGTCCCAGGCCGGAAGCCTGGTACACCCTGACGACGCGCCCGGCCCGCGCCGCTTCGAGCACAGCGTTGCGCCCATGGATGAGCGGCGCGGTGCCGCCTTTCACCGGCTCACTGCCCGGACGGGCGCCGTAGGGCGCCCGGCGCTTCACCGGACGCGACGCCATCGCACGCCATCCTTCGAGTCTTCGAGCGCGATTCCCTTGTCGCGCAGCTCCTCGCGGATCTTGTCCGCACGGGAGAAATCGCGGCCCTGGCGCGCAGCCTCACGCTCGGCGATCAGGCGCTCGACCTCCTGGGCCAGGCCAGGTTCCTCCGAGCGCACCACGTCCAGGTGAACGTCGTAGTCCCCAATCAGGCGAAGCAGCTCTTCGCGACCCTTCTCGCCGACCCTGCCTGCATCCAGCGCCGCATTCGCCTCGCGGACCAGCTCGAACACCAGTCCGACTCCCTGCGGGAGGTTCAGGTCGTCGTCCAGCGCTTCGCGGTAGCCGGCCCGCACCTCGCCGATCCGCTTCAGGAAACTTGAGTCGTCGTGCTCTCCTGGCGCAGATCGGCGGACGCGTTCGGCAAACTCCCGCAGGCGCCGAACCTGCTCGGCGGCGGCGTGCAGAGCCTCGGTGCTCAAGCGCAGGCGCGTCCGGTAGTGAGCGCCGGTGAGCAGGAAGAAGCGCACCGCGACCGGATCGTGGCCCGCATCGCTGAGGTCTTGCAGCGTCGTGAAGCCGCCCGCGCTCTTCGACATCTTTTCGCCCGTCGCGTCCGCGAGATGCTCCGAATGAAGCCAGTACCGCGCGAACTGCTTGTGGTTGGCGGCCTCCGACTGCGCGATCTCGTTCTCGTGATGCGGGAACATCAGGTCGATGCCGCCGGCATGGATGTCGAGCGTAAGACCCAGGTAGCGCTTGCTCATCGCCGAGCACTCGATGTGCCACCCCGGCCGTCCGCGTCCGAACGGCGCGTCCCACGCCGCGCCCAGCTTGCCGTCCTCCGGATGCGCATGTTTCCAGAGGGCGAAGTCGCTGACAGATTCCTTGTCATATTTGTCGGCCGCCACTCGCACCCCGGGCTTGAGTCCGTCGCGGTCGAGGTGCGACAGCGCGCCGTAAGCTGGAAAGCTCGCGATGCGGAAGTACACGTCGCCATCCGCGACGTATGCGTTCTGGCTCCCGATGAGCTGTGTGATCATCTCGACCATCTCGGGAATGTGCTCGGTCGCCCGCGGATAGTGCGTGGCAGGCTGCGCACGGAGCGCAGCCATATCCTCGAAAAACGCCGCCACGTAGGGCTTGGCGTACTCACCGATCGTGACCCCTGCATGCATCGCCTGGTCGAGGATCCGGTCGTCGATGTCCGTGAGGTTCATCACGTGGGTCACGTCATAGCCGCTGACCTGCAGGTGGCGGCGGATCAGGTCGTAGACGAGAAACGCGCGCAGATTCCCGACGTGCGCGTAGTTCCACACAGTCGGCCCGCACGTGTACATGCCGACATGGCCAGCCCTCAGTGGCTCGAAGACGTCCTTCGTGGCGGTCATCGTGTTGTGAAGGTTGAGCGTCACGTTTCTTCGATGAGGGCGATGGCCTGCGCGGCGATGCCGGCCTTGCGACCCAGCGAGCCGAGCCCTTCGGGCGACGTGGCTTTGACGCTGACCAGGGCGACCCCGAGCTTCAACGACGTGGCGATGTTGTCGCGCATCTGATGCAGGTGAGGCTGAAGGCGAGGCTCCTCAGCGATCACGGTGCTGTCGACGTTGACGATTCGAAAGCCGGCCGAGCGCACAGACACGGCGGCCGTCGAAAGCAAGGCGAGACTCGAAGCGTCCTTGTATTTCGGGTCGCTGGACGGGAACAGCTTTCCAATGTCTCCCAGCCCCGCCGCGCCGAGCAGGGCGTCGATCACGGCGTGGGTGAGCACGTCGGCGTCCGAATGGCCACCCAATCCCACCGGGTGACCGATCGGAACTCCCCCGAGGATCAGATCGCGGCCGGCCTTCAGAGGATGGACGTCATATCCGATGCCGACCCTCATTCGGCGGCGGCATGGGCGGCGGCTTCCTGCTCTTTGATCAACGCCTCCACCACGTCGAGGTCCTCCGGCGTGGTGACCTTGATGTTCGCCGGCTCGCCCTCGACCACCGTCACCGCATGGCCCGTCGCGGCGACCAGCTGCGCGTCGTCATCACCGACCAGCCCCGCATCGGCGGCCTCCCGATGAGCGCGCGCCAGCAGCTCGTAGGCAAATGCCTGCGGCGTCTGCGCGAGAACGACGCCCGAACGGTCCAGGCTCTCCACAAGGCGATTGCCCTCGACGCGTTTCACCGCGTCCCGAGGTGAGATGGCCGGGAACGCCGCGCCGGACTCCATGGCCGCGGCCAGCACCTTGCGCACGAGCGTCGCGGTCGCCAGAGGGCGGGCGGCGTCGTGCACGAGCACGAAGTCGCATTCACCGAGCGCGGCCAGCCCCGCCCGGACCGATTCCTGGCGGCTCTCGCCGCCCGCTCTGACGATCACGGGTTTGCGCGGGTGCACCGATTGCACCTCGCGCTCGGCGTTCTCGAGCCGGCTCGGCGGGCCGACGACGACGATCCGGTCCACCTCGTCCAGGGATACAAACAGCTCCAGCACGCGGGCCAGGGTGGTCCGCCCGTTGAGCTGGACCAGCGCCTTACTGCCCCGGCCCAGCCGCGAGCCGGAGCCCGCGGCCGCCACGATGGCTCCCACTATCATGCAAGGTCCTCACGTTTGGGACGCCCGTTCGAACGCCGGCCTTCCATCCCCGCCGGCTCCGCGAAGATCATCCGGCCGGCCGAGGTCTGGATCACCGATGTCACGGTTGCGGTGATCGTCTGGTTCAGCAGGCGGCGGCCGTTCTGGATCACGACCATGGTCCCGTCGTCAAGGCTTCCGACGCCCTGGCCCTGCTCCTTGCCCTCACGAGCGACCGTCACCACGATCTCCTCACCGGGGACCGCGACTGGGCGCATCGCCTGCGCCAGCTCGTTGAGGTTCAGCACCGCAACGCCTTCCAGGCGCGCGATGCGGTTGAGGTTGAAGTCGTTCGTCATGATCGCCCAGTGTTTTGCTTTGGCTGTGCGCACGAGGTGCGCATCGATCTCATTCCCGGGCGGCGTTTCGTCTTCCTTCACCTGGAGCTTGATCGAGGCGTCCTTCTGCATCTCGGTCAGCACGTCCAGGCCGCGGCGCCCGCGCCGCCGGCGCGTGACGTCCGCCGAATCCGCCACCATCTGCAGCTCGCGCAGCACTGAGCTCAGGATCACGAGGGGCATGTCGAGGAAGCCCGTCGTGGCGATGTCCTGGATGCGGCCGTCGATGATGACAGATGTGTCGAGCAGGACCGCCGGCAGCCGGTGTTCGTCGGATCGGCTGCCGCCACCGAACAGAAGAGAGGTCAGCTCGATGCGGCGGGTGAGACCGACCGAGGCGCCCTGCGCCGCCAGCAGCAGGGCAAGCACGAACGACAGCGCGTAGCCATACGGCAGGTCGCGCACGAAGTAGCCGATGAGAACGGCGATGACGAGGCCGACGACCATGCCAAGAAGACCGCTCAACAGGTCGGGCAGCGGAGTGCTCGTCAGCCGGAAGTTGAACGTTCGCCAACCGCCCAGCACGTAAGGCGTGCCCAGGTAGGCGAAGATCAATCCTTCCAGCGTGGTCAGCCCGATGATGATGTATCCGGGGTGCGGGTTCCCCACACCGCGGACCAAGAAATAACCGAGCACGAAACCACCGATCACTCCGAGCCCCCCACCGGCCCAGCGGGCGAGAAACTCAGAACGGTTCACGGGTTACCTCCTCAAGAGACCGTCAGCCGGCCCCCCTTATCAATGCGCCGGACCTCATAGGTGTAGAAAATGCGGCGGAGACTGCCTCCGCCAATGTCCGGACCTCGACCACCTCGAGGCCGGAATGCCGTCCGGCTTTGGCGCCGGCCGGAATCAATGCCCGCGTGAGGCCATGCCGCGCGGCCTCCTGGAGACGGCGCTCGAGCTGGCCTACGCGGCGCACCTCCCCCGTCAATCCCAGCTCACCGATGACAACCAGGCCGTCCGGCAGGGGCCCGTTGTTGTGGTTGCTTACGATCGACAGGGCGAGTCCGAGATCAGCGGCCGGCTCCGTCACCCGGATGCCGCCCGCGACGCTGACGAAGATATCCGAAGTTCCGAACTTGTAGGAGAGGCGCTTTTCCAGGACCGCAAGAATCATGTGGAGACGGTTGACGTCGATGCCGTTGGCGATCCGCCGCACCATGCTGTTTTCCGTTTTGTTCACCAGGCTCTGGATCTCGACCAGCAGGGGCCTCGTACCTTCGAGCGCGGCGACGATCGCGGTGCCCGGCGATGAGGTGGCGGCCGATCCAAGCAGCGCGGCGGACGGGTCTGGAACCTCTTCCAGGCCGGCTTCGCCCATGGCGAACACGCCGATCTCCTCGGCCGAGCCGAAGCGGTTCTTCATCGCGCGCAGGATGCGGAGCTCCTGCCTGCGGTCGCCTTCCAAGTACAGCACGGTGTCAACGATATGCTCCAGGACCCTGGGCCCGGCGATCGAGCCGTCCTTGGTCACGTGCCCCACGAGGAAGATCGGAACGCCGATCTCCTTGGCCAGGCGCATCAGGCGGGCGGCGGACTCGCGAACCTGGGTCACGCTGCCGGCGCTGCCCTCGAAACCGGCATCGGCCACGGTCTGAATCGAGTCGATGATCACCAGGGCGGGCGACTCGGTCGAGATGGCCTCGCAGATCACGTCGAGGTCGTTCTCGGCCAGGAGGAAGATTCCCGCCTCCAGGCAGCCAAGCCTCTGGGCGCGCATGCGGATCTGCTGAGCGGACTCCTCGCCGGACACGTAGAGAACCCTCTCACCACGCAGAGCAACCTGGGCCGCCGCATGCATCAGCAACGTGGACTTGCCCACGCCCGGCTCGCCGCCGACGAGGACGAGGCTGCCCGGCACGATTCCGCCTCCAAGCACGCGGTTCAGCTCGTCCCAAGCCAGCTCTCGGCGGGGCGCGGCCTCGCTCGAGATCTCGATGAGGGCGACCGGGGCGGCGGCCGCCCTCTTGGCATGAGTCCCGGATTTGCCTGGGGCGGCCTTCCTCACCTGGAACTCCTGGAGCGTGTTCCAGGCATTGCAGTGAGGGCACTGGCCGGCCCAGCGGAGGCTCTCGCCACCGCAGTCGGTACATACAAAAGTGATCGTGGACCTGGGCATGGGGGGACTACTCTCCCACCCACGTTGGGGATTTACAAGTGGGCCGGTAACGTTTTACGGGCTCAGGCGTTTGTTCAGTAGAGGAACGGAAAGACCCCGGCTCCTTGAAGCGTGAAGGCGCCGCCCTGACTACCCCCGGGGCGGCGTCCCCATTTATCGATATCTCCCCTTCTCGCGCAAGGGAGGGTCACCCTACCCGCAGGGCAAGGTCGGGCGGGGGTGTTTGGTCGGAGAAAGGGTCGAGCAAGAACACCCTACGTAGATCCCCGCTCCAGATCCGCCAGCCGGTCCAAAGCTGCCAGCGGACCGAACTCCATGAAAATGTCCGGCAGAGCGGTGCGCAGGCTCGCCTGGACCTGGGTCGCGAGTTGTGCCCGCACCTCGAGCGCGAGGTCTGGCCGCCGCCGCGCGTAGGACGAAACGAACCGGCGCAGCTCGGGGTCCAGCCGCCGGAGCGTCAGCTCTGCAGCCGAAGCGGCCGCCGCGTGGGCCGGCGGCGGTGCAGGCTGGGACCTGGCTCCGGGCAGCTGCCACAGCCAGATGTGGTCAGAGTCTTTCACCACGATCGTTCCCGCCGCGAGGTCGCCCAGCCGTTTCCCCTTGCCGTTGACGAACAGCACGATCAGTCCGATGCCATACGCGTACGGAAGGAAATCGACGATCCGCACGATGTTGCGAATCCCCGCCTGCGCGAAGGTGAGCGGCTCTCCGCGATCGCCGACCGCGCGCAGACGGAAAGCCTTCTTGCCGATCGTCTGTCCCGACCACAGCGCTTCGCTCACCCAGAAGTAGCCGAAGATCACGACGAAGCCACCGAACACAAAGACGAGCACTGCACCCGTCGGGCCCACGACGGATACGGCAGCTGCCGCGAAATATACGGCCGTCAGTATGGCGAGGATGATCAGGATGTCGAGGATCTGAGCGATCGCGCGGGTTCCAAGTCCCGCGACCTGGTAATCAAAAGACACTCGCTCAGGAGTTGCGACGACGAGGTCGGTGTCCGGCAGCGGCTGCATGTCCGGTAATTTTGCCTCTGTGCGGCAGCGACTTTGAGAGCGGAAGAGTTCGTCGCCCTCCGGCGCGAAGACTGGAACAGGCTCGAGGACCTCCTCGCACGAGCGGGCGGCGGAAACCTCAACGGCCTTGCGCCCGCGCAGGTGCTGACGATGGCGGCCCTCTACCGGCGCGCGACAGCTGACCTCGCACGCGCTCAGCGCGACTGGCCCGGCGAGCCGGTCCACCGCTATCTCAACGGCCTGGTCGCGCGCGGTCATGGGACCGTCTACCGCCGCGGCGGCGAGGTCTGGAAGAGGATTCGCGTCTTCTATGTTGAGACGCTTCCGCAGACGTACCGGGAGGCGGCGCCCTATCTTCTGGCGGCGGCGGCCCTGCTGTTTGTGCCCGCGCTCGTCACGTATTTCGTTGTGGTGGCGAACCCCGACGGGGCGTACGCCTTCGCGTCGCCACAGCTGATCGACCAGGTGCACCACCACCAGCTGTGGACCCACATCCCGCCTGACGCCCGCATCGTCGAGGGCGGGCTGATCATGGTCAACAACATCTGGGTGACGATGCTCGCATTCGCCTTAGGGGTTTTCTTCGGGCTGCCGGTGATGTACGTATTGATCACCAACGGGATCAGCCTCGGCGGATTGTTCGGCCTGACCCAGGCCTACGGACTGAGCGGAGGCCTCTTCGATTTCGTGATCGGCCACGGCGTGCTCGAGCTCTCGATCGTCGTCGCGCAAGGCGCTGGGGGGCTCATGCTCGGCTGGGCGCTCATCTCTCCGGGAAATCGCAGCCGCTCCGATGCGCTGGCCAGTGCGGCGCCACGAGCCTTCGCGTTGCTGGTCGGCCTGGCGCCGCTGCTCATCGTCGCCGGCACCATCGAAGGCAACATCTCGCCGTCGGGCGCGCCGTTCCCGATCAAGCTCACGATCGGCCTGACGACCGGATTCCTCCTGTATTCATACCTGCTGCTCGGCGGGCGCCGCGAAACTACAAGAGCGCCCTCTCCTTCAGCTCCAGGTAGCGCTCAACAAGGGCTGGACTGAGGCTCCCCGCCACCACGTCAAGTCCCAGCACCCCACCTCGGCGCAGCAGCTCGAAGCTCTCGCGGCGGCTCGCCACGAACTGCTCCGCCGCGGCCCATTCGTAGGCGCGCGCGGAGGTGTCGATCGGGGAATCGCGCGCGCTGAGAACCGCCGGGTCGGACATCGCCACCACGAGGACAAGGTGCTTGCCGGAGAGTCGCAGACAGTGCGCAACAAGCTCCTTTGACGCCTCTGGATCCTGGACATCGGTGAGCACCACCACCATCGACCGGCGACCCAGGCGCAGCGCCAGGTGGGTCATCGCGTGGCCGAAGTCAGGTTCGACCGACTCGGCTGTGATCGCGTAGAGGGCCTCTGTCATCCGGCGGATCTGGGTGCTCCCGCGCTCGGGCTTGAGGAAGCTGGTGACGTGGTCGTCGAAGGTCATCAGCCCCACGCGGTCGCCGTAGGCGTGCGCGACCCAGGCGAGCATCAGGGCCGCGTTGACCGCATGATCGAGCTTGTCGAGGTCGCCTGCGGGCGCCGTCATCAAGCGGCCACAGTCGATCGCGATCATCACGTTCTGGCCGCGCTCTGCCTCCACCTCCACGACGACGGGATGGTCTCGGCGCGCAGTGGCGGTCCAGCTCACGCGCCGCACGTCATCGCCACGCACGTAATCGCGCAGTCCCGCGAAAGCCGTCGACGCGCCTGGCGGGCGAGCGCGGCGAAGGCCGGCCATCGCGCGCAGGCCGCGCCGCAGGGTCAGCTGGATGCGCTTGATCGCGACCACGTTGGGAAAGACGGCGACCTCGTCTGGATGCAGCAGCCGGACCTGTCTGCGCCACCAGCCGTCATCACGCCACACCTGCAGGTCGACCGGACCAAATCGGTAGGCGCCGCGCTTCGGCGATAGCGTGTGGTAGCTGGCGTGAAGGCGGCCCGCCTCGTCGAAGCGACCGTCCACCTCGCGAGGCCAGGGCTTGAGGTCCGCTGGCGCGTGGTCGGCCAGCCTTGCCGCCAGTCCGGCTGCGGCCGGGTTCTCGATGACGACCGTGACCTCTTCGGGCTCGCCCAGCGAGAACGGCTCGGGTTTGATGCGACGCACGAGGTAGCCGGAACGGCCGGGCAGAAGGGCAAGGTCGCGCGCGGCGACGATCACGAGCCCGGCGTGATAGATCAGCGCGACAAAACCCAGCACCGGAGAAACGATCGCGAGCGCGATCAAGCCGGCCCCGATGGCAACCGCCGAGAGCAGCCGTGGCTGCGGCGCAAGCCCGCGAATCATTTCATCCGCGTGGGTGCGATCAGCGCGGAGGCACGACCCGCCCGGCCACTGCTTCCAGCACGCTGTCGGGCGTCTGGCCGCCCACTTCCGCCTCCGGGCGGAGGATCAAGCGGTGGCGGAAAGCGGGCGCAAGGAGCGCCTTCACGTGATCCGGTGTGACGAACGCCTGACCTTCGAAGGCGGCATAGGCCCGGGCGGCCAGCATCAACAGGACTTCGGCCCGCGTGCTGGCGCCCAGGGCGATCTCCGGCGCCGTCCGGGTCGCTGAGGCCAGGTCCACCACGTAGGCGCGAATCTTCTCGTCGACCACCACCTTCGCGACCTCCACCCGGCACGCCTCGACGTCATCCGCCCCGAGGACCGGTTCGACGCCCGCCTTGACCGGGTCGCGCAGCTCGATGCCGGACTCCCAGCGCCGCAGCACCTCCATCTCGTCCGCGGCCGACGGGTAATCAAGCCGCACCTTGAACAGGAACCGATCCTGCTGTGCCTCCGGGAGCGGGTAGGTACCCTCGTACTCGACCGGGTTCTGAGTCGCCAGCACGAAAAACGGCGCGGGAAGCGCCTGCTGCTGCCCTTCGAGCGTCACACCACGCTCCTCCATCGCCTCCAGCAGCGCCGACTGGACCTTCGCGGGTGCGCGGTTGATCTCATCCGCCAGCAGCACGTTGGTGAAGATCGGTCCGCGACGAAGCGCAAAGGTGCGGTTGGTGAGGTCGTAGACCGAGGTGCCCACGATGTCTGCCGGCATCAGATCCGGGGTGAACTGGACCCGGCCGTACTCGAGCGCAAGGGCGCGGGCGATCGATTTCGCGAGCAGAGTCTTGCCGGTGCCGGGGACGCCTTCGAGCAGGACGTGACCCTGCGCGACAAGGGCGATCGCACACAGGCGGATCGCCTCCTCCTGGCCGACCACGGCCTTGATGAGCTGCTCACGGAGACGGGCAAAGAACTCGGGAGCTGCCAGCGAGGTGCCGCGTGCCATCAGGCCACCCTATCCGACGCGTGCTTCCGTTCGCGCTTTCCCGGGGGGGCCGGGTGAGCGATGCGATGCAGCCTCTGCGCCGCTGTCAGAAGGTCTGCCTCGTTGGCTGCAGACTCCTGGAGGGCGTTTTCCGCCTCGGCAAGCTCGGAGGCAAGCCCTGGCACACGCACCCACAGAGCATTCCAGAAGCGCTCGCGCGGTTGCAGCGGAATTCCGGTCTGCGAGGCGACGGCGCGCTCGGTGGCCACGGCGAGCAAGCCGAGCGTCACGGCGCGGGCGCTCGAGCGGCGAAGCAACTGGCCCACCGCGACCGCCCACTCGACGTCGGTTCGAGCGGCTGCCGCCGGTCGGCGGATGGTCGGACCAAACGAACGGCCCCGCAGCACGAGCCCCACGAAAACGGCCACCAGGAGCCAGAGCAGCCCGGCGCCCCATGGGGTCGTCACCCATGCCTGCGGCGCGAAGTCGCTGAGGATGACGCCGTGGTGATATTCGTCGAACAGGACCGCCGCGTTCGGGCTGGCAAGGCCGAGAAGATCGGCCAGCAGGCGGCCGTTGTCTCTCTTGTCGAGGTAGCCATTGCACAGCACGAGTGGATCGGCAAGCACCACGACGCTGCCTGACGAGATTCTCTGGATGTATCCGACCACGAGTCCATCCGGCGAGCGCAGGAACGGAACCTGGTCGGCGCGGGGGTCCACCGGCATGACCAGCGTGCCGCCAGCCACGCTCGTGACACCGGGGACGATCGGGTTGGCCTGCTGAAGAGCGCCCTGCGCGAAGCCGCCGAGGCGTGTCACCCCAAGGGCACGGTCGAGCTGGGGATCGCCTTGTTCAGAGGCGTAGATCAGCACGCCGCCTGAACGAACCCATAGCAGGGTCCGCTCCGCTTCATCGGAGGTGTATTGGCTGGTGGGGGTGAAGACGAACATCAGCGCGTAGGGGGCGGGCGGCGCGAATGTGCCGCTGACCTGGTCGGTCGGATGCCCCATGGACTCCGCGAAAAGGCGCGCAGCCGAGGTGCCGTTTGGGGCATCGCTGTTCGAGCTGTGCCCCGGCGAGTCCTGGTGTGGCTGGACGAAGTAAACGGCAGCGGCGATCGCGGCCGAGATGAGACCCGCGATGATCCAGGCGCGCGCTTCCTTCATGCGGCCGCCTCGGCCGGCAGGCGGAACGGCGCCGCGACCTGCCTCGCCCGCTCATACGTCGCGGCGTCTACCCCACGTCCGCCGTAAACAGCCGCCTCAAAAGGCAGCAGAAGAGCGCCCAGGCGCGTCGGTTCGGAGGCGCGCCGGAAAATCTCGCGGACGGTGAGCGGGCTTCCCTCCCACGTTCGTTCGCCGGCGAGCGTGGCGGCCACGCCGGCGCAGAGGTTCCGAATCGCACCGACCCGGTCCCCGTTGGCGGCGAGACGATCTGCCTCCGCGAAATAGTCGGCAGGCGCGCTGGGTCCGGTCGGCTGCGTCGCCGCGAGCCCTTCGGTGAACCGCCCTCTAGCCGAACGGAACACGACGATGGCGACCGCCGCCAGGCCGACGGCTCCGATCAGGTAGAAGATCCACGCCGCCGCCTGAGCGCCGTTGCCGCCGAAGAGCTGCCGCAGCAGCTGGTCGATCCGGTCCCGCACCCACTGTACGAACCGGTCAAGCAACGATGGAGGTTTGTGCAGCGCGTCGTAGCGCGGCAGGGCGAGAACTTCTTGCAATCGTTGTTGGGCAAGCGGCGGGTCTGCGGTGGTGGCCGGAGCGTCGAGCGCAGTCCGGAGCGCAAGCAGGCGGATCCTCGCGTCTTCGAAGTCCGGCGGACGGCGCTCGAGGTCGGAGAGGATCTCCAGCTGCGAGGTGCCGGTCCCGACCTCGAGAGCGGTCACGGCCCTGCGCGCACTCGTGAGGTCGTTTGGCGCGGCAGCTCGGACCAGGTTGTATGCGTCTTCGACGGTTTGACGGTAGGTCGGTGGAGGAGGTGGATCCGCTCCCGCCGGCGTCGCGCTCGAGAACGAGAACGCCAGGCACAGCGCAAACGGAATCATGGTCCGGCGGAGGATGCGGGTTTTCAGCTGGTGCTCGCCATGCCCGGGAGGGGCGGAGGCGAAGGAAGTCCTTGCGCCAGCTGAAAGAGATCCAGCGCTTCACGCCGCACGCGCAGATCGAAATAGATCAGGACGATGGCGATCTGGAACACGGGGTTTACGAGCGAGTCGACGATCACGCCGGAAGCGCCCGAGACCCATGCGACGACAAGGGGCGAGACGACCAGCTGCAGGAGTCCTTCTGCGATCGCGATGAATGCACCCAATGCAATGCGAACCGCGTAGATGACGATGAAGATCAGGAAAACGATCAGGAAGGTGCGCCACCAGCGGCCCTCGACCAGGCGCCGGCTCCGGCCCATCGCCGCTCCCAGGCCGACGTTCTCGATGAATAGGATCGGCATCACCGCCACCCAGCCGACCCAGATCCAGATCCAGAGCGGGAGCAGGCAGAATGCTATGAGCATCAAGCTGATGAGGAGCCAGTAGCCGAGCAGCTGAAAGTAGCGGCGAAGCACCCCGTTCAAAACGCCCGCGGCTGTGACCGGACGCCCAAGGGCGGATTCGCAAGCGGCGAATGTGACCGCGCCATAAAAGAACGGAAGTAGAACGAGGGTGATCAACAGGACGACAACAGCAGCGACCAGGGTCGTTCCGAGGACGTTCACGTTGAAGTTCGGCGGCTGACCTGGGGTGGTCTGCCAAAGGCCGTTGAGCAGAGCGTAGGAGAAGAATCCCGACAGAGCGGCCGAAGGGATGGCGAGGATCATCGAAAGGCCCGCGAACAGAAGGAAATGCCGCCGGTACATCCGAAAGGTTTCGTCGAGCAGGTCGCCAATCTCGAGCGGGCGCAGCCGGAGGGGGGTTGTGGCGCTCACCTGACTCAATTGTGGGCCACACGATTCGCCCGAAACCTCGCGGAGTGTGCCCAGCCTGGGCGTTCTCTCGTCTGAGGGGGAAGGCTATGAACCACCTGGAGGGCTCCGATAACGCCCCCCGTGCTCTTCGTCGATGGCGATGCGTCCGCCGCGATGTACAAGCTGAAGCTGGAGCTCGACGGCTACCGGGTGGAGGTGGCCGGCGACGGCGAGTCCGCGCCCGAGATGGGGCGCACCTCATTGCCCGACATCATTTTTCTGGACATGCCCTGCGCTAGCTGGACGGGTTCGGAGTCCTGGAAGTGCTTCGCGCCGACCCGATGACCAGGACTGTGGCGGTGGTGATGCTGTCGAGTCACTCAGAAAAGGAAGCTCGTCGCACGCGGCGCGAAGCTCGGTGTCCTCCACCACCTGATCAAGAGCAAAACCACACCCGCCACAGCTGGCGGATGGCGTCCCGAGGTGGCTGGACCCGTAACCGAGGCCCGCCCGCCCGCCAGACAAACCCCTGTCGGGGCCCTCCCTTCCTTTTGGCCCCCTCCCCCGAGCCAGCAACGCCTACCGCGCACGAACTTAGCGCAGGTGTGCGGCGTTGCCAACCCAGGTTGTTAAGACAACGACCTTCTGCCCCGCCCGGCGAGGGTTAGGGCTTGGCGGCCGCCCCGCTTCCGGCTGGTTCCTTATGGCGATGCTTGACCGGCGTGAACTTGAGGCCGTCCTCGCCGTCCACGTCGATCTGAACCGTGTCCCCGCGCGCGATCTTGCCACGCAGCAGGTGCTCCGACAGGTTGTCTTCGATCCGGCTCGTGATGACGCGCCGCAGCGGGCGGGCGCCATAAATCCGGTCGTAGCCTTCCTTCGCGAGCAGGTCCTTAGCCGCGTCCGTCACCTCGATCGTTATCTGCTGCTCCACCAGGTGCTTGCTGAGCTTGTTCAGCTGTAGATCGACGATCTGCCGGATCTGTCCGGTTGTCAGGCTCTTGAACACGACGACCGCGTCGACGCGGTTGAGGAACTCCGGGCGAAACATCCGCTTGAGCTCTTCGTCGATCTTTTCTTTCGTGTTCTTGTGGCGGCGCTCGACTTCTTCCGACTCGTCCACGACCGCCGGCTGGAAACCAAGTGAGGTGCCGGCCTGGTTCACGTCGCGAATGCCGAGATTCGAGGTCATGATGATCACGGTGTTCGCGAAATTGACCACCTTGCCCTTGGCGTCGCTCAGGCGTCCGTCCTCGAGGATCTGCAGCAGCATGTTGAAGACTTCCGGGTGCGCCTTCTCGATCTCGTCGAAGAGAATCACGGAGTAGGGCCGGCGACGGACGGCTTCCGTCAGCTGCCCACCCTCGTCGTAGCCGACGTATCCGGGAGGCGACCCGACGAGCCGCGCCGTCGTGTGCCGCTCCATGAATTCAGACATGTCCAGCTTGATCAGCGCGTCTTCGGAGTCGAAGAGGTACTCGGCAAGCGCGCGCGCCAGTTCGGTCTTCCCGATCCCGGTGGGGCCAAGAAAGATGAAAGAGCCGATTGGGCGGCGCGGGTCCTTGAGGCCTGCGCGAGCACGCCGCACTGCCTGCGAGACCGTGGTGATCGCCTCGTCCTGGCCGACCATCCGGTTGTGGAGCTCTTCTTCCATGCGAAGGAGCCGCGAAGTCTCCTCTTCCACGAGCCGGGCCACGGGAACTCCTGTCCACGAGGCCACGATTTGCGCGATGTGCTCCTCGCCGACTTCGGGGACTGTCTCACCGAGCTTGTCCCGCCACGCCGCTTCCTTGAGGGCAAGCTTGTCCTGCAGCTTCTTCACCTTGTCGCGAACACTCGCCGCGGCCTCGAAGTCCTGTTTATTGACAGACTCGTCCTGGTCCGATCGCTGCTTCTTGATCTCCTTCTGGAGCTCCTTGAGCTCGTCAGGAGTGGTCGTCAGCTTCATCCGGACACGAGCGGACGCTTCGTCGATCAGGTCAATCGCCTTGTCCGGCAGAGCGCGGTCGCTGACATAGCGGTCGCTCAGCACCGCCGCCGAATGCACGGCTTCGTCGGTGATCGTCACCCGGTGGTGCTTCTCATACAACGACTTCACGCCGTTCAGTATGTCGATCGTCTCAGCGACCGTCGGCTGGTCCACGTACACCGGCTGGAACCGCCTCTCGAGCGCCGCGTCCTTCTCGATGTACTTGCGGTATTCGTTGAGCGTCGTCGCGCCGATGCACTGGATCTCGCCGCGCGCCAGAGCCGGCTTGAGGATGTTGGCCGCATCGATGGCGCCTTCGGCCGCACCCGCACCGACAAGCGTGTGCAGCTCGTCGATAAACAGGACGACTTCTCGACTCGAGCGGATCTCGTCGAGGATCTTCTTCAAGCGCTCTTCGAATTCACCGCGGTACTTGGTGCCCGCGACGAGAGCCCCCATGTCGAGTGTCAGCACGCGCTTGTGCTGCAGCGACTCAGGTACGTTGCCGAGGTTGATCTGCTGCGCCAGGCCCTCGGCGATGGCGGTCTTGCCAACGCCAGGCTCGCCGATGAGCGCCGGGTTGTTCTTGGTTCGGCGGCTCAGGATCTGGATGACGCGTTCGATCTCAGTTTCACGCCCGATCACCGGATCAAGCTGATTGCGTCTGGCCAGCTCCGTGAGGTCGCGTCCGAACTGGTCGAGCAACGGCGTCTTCGATGGCTTTTTGGGAGCCGGCTCGGCTTCGGTTTCCGCGCTCGAGTCGTGGAGCAACCGCTCGATCTCGGAGCGCACCTTCTCGAGAGTCGCGCCCAGGTCTTCGAGAACGTGGGCGGCGATGCCCTCCCCTTCGATCAGCAAACCAAGCAGAAGGTGCTCGGTGCCGACGTAGTTGTGACCCATGCGGCGCGCTTCTTCGAAGGAGATCTCGATCACCTTCTTGACGCGCGACGTCGGGATGATTTGCTGGATGATGATCCGCTCGTTCCGCCCGAGGACCGACTCGATGGTCTGGCGGACCTTGCCGATTTCCACGCCGAGGTTGTTGAGGACCTTGGCGGCCAGGCCTTCACCCTCGCGGAGCAAGCCCAGGAGCAAGTGCTCGGTGCCGATGTAACTGTGGTGCGATCGTTCTGCTTCTTCCTGAGCGAGCGTCAAAACCTTCTTGGCGCGCTCAGTAAATCTCTCAAACGGATACAAGCCCAAGGTCCTATTCCTCCTGGATTCCTACGCCTCGGTGGGGCCAGCACCTCCTCGAACGTTGCTTTGGTACTCCGCGGTACCTCTGCGCCTAATATAACGTCCAACTCGACAAACGCATTTCCTTGAGCGGAGGCGCGGTGAGAACGCTTCTCGGGCGCCTTGGCGGTTACCTTCCGGCGGCGATCGCTTTGGCCTTGCCGACCGCCTTCTTACCCGCCGCGGAAGACTCCTTCATCCTGCCTCGCGCATCGACTGTTTTCGCCGGCGCCTGCCTCGGGGCCGGGATCGCATTGCTATCGCCGGGCGGACCCGGTTTGGGACGACTCCGCTGGCCGCTCGTCGCCGGCGCGGGGGCTGCGGTTTTGGCCTTTGTCTTCTCCATATCACGGCCGCTCAGCGTCGCCGGTTCGTACACACGATACGAGTCTTTGCCGATGCGTATCGCCTACCTCGGACTGCTCGCCATAGCGGTCTGGCTGATGCGCAGCAAGCGCCATCGAGACTGGGTCGTGATTGCCCTGGTCTTCGGCACCGGTGTGGCGTGCCTGGAGGCATTGCTGCAGTTTGCACAGCAGGTGCCGTACCGGCCCGACGGGAACCTGGGCAATGCGAACCTGTTGGGCGCCCTGATCGCCATGTCCATGCCCCTCGCAATCGACCGCGGCCGGCGCGCCGACCGATTCACATTCGCCTGGTGGCTGGCCGCGGCGGTCCTCGGGGCGGGGCTCTATGTGACTACCTCCCGGAGCGGAGGCCTGGGAGCACTGGCAGGATGCCTGGCGCTCGTGGTCTTCTCGCTCAGGGGACGGGCGGCGGCGATCGGAACAATCGCCGCGATCGCTGCGATCGGAGCAGCGCTCGTTGTGATCGTGACCTCGCCGCTGCAGTTCCTCAACGACGACCCCAGCCGGCTGAGGATTCATCTCTGGGAGGACGGGCTCCACATGCTGGCCGCCCGACCGCTGACCGGCTGGGGTGAGGACACGACAGGTCTCGCCTTCGGCCAATTCCTGAGCAGAGACTGGGCGGCCGGCGTCACCTTTGACCGCATCCATTCGGGGCTCCTCGACACCGCCGCGATGCAGGGGTTGCTGGGAGTCGCCGCGATCGGTTTGGTCCTCGTGATCCTGTTCCACGGTGCCTGGCGCGCGCGATTCGGCGCTGACGTCGGACCGCTCGCGGCAGCGTGCATTGGATTCACCGTGTGGGTGATTTTCAACTTCGATTGGGCGCCGGCTACCGGTGCGTTTTGGATCGTGGCCGGGACAGCATGGTCGGCTGTCAGGTCATTCGAGGTCGAGCGGACTGTGTCGGGGACGGTGCCGCGGGCGGGCGGCCCCGCCATGTGGCGTTCTGGCGCTGCGATCGCGCTGGCGCTGGCTGCGGTCTTGCTGGGTGCCCTACCCCTGCTGGCTGACACCTGGTACCTGCAAGGACGGACCGAGTTGGCCGTGCGGATCGACCCGCTCCAGGCGCGGTATCACTGGGCCCTGGGCCAGGGTCTCGTCGCCCACGGTTCGGCGGCAAAAGGCGTGGAGGAGATGAGACTGGCGGCAGACCTCGGTGAAACCGAGCCTGGTCTATACATCGAGCTGGGCGACGCCGAGGCTCGACTTGGCCGGATCGCGGCGGCCCGCAGCGACTACGAGCGCGCCTTGCAGATCGACAAGTACTACTCGCCCGCACGCCAGCGGTTGGCGGCCCTGGGGAGCTGAAAACGGCGTTTGGGCACACCTTGAGCGGGCCCTCCCTCGATTCGGCTTCCCTCCCCCAAGCCGACGCACCGAACCGAAGCCAGCTTGATTCGAACCTCGACCGAGGTCAACCCAGCCTGTAAAGAACCGGCGCCCGTCCTGGCTAGTTCTCGTCCTCGACGTCGTCGTATTCGGCTGGCCGTTGCTCGGGGCGCCCGTTGGCCAGGCTGGCCGGTGGCGCAGACAGCTGCTTCAGGCTGAGCGAGATCCGCCGCCGGGCGGTGTCGATCCCGATTACCTTGACCTGCAGCGTCTCTCCCACCTTCAGCACGTCCTCGGTCCGCTCCACGTGGTCCCACGACAGTTCGGAGATGTGAAGCAAACCCTCGATCCCCTGCATGATCTGCAGGAAGGCACCGTACTTCTTGGTCTTCGTGACCTGCCCTTCGACGATGGAGCCGATCGGCATGGACTGCACGAGCCTCTCCCACGGGTCCTGCTGCAACTGCCGCAGCGACAGTGAGATCCGGGTCTGCTCGGGGTCGAGCTTGATCACCTTCACGGTGACTTCTTCCGCCAGCTGGAGGACGTCGGTCACCTTGGAGACGCGATCCCACGAAAGCTCGGAGATGTGAATCAGACCATCGGCTCCGCCGATGTCGACGAACGCTCCATAGCTCGTGATGCCCGACACCGTGCCCTTGACGGTGGCCCCCGTCTGCAGCCGGCTGAACAGCTCCTCGCGCTTGCGCGCGCGATCCTCA
The DNA here is from genome assembly GCA_050734495.1 of Candidatus Dormibacteraceae bacterium. Lineage (GTDB taxonomy): Bacteria > Chloroflexota > Dormibacteria > Dormibacterales > Dormibacteraceae > Palsa-870. The sequence continues at coordinate 21,876 of JBOHUQ010000040.1, forward strand.
TCCTCGGCTGCCTTCTGGCTGACGATCAGCCGGTTGCGCTTGCGGTTGACCTCCAGAATCTTCACGGGGATCCGCTGGCTGACGAGCGACTCGAGGCTGCCCGCGTAAGCGCGCGCAACCTGGCTGGAAGGCAAGAAGCCTCGCAGGCCGAGGATGTTGACGATCAGGCCGCCCTTGTTCTGCTCACGCACGTCGGCGTCGATGACAGAGCCGTCGGCCTGCTTCTCGGCGGCGACGATCCAGGTGGTCTCGGCTCGCGCCCGGCGCAGGCTGAGGACAACGTTTCCTTCTTCGTTCTCAGGCTGGAGGACGTAGACCTTGATCTGATCCCCGGGCTCGAGCCCGACCGAGTCCACGTCGCCCCGCAGGCCGAGCTCCTTGCTCGAGATGACACCTTCGGCCTTCGCCCCGATATCGACCAGCACCTCATCCGCGTCGACCCGTACCACGATTCCGTCGACGATGTCCCCGTGGTTGGGGGTCTTGAAGGCCTCCTGGTCGAAATGGAGGTAGTCCTCCATCGTCATCGCGTAAGCTGAGTCTTCGGGCGCCTCATTCGGTTCTGTCAGGACAGCACCGGACTCATTGGACAACTGCACTTCCCCCTAAGGTTTATTGGTGTGGTGTTGGTCGTCATAACGGCCTCCGCCAATACGAACTCCAATTGTAACGCAGATTTGTGCCTTATCCGGGAAACACCTTCGAGACGTCGTGGTTGTCGATCAGCCTGGTTTTTCCGATCCGGACGGCCAGCACAGCCTCGGCCGGCCCGAACTGGATCGATCTCGGCACCAAGATCACGCGGGCCCCGAAAGCGACCGATCCGGGGATACGCTGCCCACTCGGGCGAGCTGACCTGGGTTAGCCAGCACCACGTCCGGCACGGCCAGGAACTCGAGCGCGTCAGGAGATGAGCGGAGGCTGCGGACCAGGCTCGGGATGCCCTTGCTGGCACGCCGCAGCTCGCCCGGATGCCCGGCCGCTTTGGCCGCCCTCGCCAGGGTCCGGCCCAGGTTTCCCCGGCCGACCACGATTAGCGGCTGGGCGCCGCCGTGCTAGGAGGCTGACGAGCTGGCTGCCGGCGCTTCCGGTGCGCCGCGCGCGAGGATGTCGTCCAGCTCCTTGGCGTCGAGCGTCTCGACGATCTTGAGCTGCTCGACGACCAGGTCCATCTGGTGGCGCTGCTGCGTGAGGATTCCCGTCGCGGTCTTGTAGCCGTGGTCGACGATACTGCGGATCTCCTCGTCGATGATCGCGGCCACTTCCTCCGAGTAATTCCTCTGCTCCCCGAGGTCGCGGCCGAGGAACACCAGCTCCTCGCGATGACCCATGGCCACCATGCCGAGCTTGTCCGACATTCCCCACTGGGTCACCATCCGGCGCGCCATCTGGGTTGCCTTCTGGATGTCGTTCTCGGCGCCCGACGTGATGTCGCCGAACACAATCTCCTCGGCCACGCGCCCGCCCATGATCCCGGCGATCTGGTCCATCAGCTCGTCTCGGGAGATGAGGTACTTGTCCTCTTGGGGGAGGCTCATCGTCCAGCCGAGCGCCATACCCCGGGAGATGATCGAGACCTTGTGCACCGGATCGGTGTGCGGTAGCGCCTTCATAACAAGGGCGTGGCCGGTCTCGTGGTACGCGATGATCTCTTTTTCGTGGTCTGAGATGCGCCGGCTCTTGCGCTCAGGACCCGCGATCACACGCGCGATCGCCTCCTCGAGCTCGTCCATCCCGATCACCTTCTTGTTGGCGCGCGCGGCGAGGATCGCCGCCTCGTTGATCAAGTTGGCCAGGTCGGCGCCGCTGAATCCGGGCGTCTGACGGGCCAGCACGTCGAGGTCGACCGTCGAGTCGAGCGGCTTGTTGCGCGCATGAACGTCGAGGATCGCGCGGCGGCCCTTGATGTCGGGGCGGTCGAGGGTGACATGGCGATCGAACCTTCCCGGTCGAAGCAGGGCCGGGTCGAGCACGTCGGGCCGGTTCGTGGCCGCGATCACGATCACGTGTGTGTTCGTGTCGAATCCGTCCATCTCGACGAGCAGCTGGTTGAGGGTTTGCTCGCGCTCGTCGTGGCCGCCACCGAGCCCGGCGCCACGCTGGCGTCCGACCGCGTCGATCTCATCCACGAACACGATGCACGGTGAGTTCTTCTTGGCCTGGTCGAACAGGTCGCGCACACGGCTCGCGCCGACACCGACGAACATCTCCACGAACTCCGAACCCGAGATCGAAAAGAACGGCACGCCGGCCTCTCCGGCCACCGCCTTGCTCAAGAGCGTCTTGCCGGTACCAGGAGGTCCGACGAGCAGGACGCCCTTGGGAATGCGCGCTCCGAGGGCCACGAATTTCTCGGGATATTTCAGGAATTCGACGATCTCCGTCAACTCCTGTTTGGCCTCTTCGACACCCGCGACGTCAGCGAACGTGACGGCGGGCTTGTCACCGGCGATCATGCGCGCGCGCGACCGTCCGAACGAGATGGCCTGGTTGTTTCCGCTCTGCGTTTGACGGAGCACCCACCACATGAAGGCGCCGATCAGGATTACCAGGATGATGTTGGGCAGGAGCACCTGCAGTAAGTAGCTTCCGCTGCTGTTTTTGTCGTAGAAGACGTCGACATGGTCGGTGTTGATCATGTCGGTCAGCCAC
>JBOHUQ010000041.1:0-29325 GCA_050734495.1 Candidatus Dormibacteraceae bacterium
AGGCGTAGACCATCGCGGATGGCCTGTGCCATATAGGGCTCGTCCTCGACGATCAACACACGCATTCCTGGCGATGCTACCCAGCCGGAGCATATCGCCGTCGTATCGAAAATCTCATACGTGCCGGTAACACCACTCTGCCTTGACTGGAGGCATGACCGACAGCGAACCAGCACAAACAAGGCCCCGTCGGATTCCCGCCCGAGGCAGAGACATGGAGCCCGCGGGGTTCACGGGCCAGAAGGGGTGCATGAGCAGGAACCGCGGTTCGTACACACAAGGCGGTCAGGTTGCTGCGAGGGACCGAATTGAGCGCCGCCTACGAGGAAGCCTGGCGCGAATGGACAGAGAGCGGCGAGGCGGAGGCCTGGGAGTCCACCAGCGCAGACGGCACCTCGTCATGATGCGTCGTGGAGAGATCCGCATCCTCGATCTAGATCCCACTCGCGGCTCGGAGACGAGTAAGCGCCGGCCGGCTGTGATCGTGAGCAACGATGGAGCGAATGCCACCGCGACTCGACTCGGGCGTGGCGTGGTGACCATAGTCCCCATCACCTCGAATATCCAGCGTGTCTATCCGTTCCAAGTGGCGCTTCCGGCGGCGGAGACTGGCCTTCATCAGGACTCGAAGGCTCAGGCCGAGCAGGTGAGGTCTGTCGCAGTCGAGCGGGTAGGCGAGCAGACTGGCCAGGTCCCACCCGCGACCATGCTAGAAATCGACGAGGCTCTTCGGCTTCATCTAGCACTCTGACCCGCACGAACCAGGTCCGAGAGGCAAGGGCGGCCCGTTAGACGGCTTGGTAGGGGGGAATTACCGGTGAAGCGGTCTGGAGCTGATATGCGGGTGGGGTGCGCGTACGGTCTGCCTCGGCATCGTTCGGCTCGTCATGACCAGGAAGCCGGCGCACAATCCAACCCATCCTAAGAAGCTGACGATGCTGACCGGGACATGAGTGTCGTATGACCCCAACGGGCCCCGATATTCGGTACGTGGCAAGGAGTCAAGTGCGTTCAGACCAAGGCCGCCGCTGGTTTCAGACGCTGGCCCAGGGTTGCGCCGTAGCCAGGAAGTCGCCGCTGATCGCGTTCGCCGTGCCGTCCGGATGAACGATCACAACGTTCGACTCCGGATTCGTGCAGGGGACGCTGCTGTTGCATTGGACTTTCTGAGGTGATGCAGTGAAGGCGATCGCGATGTCACCACTGCCCGGCCGCGTCCAAACCGCGTTGATGCTTCGGCTGGACGAGTCACGCCAGACGACCCGTCGCGTGCTGATCTGAATCAACTCTGCGACCGGACCGCCTGGATCCGCAACCATGACGACGGCATAGCGGTTGTCGCGCGACAGTGCGCGGAACGTCATCGCCGGTCCATATCGCGCGATGACGACTCCGCCCAGAAGCGTGCTGACGACCGTCGACAGGGTGTTGCCTGCGCTGTCCCAGGTCGGATCGGCGATGAGCTGACCGTCCGGAGAGAACACGGGCTGGCCGGCGTCTCGTCCCCAGGTGCCGAGGATCGCGCCGTCCGATAGCCGGAGTGTGGTTGCTCCAGAGTAGCTACAGCACACCGTCTTGACCACGAGTGCGCGATCGAGCCAGTTGGTGCATGCGTAGAGGTTGTATCCCATGTCGCCGGGAATGAAGTCAACGTGCAGAAAACGGGCGACCGTCACTGGCGACGTGGTCGGCGTTCGGCGCATCAGGTAGAAGTCGGTGTAGCCCTGCGCCGTCGAAGAGTTGGTCTCGGTCGACACGGTCTTCACGCCGCAGAGCACTGCGGCGTCCTCCGACCAGGTGTTCACGCCGCCCTCTTTACCCGTGATCGTGTACTGGTAGACCACTTTCCCAGTGCGATCAAAGGTGTACTCGCCAGCCGTGAAACCGGAACCATTCGGCGCGACGCTGATACCGAACGGGACGTTGCCTCCGTTGTCGACCTCCTTCAGATGGATCGTCGCGCGGGCATGGCCCTGCCAGTCATAGCCGATCAACCAGGCCGGGTAACCAGTCACCTGTACGTAGAAGAGGTCAACTCCGGCAGGGGGCGCGCCGTAATCAGGCGGTGGTGAAGGCGACGGACTGGACGGAGGGGTCGGCGATGGACTGACGGAGGGAACTGGGCTCGCGGTCCCTGACCGTGAGCGAGAACCCTGGGCTGTCAGGACTGGCGATCCGCCGCAGGCAGCCAGCAGCGACACCAGAGTGCAGAGCACCAACGTGCGTTTCATGGGCTCAGCCTTCCACATCAATCCCAACGAACCGTACCCTGGGAAAGTTATGCAGTCGCCGTAACCAGATTTCCTTTCGCCCGTATCTTGCAATGGTGAGAACGTCGGCAGTGGGTCTCGCGTTTTTCGCCATCATCGCGTGCGGATCGCTCCATCCGACCACCGCAGCCGAGCAGCAGCCGATACCGTGGCTGCCGCTCGCGGCGGATATGAGGCCGACCCCCGTCCCGTCTCAGCAGCCTTATCCCGTTCCGCCGGGCACACCGTGTGTACGGCACACGAATTGATTGCGATGGACGACGGGTCACAGGGCGCAACCGGACATGTGGTCACATCGATCACGCTCGCCGCATCAGGCACGTCGGCATGCTTCCTAGACGGCACGCCCTCGGTGACGCTCCTCGACAGCGCGGGAGACGACCTCGCATTCAAGCAGCACGATGCCTATTTCCCCGCCTCGGTCTTGGGGCGGGCCCTTCTCGAGCCGGGACCGCCGCCCGACCCGCACATGGCATTGAAGGCCGGCCAAGCTTCGCTGAGCATCGATTGGGTCAGTCAACCGGAGGCGTGCCTCGGCGAAGCGCCGGCTGCGATCGCGGGCGCACGGATCAGCACCCCGGGTGGAGGCGCAGTGACCGTTGAGATTGCGAGCGTGCCAGCTGCTTACGCGTGCCAGGGCCTCGGTGTCTCGAGCTTCGAAGGGCTGTCGATGCCGGTGGAAAAGTCGCCACCGCCTCCGCTTCCGTCGGCCTCGCTCACGGTCCCGAGTTCCGCGCACGCCGGCCGAGCGTTTCGGTATCTGGTGACGCTGACCAACCACACGGCAGTGTCGATCGACCTGGTTGCGAACTGCCCAAACTACTTCGAGGCGTTGATCACACCAGCCCACGTCGTCTCCTTCACGGGCAAGCAGTTCTACCGGTTGAACTGCGCGCCGGCGGGCACTCTGGCGCCGGGTCGTAGTGCGACGTTCGAGATCAAACTCGACGTGCCAGCTGACGTTCAGCACGGCCCGTACTCACTGGCCTTCACGCTTGGCAATGCCAACGCGCTCGGCAAGCCGAGTTCGCCGTCAGTCCAGGTGACCGTCAACTAGTCAGCCAATCAGTTAGGGCCGCAGCTCCTTGAGGACTGCGGCGGCCAACCTAGCGACTCGCTTCGGATCGGCGATCGCGTCGATCTCGACGATCCGGCCGCCCCTGACGATGAATGCCATCAGGGAGAAGGGGCGTCCGCCGAGCGTCACCACCACGCCAGCAGCGCCATTGATCAGCACCGGAATGAGTTCGGCATCCGGAAGCCGTGCGCCCGTCATGGCCAGTTCCACGACGGCGTCGGTGCCGCGCACGATCGAGGGCACGGCGCCACGGCGGCGACCAAAGTCCGCGCGCAACACCACGGCCGGGTCGAGCACCGCGAGCAGGCGGTCGAAGTCGCCAGCCCGCGTCGCGGCGAAGAACGCATTCACCACTTCGCGCTGCCGGCGCTGATCTGTGTCGGGGGCGGCCAGGCTTGCCCCCTTGACTCGCCTCCTTGCGCGGCTCGCCAGCTGACGCGCGGCCGCCGGCGTGCGCTCGACCATCGGTGCGATCTCATCGAACGGCAGCTTGAAGACGTCGTGCAGCACGAAGGTCAGCCTCTCAGCAGGCTCGAGCGTGTCGAGTACGACCAGGAGCGCAAGGCCCACCGAGTCGGCGAGCAGGGCCTCCTCCTCGGGCTGCGACGACCCTTCGATGGAGATGACGGGGTCAGGCAGCCGGCCATCGAGCGGCTCCTCGCCGTGTGCTCGCCGCGCTCGCAGCATGTTCAGCGCGACCCGAGCGACGATCGTCGTGAGCCAGCCGCGGACGTTGCCGACCCCGGCAGCATCCGACCGGCTGGCACGCAGCCAGGAGTCCTGGACCGCGTCTTCCGCCTCGGCCAGCGAGCCCAGCATCCGATAGGCGACGGCACGCAGGTGCGGCCTCTGCTCCTCGAAGCGCTCCGCCAGCCAGTCTTTCTCGGCCACGTGTCACATCTCCCGGTCTTGAAGTGTCATCAGCACAGACACGCCTGGAGGCGAAGATGTGACAAGGAGCAAGGAGACATGGGTGCCAAGGAGCTGATTCTGGTCACCGGCGGCACTGGCGGGCTGGGCCATCGGGTGGTGGAACGGCTGCGTCAGGGTGGGCACCGGGTACGGGTCACCGGCCGCCGTACACACGAGGCCGCGCACGGCGTCGAGTACGTCATTTCCGATCTGGCGAGGGACGAGGGCGTCAACGCCGCCTTGGATGGCGCCTCCATCGTCGTGCACTGCGCGGGCGTCGGCAAGATCAAGGAGGACAAGGCGCAGGCGCAGAACCTGGTGCGGGCAGCCAAGCGGGCCGGCGTGCGCCACCTGGTGTCCGTCTCGGTGGTCGGAGCGGACCGGATACCTGTCAAGACCGCCGTCGACAGGTCGATGTTCGCCTACTTCGCCTCGCAGCGAGCCAAGGAACTGGTCGTCGCGGAGTCGGGGCTGCCCTGGACAAACCTTCGCGCGACGCAGTTCTATGACGGCTTCATCCTCGTGATGGTTCGCGGGATGTCGAAGCTACCGATAGTGCCGCTTCCGGCGGACACGCGATTTCAGCCGGTCGACGCCGACGAGGTGGCCGACACCCTCGTGGAACTGGCGCTCGGGGCCCCAGCTGGGCAAGCGCCGGACATCGCCGGGCCGAAGATCTACGACACGGAATACCTTCTGCGGAGCTACCTGGATGGCGTCGGTAAGCGGCGGAGGATGCTTCGTGTGCGGATGCCGGGGGCGGCCGCAGCGGCGATTCGGTCCGGCGCCAATCTATCGCCTGACCGGGCTGTCGGCGTCCGGACCTGGGAGGACTTCCTGGCCACGGAAGTCGCTTCAACGCCGCCCCGCAATGGAATTCGAGACGTCACCGGTTAGCCCGCTTCAGGTGGCAAGGCCAAATTCGAGCAGAGGAGGAAAGATGGAGTACCGCGAGTTCATCAAGAAACTCGACGTGTCGGGACACACAGTCCCTGAAAGGCTGACCTACGGGGACATCGTGGTCAGGGCGATCTCCCGCGCGGACCTGCAGGAGGATGTGCGAGGGATCAACGCGAGCCTCGAGATCATCCGGCGAACCCGGGGCGGCACGTGGCCGCTCGACGAGGTCACCGAGGAGTTCAACTTCGTCGACCTGGTTTGGCATGAGGCCGAGTTCCGAGACGGTGGCTCCTACACCTATGCCGTGTACGACACCAATGATCGGTATCTGGGGTGCTGCTACCTGTATCCGATGGGGCGCCGGACCAAGTTGACCGACGAGTTGCTGAAGTACGACGTGGACGTGAGCTGGTGGGTCACGCCGCCCGCTTATGAGCAGGGCTACTACATGAAGCTCTACCGCGCCCTGCGGCACTGGCTCGCCGAGGAGCTCCCGTTCGAGCACCCGTATTACTCCAACCGGGAGATACCGGCCGGCTGATCAGCACGTGCCGTCGAGGCTGCGCGCGATGCCTCCGCCTGGGGCGGCCTAAGCTTGACTTTGAATACGGTGGTCGAAGCTCCTCCCGGAGCAGAGGTAGATGACATGCCCGAGCACAAGATCGGAACCCGCGAGGAGTGGCAGGCAGCCCGGGACGAGCTCGCCAAGCTCGAGGCCGAGCATGCGGAGCGGAACGAGGAGATCAAGAGAAAGCGCCTCGAACTTCCCTGGGTTCGGGTCGAGAAGGCGTACGAGTTCGACACCGACGACGGCAGGAAGACACTCGCCCAGCTCTTCGACGGGCGTTCACAGCTGCTCGCCTACAACATCATGTACGGCCCCGATTACACGATTGGCGCCTGCCCTGGCTGCACCAGCTTGTGCGACGGGCTCGACGGCTCTCTGGTCCACCTGAGCCACCGCGACGTGACGCTGCTCTGTTTTTCGAGGGCCCCGATCGAGCGGCTGACCGCCTACAAGCGGCGGATGGGTTGGCAGTTTCCATACGTCTCGACCTACAACAGCGACTTCGCCTTCGACTACGGCCTCGCGCTGACTGAGGAGCAGGCGCAGAAGATCCCCGAGATCCAGGAGACGATCGACAACCCGCCGAGCTGGCTCCAGGAGTGGTCAGGCCAGGTCGGCGCCGAGCTCAAGGACGGCATGCGCGAGAACCCGAGCTGGATCGCCTTCGCGCGCGATGACGGCACCGTGTACCACACCTACACCGTGTCGGCGCCTGACCCGTTCGTCGCGCCCTACCACAGCTTCCTGCTCGAGCGAACGCCGAAAACGCAACCCGCCGAGCCCCGCTCGTGGCGGAAGGACGAATACCCGGACTGAGACCAGGCGGCTTGTAACCCGTCCTAGCGGGCCCCACGGCTTCGACTGCTGCGTGCGCGCTGCGCCTGCATGTGCCCGCCATTTCGTGCGAATGGAGCAATGTGGCGCCTGATCAAACGGCACCTCGACCGCGTGGTGACCGATCAGGAGAAGTTGCGCAGCCGTCCCCAGGTCTGCGAGATCGGGACCTTCAGCTGGCAGAAGGTGACCGGAGCGCCTTGCTCGAGACCTTTCACGTGGTAGGGCACCGTGAGGTGTGTGATGAGCGTGGGCGACGCGCACATCCACGCCACGTCGGACGGTGTGTAGTCGACCATGAGCGCGTTGGTCGCCGTGAGGTTGCTCGGCAGCCAGTACCAGTCGCTCAGCTGGGGGCTGATGGCCACAGGACGGTCGCTGGGTTTGTCATAGACCTGGAGCGCCCCCGGAACGCCGTAGTACGCCGAGATGATGACGGTTCTCGCGCGCTCCGATGGCGGGAGGTCGTCGTAGATCGTGGTCACCTGTTTCGCGATGTCATCCCACCCCACGCTGTCGGCAAATACCTCGTTCACGGATTCGAGGTTCGCGGCGTGAATGCGATCCGGAGGGGTGACCGGGACAACCAGGAAGAAGAACACGGCAAACTCCACCACGCTCGCGACAACGACGGCGATCTGGAGGCCGGAGCGAAGCTTTGGGCGCTTGATGCGTGCGATCGCCATGAGTCCCTGAGCGAGCGCCACCGGAACCGTCCCGGCCGCGTAATAGGACTTGCCGACGAAGAGGAACAGGAGCAGCGGAACAGCGCAGGCGATTCCGATCGGCCGGAGCTGTGGACTGCGGAGCAGCGAAATCATTCCCGCCAGCCACAGGGGAATGACAAAGAGGAAGTAAACGCCGAACTGAATGAGGTAGGTGACCGGGCCACCGCCGCTCCCGCTGTGGTTGCCGAGGTAGATGAGAGTGGGGAAGCCCTCCACGACCTGCCACGCGAGATTCGGCGCCCAAATCAGAAGCGCGAGTGCGACGGCGATCCACGGATACCTCGTCCGCAGCTCGGTCCGTAACGAACGGGTGAGAAGCACGGCCAGGCCGACTCCGACGATGAGACCGACGATGGTGTACTTCACCTCGAGCCCGATCCCGAGCGTGATGCCCAGGTAGATCCAGTACCTCGGCCGCCGGTCGATGACGAGGCGTAGGAACCAGTACATGGAGACCATCCAGGTCACCTGGTCGAACGTCACGGTCTGAAATACCCAGTTCGAACCGAGCAGGAAGGGGGCCGCCACGGCGCTGAGCACCGCGATTCCCTGGAGCCGGAGTGAGCCGCCAAGCCGGCGGACGTACGCGCCGGAGAGGACGACGAGGAATCCGCCCAGCAGCGACGGGAGCAAGCGAAGGGTCCACGGGCTGACCCCGAGGAGCCCGGTCTCCAGTCGGGCAAGCAGCGGGACGAGAGGGGGGAAATCGACGTATCCAAGCGCCGGATGCCAGCCGCAGGTGAGGTAGTAGAGCTCGTCGGTGTGGAAACCCAGGGTGTTGTTCGTGGCAAGGTGAAGGGCGACGACGCCAAGCGCTGCTCCTCCATAGAGAAACGCAGCGGTCGAACGGGCAGGACTGGGCGCAGCTTTCAAGCCGACTGACTCCGGTCGGTTACGGCGTCGGCTCGAGGATGACGACGGGAATCACGCGCTCGGTGCGCTTTGAAAGGGTGTGGACTGGGCGGTCATCTTCTCGTTGTAGGGACTTGCGGTCACGGTTGGAAATGTAGCCGTTCCATGCCCTGGCCGGCTCCTGCGAGGTTGCGTCTCCAGAGGTCGAGCGTCCGTTCGAAATGGTGCTCGGCCGCGTCGCGGTTGTACACGGGAAGGTCAGCCATCGCGAATCCGTGCGCCGTTCCCGGCAGGCGCTCGACAACTCCTCTGACATGGTTCCGGCGGAGTTCTTCGCGAAACTCGTTGACGATCTCCAGGGTGGCCGTCCGATCGGTCTCCGCAAATGCGAAGTAGAGCTCGCCGCGCACGGTCGCGAGGTCGTGATGCGGTGAGTCATGCTTGTCGGTGATCGGCGCCCCGGGATGGATTCCGGCGGCCGCGACGAATTCGTCCGGCAGGGCCGAGGCGGCGCGCAAGGCGACGCGCGCCCCAAGGCAGTAGCCAACGCATACCTTCGGTCCCGAGCTTGCCGCCCGGTCGGATGCGATTGCCGCCAGGACCGCTTTGGTATCGGACACCATGTTCTCGGGGGTGACACTGGTGGCGGCTTTCATCATCCGCTCGGCCTCGGGCCCCTTGAGTCCGCCCGTCAGCATCCCCGACATGTCAAAGGAGAGCTTTTCGCCGGCACGGTAATACAGGTCGGGCGCGACGCAGAAGTAGCCATCGGCCGCGAACCTCCGCGCGTTTTTCTTCACCTGCTCCCGGTAGCCCACGCCGTCCATGAAGATCATCGCCACCGGGAAGGGCCCGTCACCGTCCGGCCGGACGACGAAGGTCGTCATGTCGCCGTCGGCGCTATGAACGCGGATCTCTTGCTCAACCATGTGGACCTCCGGAATATCTTCCTGTTTCAGACACATCAGACGTTCGCGTGATCGAACGCCAGCTCGATCTAATAAGTCATTGCCGAAATGACTAAAACATTTTTGGAATGCCATGATCAGAGGACATGGCCAAACTCATCTACGCCGCGATAACTTCGCTTGACGGCTACGTGGCGGACGAGGACGGCAACTTTGACTGGGCTGAGCCGAGCGAGGAAGTTCACGCCGCCGTCAACGATCTCGAGCGGACCATCGGGACCTACCTGTACGGACGCCGGATGTATCAGGTGATGATGGCCTGGGAGACCATGGACGTGGCCGGCCAATCGCCTGCAATCCGGGACTATGCGCAGATCTGGCGCGCTGCCGACAAGATCGTGTACTCGAGGACCGTCGAGGCACCATCCAGCAAACGTACGCGGATCGAGCGAGCCTTCAACTCCGACGCGGTGCGGAGCATGAAGTCCCAAGCGGACCGCGACATCGGCGTGGGCGGACCTCACCTCGCGGCCACCGCGATCAAGGCCGGGTTGGTCGACGAGTACCACTTTTACCTCCATCCGATCGTGGTCGGAGGAGGCACCCAGGCTCTGCCGGACCACGTGCGCGTGACGCTGGAGCTGGTGTACGAGCACCGATTTGGCGGCGGCGTGGTCCACCTCCACTACCGCGCTAAAGCGGGCAGCTGATTCACGAGATGACGGCTTGACAACGTAAGTGTTGGGCGTGTATTCTTCCTATGAGTTAATTAGCCAATGAGCAGAATAGCCCGGTCCGACCAGCTGAGCGTGACCTTCGGAGCGCTCGCCGACCCCACCCGGCGAGCGATCCTCGCCCGCCTGGCGAAGGGCGAAGCTTCGGTCACCGAGCTGGCTCAGCCGTTCGACCTGAGCCTTCCCGGTGTCTCGAAACACCTGAAGGTGCTGCAGCGCGCGGGGTTGATCACGCAGGGGCGCAACGCCCAGTGGCGGCCGTGCCGCCTCGAGGCGCCCCGCTTGAAGGAGGTTTCCGACTGGGTGGGGGATTACCGGCGGTTCTGGGACGAAAGCTTCGAGCGTCTCGATGAATATCTCGAGCAATTGAAAAGGGTGAAGAATTCAGATGGCAGACAAGAAGGCGGGAGCTAGCACGATGCCAAAGACCGAGTACGTGATCGAGGCTGGAAAGCACGACATGGTCATGACGCGCACATTCGACGCGCCGCGTGAGCTGGTGTTCAAGGCTTACACCGATCCCAAGCTGTTCGCGCAGTGGTGGGGTCCGCGCGAGTACACGAATCGGATGGACAAGTTCGACGTGCGGCGCGGCGGCGAGTGGCGAGTCGTCCAGGTCGACTCCAGCGGCCACGAGCACGCCTTCCGCGGGGTGCACCATGATGTTGTCGCCCCCGAGCGAATCATCGCGACGTTCGAGTACGAAGGCATGCCTGGCCACGTCCTGATGCAGACCACGACCTTCGAGGCCGTCGGCGACATGACCAGGATCGTTCAGCAGGCCGTCTTCCAGTCGGTCGCGGACCGTGACGGCATGGTCAGCTCCGGCATGAAGCGGGGCTCAGACGACTCGATCGACCGCCTGGCCGAGCTTCTCGAAAAGATGAAGGCCGGCAAGGCGTAGCAAACTCGCTCACAGAGGCCGGGCCGCGATCAGGCCCGGCCTTTCACGCCCGTGGCCGGCGCGAGGTAAAGCTGCGGGTCCGTAGACTCGATCGAGTCTTGAAAGCCCCTCTCCCGGCACCCGAACCTCCGTTCGCCCTTCAGCGACCACGGCTCCTGGAAGCCCACGGCGACCGGCGCGTGGACCCGTACTACTGGTTGCGCGAGAAAGACAACCCCGAGGTGATCCGGTACCTGGAGGCCGAGAACTCGTATGCCGACGCCCTGATGGCGCCGACTCTCCCGCTCCAGGAGCGCCTCTACAACGAGATTGTCGCGAGGGTGCAGGAAACCGACACCTCGGCGCCCACCCTGTACAAGGGCTGGTGGACGTATACCCGCACCGTGGAGGGCCTCGACTACGAGATCTATTGCCGGCGACGCGAGACTATGGAAGCGCCGGAAGAGGTGATGCTCGACGGCAACGAGCTCGGGAAGGGGCACGAATATTTCGACCTCGGATTCGTTGAGCGCAGCCCAGATGAAGGTTTGCTGGCCTATGCCGTCGACACAGACGGCTCAGAACGTCACGAGCTTCGGTTCCGCGACCTCGCGAACCGGGCGGACCTGGACGATGTCATCCGGGGCGTCTACTACGGTGCCGCCTGGTCCGCCGACAGCCGGACCTTCTTCTATGTGATGCCGGATGCGGCGGTGCGCCCGTTCCAGGTCTGGCGCCACGTGCTCGGCACTCCCGCCGACGATGACGTGCTCGTGCTGCAGGAGGATGATGAGCGGTTCGAGCTGAGCGTCGAGCCGACCAAGAGCGAGCGATTCGTGGTCTTCACCAGCACGAGCCAGGTCACCAGCGAGTCCCGCATTCTGCCGGCCGACCAACCTGAGGCGGAGCCGCGGCTGGTCGAGGCGAGGCGTCACGGCATCGAGTATTCGATCGACCACCAGGGGGACCGCTTCCTCATCCTCACCAACGATGGTGCCCGCAACTTCAGGCTCATGGGGGCGCCCGTGTCGAATCCGGGTCGCGAGTCCTGGACGGAGGTCGTTCCGGAGCGGCCCGGTGTGCGGCTCAACCTCACCGACGTGTTCGCGAACCACGTCGTGCTCGGCGAGCGATCCGACGGGCTGCAGCGAATGGAGGTGCTGAACTGCGCTACTGGTGACCTCCACCTTGTCGAGCAGCCGGACTCGGCGTACACGGCGTTTCCTGGGTCTGATCCGAACTACGACAGCAGCGTGATGCGCTTTTTCTACACGTCGCTCACCGCTCCGTTTTCGGCGGTGGACTACGACATGCGCACTCGCGACCGAACCGTTGTGAAAGAGCAGCCGGTGCGCGGCGGTTACGACCGAGCCGACTACGTATCCGAGCGGCTCTGGGCCACCGCGCCCGACGAAGTCCGCGTGCCGATCTCGGTCGTTTACAGGCGGGGCCTCGAGCGCGACGGCTCGCATCCCGCGCTGCTCAACGGCTACGGCGCGTACGAGCTGTCCAGCGAGCCCATGTTCGACCCGGTCCGGCTGACCATGCTCGACCGTGGCTTCGTGTTCGCGATCGCTCATGTGCGCGGCGGCGGCGAGATGGGGAGGGAGTGGTATGAGGACGGCAAGTTCCTGCACAAGACCAACACGTTCAGCGACTTCATCGCATGCGGCGAGCGACTGGTCGAGCTCGGTTACACGAATCCGGGCCGGCTGGCGATTCGCGGCCGCAGCGCCGGAGGCTTGCTGATCGGCGCTGTGCTCAACATGCGGCCCGACCTCTTTGCCTGCGCTGTCGCCCAGGTGCCTTTCGTCGACGTCGTGACGACGATGCTCGACGACAAGCTGCCGCTCACGGTCAACGAATACGACGAGTGGGGCAACCCGGCGGACGTCGAGTTCTACCAGTACATAAAGTCGTACTCGCCGTACGACAACCTGCGGCCGGAGGACTACCCCGCGTTGTTGGTGACCGCCGGCCTGAACGACCCGCGCGTCTCTTACTGGGAGCCGGCCAAGTGGGTGGCGAAGCTGCGCTCATTGAACCGCGGCGAAGCCCCGCTGATCCTCAAGACGGAGATGGGATCGGGTCATTCGGGTCCGTCCGGGCGCTACGAATCCTGGCGTGAAGAGGCGTTCATCACCGCGTTCGTGCTCGACCAGGTCCAGCCTTGACTTGGCCTCGTGTCGGGATTAGGCTAGGCACCTCACCACACCCATCCGGGTGTGTCCATGCGTCTTTTTGAAGGAGTCTGCTGGATGGGCGGTAACACGAAGGGCTTCGCCATCGAGGGCGAAGTGTGCCTTCTTACCGCACATTGAGTCTGCTTCGGTAGCCAGAACCTAGAAACAAAGTTCACCGACAGAGGACCGTGCGGTAGTTGGGCACCGCCACGGTCCTTTTTCTTTGTCTGGTTGAACTTGAGGAGCACGTAATGACAGCGATCGAGATCCACGGGATCAGCAAATCCTTCAGGCGCCGGGAGCGCGAAGCCGGCGCGCCCTGGTGGCGTCGCGAGTGGAAGGACAAGGTCGCGCTGCACGAGCTCGATCTGGTGGTCCAGGCCGGTGGCGTCACGGGCATCCTCGGGCCGAACGGCAGCGGCAAGTCGACGCTCATCCGCATCCTCGGCACTCTGCTCACGCCCGATTCGGGCACGGCGATGGTGTTCGGGTGGGACGTGGTCGCGCAACCGCTCTCGGTGAGGCGCCACGTCAACCGGGTCTCCGTCGAGGCGGCGTTCTTCAAGGAGCTGAGCCCCTGGGAGAACATGCTCTACGCCGCGCGCCTTTACGGAGGGGGAGCCGCGGGCACCCGCCAGCGCGTGATGGAAATCCTCGACAAGCTGGGCCTTCCTCTCGACACGGTCGACCAGCCGATGAAGCAGCTCTCGCGCGGGCAACAGCAGAAGGTCGCGATCGCGCGAAGCTTTCTCACCGCGCCGTCGCTGCTGCTGATGGACGAACCCACCACCGGTCTCGATCCTCGTTCGAAGAAAGAGGTTCAGACCCTCCTGCATATGCTGCGCGCCGAGCGCGAGGTCACGGTGCTCCTGTGCACGCACGACATGGCAGAGGCGGCGGAGCTGTGCGACCGCGTGCTGATGATGGATGGGGGCCGCGTCCTGGCGGACGGCAGTCCCGAAGAGCTCTGCCGGCTGCACTCCGGCGGAAAGCCTGACCCGACCCTGGAGGACGTGTTCATGCACCTGACCGGTAAGAGCTTCGAGGTCGCTGAGGAGAAGGAGGAGGGGACATGAGCCTGGGAGCCGGCATACGGCACACAGAGCTGAACGCCCTCTTCGGCTTCGCGGAGCGGCAGCTGCACGTCGTCAAGCGCTACTGGCTGTGGGAGGTGGTGTGGCTCTTCTACAGCCTCGTCAGCGTGCTCTCCATCGGCTTTCTCGCCTCCGGCCTGGGGTCGCTGGGCGCCCAGAGCGGCGCCTTCGACATGCGCAAAGCACAGCTCTACCTGCTGATCGGCGCGCTGCTCTGGGGTTACCTCTCGCTCGTGTTCATGGAGGCTGCCTACGCGATCGCCTGGGAACGATGGGAGGGCACGATCGAGTACACGTTCATGGCGCCGGTGAGACGCGTCACGCACCTGATGGGCATCTGTCTGTTCGCGATCGGCTACGGCCTCATCCGCACGTTCGTGGTGCTCCTCATCGCCGCATTCATGTTCAACCTCGATTTCTCGCACGCCGACATTCCGGCAGCCCTCGCGGTGCTCGCGGCCTCGACGGTGCCCTTGATCGGCCTCAGCATCTTCACGTCAGTTCTTCCACTGCTCTCACCGCAGAAGGGCGAGCAGATGTCTGTCGCGCTGCAGGGCTTCCTGCTGCTCGTTTCCGGCGTGTACTACCCGCTGAGCGTGCTTCCCATGCCAATGCAGGTCGCGGGGGCGGCGAGCCCGCTCACCTACGCCCTTTCAGGCATCCGTCGCAGCCTGCTCAACGGCGCCGGCCTGGCCGAGCAGCTGCCGACCATCGGCATCCTGATGGGCATGGGCGCAGTGATGATCCCGCTCAGCATCCTGGTCTTCGGCTGGGCTGAAAACCGCGCGAAAAGGCTCGGCCTGCTGAAGCGTAGCGGGTAAACAAAAGCCAAGAAGCGCCGATTCGGTGGGTGGTGGCGACCCAAACTAATGTTCGACGCTATCAGGTTTCGGCGCACCATGTAGCCCATCGTCGACGGCCAGCCACAAGATGTCGTGGTCACCCAATCCAATGGCAGTTGAGGCCCCTCTACATCTTGTGGTAAGGGTATTGACAGGCTCAGCATGCCCCGTTAGTCTTCGCGGCGAATCGCGGTGATCAGTGGGGAGAAGTGGTGAGTCAAAGCAACGCTGCAGCATACGTCGCACCCTACGTCCAGGTACAGCACGCCATACACCTCCTCTACGCCACTTCTCCCCGCAGCCGCGATGGGCACTTCGTGCCGGCCAACCACCGGTTCGACAAAGATGGCAACCGCCTACCGCTCGAGCTCCACGGCTGCGGATGCAGCCTGTGCGCGCAGCGGCAGCGCGAGCGTCGTCATTTCTGGGAGTCCCGATGAGTGTTCACCGGGGCACACAGGGTAAGAGTCGACGACAAGGGCAGGCTGGCCATCCCGGCGGCCTTTCGGAAGCAGCTTCCGGAGGGGAGCTACGTATCGGTCAGCCAGGACAACGTCCTGGCGATCTACCCTCCGGACCTCTGGGCCGCCCTGGCCCAGGAGCTGCGCAGCCCGCTGCCCGGACCGGACCAGCGAGCACTCGCTCGTACGCTCTATCCGATGTCGGACCCGTTCGAGCCGGATGGGCAGGGACGGATCAGCCTGCAGACGGAACAGCGCCGCCTGGTGGGGATCGAATCCCCGTCGACGGTGGTGGTGATCGGGACCGGGTCCCGGGTGGAAATCTGGCCCGAGCCGCGATGGGACAGCTACAACGCCGACGCGCAAGGTCGCTTTACCGAATTCGCTGACAGGGTGATCTCAGGACACTGAGCCCGCACCAACCCGCACTTTTACAAGAGGTAATAGAGCTGCTCCAGCCCCACCTCAGGGCGGTCGCGATCGACTGCACTGTGGGGCAGGCGGGCCATGCCCGCCAGATCCTGGAGAGGATCACACCCGGTGGCCGGCTGCTCGGGATCGACCGCGATCCCAACGCCGTGCAGGCCGCGCTGGTGGCCCTGGCCCAATTTGGGCCTGCGGCGGTGATGGTTCAGGGACGCTTTTCCGAGCTCGGCTCGATCAGCGCCTCCCGCGGCTTCGACAAATCTGACCTGGTCCTCTTCGACTTCGGTCTTTCCAGCAACCAGATCGACGACCCCGAGCGCGGCTTCAGCTTTCAGAGCGAGGGCCCGCTCGACATGCGGATGGATCCCGCCGCCCCTGTAACAGCGGCGATCATCGTCAACCAGTCGGACGTCCGCGAGATCGAGCGGATCATCCGGGAGTTCGGCGAAGAGAGATGGGCTCGCCGGGTCGCACAATTCATCGTGGCGCGCCGCCCCCTTCGCACCACGCGCGAGCTGGCTGAGGCCGTCGAGGCTGCCATTCCGCGAGCGGCCTGGCCGCGCGACATCAACGTCTCCACCCGAACTTTTCAGGGTCTCCGCATAGCCGTCAACGACGAGCTCGGCGAGATCGAAGCAGGATTGCGAGCAGCTCTTACGACACTCAAACCCGGTGGTCGTATGGCGACGATCAGCTTCCACTCACTGGAAGACCGTTTGGTCAAGTCATTCTTCAACGTCGAGTCAAAAGACTGCATCTGCCCACCCCAGCAGCCAGTCTGCACCTGCGGCCACCGGGCCACCCTTCGCATCGTGACCCGCCGTCCCGTGCGTCCCTCCGCAGAGGAGGTCGCGGTCAACCCGAGAGCGCGTTCGTCGCGCCTGAGGGTGGCGGAAAAGCTCTGATTTCGACTCCTCAAGTCCTGGTGGCCGGCCGACCCCTCCGGCCACCAGGCACCATCTCTCTTCCCAGCTCACATCCCAGCAAGCAATGAGGCACACGTTTTGATATCGACCCGAATACTGGCGCGACGCCGCCTCGGCACCGAAGGTGCGCAGCACGCCCCCGCCCCGAGGCGGAGGCGGCGCACCCGTGGCTTCGTGCAGGTGGCGAGCTCGACCGCGGCCGAACGGCTGCACCTGAGCTCGTTCGGTCACGCCTACCTCGGCCTGGGCGCGGTCCTGATCGCGGTCCTCTTCTACCTCGGCCTCGCTGCCCAGATCACCCAGTCCTCCTATGACATCGCGCGGCTCCAGGATCAGCAGCGCCAGCTCATCGCAGAGCAGGACCAGCTCCGCTACCAGGAGGTGACCCTGCACGCGCCGGCGCAGGTCCAGCAGCAGGCGGCTCAGAGCGGCATGCAGCGGGCGGTACCGACGGGTTACGTCGCAGGCCAGCCGGTGGCGATCGATCTCACCGCACCTGTCGGCGCAAGCGCCGGCGACGCCACACCGCTGTGGGTGCGTGCGGTGGCGGCCGTCATCAACACTGTGGGCGGCACGCGCGACGTGCTGGCGGCGACCAAGTAGTGTCGATCGGGGTCCGCTCCCGGGCCCCTCGACTCGAGCGCGTCGGCTCGACCCGCCTGCGCATCCTGTCGATGGTGCTCGTAGCCCTCTGCCTGGCCGGGATGGTCTGGTCGCGCCTTGCGTACTGGCAGGTCGCCCGTCACGGCCAGCTCGCCATGCAGGCGCAGGCTCAATACCGCGAGGTCGTCCAGCTGCCGGCCATCCGGGGGGCGATCTTCGACCGCAACCTGACGCAGCTGGTCGTCAACACGACCGTTTACTCGGCGTTCGTCTCGCCCGACCAGGTGCCGACCGCATGGAGGGATCGCGTCGCGAACGCCCTGGTCTCGATCGTCGGCGCCGACCAGGCGATCCTAACGAAAATCCTCGCGTCCCCCGCCAAGTTCTCGTACATTTCGCCGCGCCGCTTCACCAAGGACAAGGCCGACAGGCTCTCGGCGCTCAAGCTGCCCGGAGTAGGACTCGAACCGGAGACCCAGCGCTCGTATCTTCCCGGCATCAGCTCAGGAACGACCCTGGCCGCGAACCTGCTGGGCTTCGTGAACTACAACGGCGACGGCCAGTACGGCCTCGAGGCTTATTACCAGAAGACCATGGCCGGCACACCCGGCTACATCTCGAGCTACCGCGACCTCGCCAACCGAGAGATCGTTCTCGGCACGCACACCCATCAGGACCCCGTGAACGGGACAGACCTCGTGCTATCGCTCGACGCCAACGTTCAGTACGCCGCCGAGCAGGCTCTCGCCGACGGGGTCAAGAAGGACAACGCCGAGAGCGGCAGCGTGCTGATCATGGATCCGTCCACCGGCGGCATCGTCGCGTGGGCCGACTACCCGAGCTACAACGCGAACAACTTCGCTCAAACGAACCCGGCGCAGTTCCTCGACAACATCGCCAGCTCGGTGTACGAGCCGGGTTCGGTGATGAAGGTCGTAACGCTGGCAGGCGCCATCAACTCCGGGGCGATCACTCCGAGCACCGTGATCAACGACCCGGGATACCTGAACGTCGGGGGCTACAGGATCTACGACTGGGACCGCAAGAACCACGGCAACATCACCTACACCTACGTACTTCAGGACTCGCTCAACGTCGGCGCGATGAAGGCCATGCAGGCGGAAGGGCACGACGCCTTCTACAGCTACCTGCAGGGTTTCGGCCTGACGAAGCCGAGCGGCATCGACGTCGCGGCCGAAGACTCGGTGGCGCCTCCGAGTGCGGCCCAGATGGCCGACGCGCAGTACGCGACAACCTCGTTCGGACAGGGCATCGACGTCAACATGGTCCAGATGTTGGCGGCGGTCAACGTGATCGCCAACGGCGGAAAGTACGCGCCGCCGCACGTCATGGAGCGGGTCGGCACCGCGATCAACCCACTGCTGCTTCAGCCGCAGCGCCAGGTGATCAGCCCATCCGCGGCCGCGCAGATGAACGCCATGATGGGGAACGTCGTGCAGCACGGATCCGGGTTCACATCACGAGTCAAGGGCTTCGAACTCGACCAGACCGGCAAGACCGGCACGTCGCAAATCCCCGTCAACGGCCAGTACACGCAGGATGTCTGGGCTTCGTTTGTCGGCTTCCTCCCGGCCCAGCATCCGAAGTTCACGATGCTGGTCGTCGTCCGCAAGCCCCATGCCGCCGGGAGCGACCGCGACTGGACGCTCAACGACGGCTACATCACCGCCGGGCCGATCTGGCAGAAGATTGCCCAGGCCATGGTCATCGACTGGCACATAACGCCCGACCCCCACTAGGGGTTCTCATATAGGTATGAAGGTGTCTCTCCTCGAGATCCTCGAGGCGACCGGGGGCGGTGAGGTCGGCGGTACCCAGGTCGGAAACACGTTCTCGACCTTTCACACGGACTCGCGTGAGGTCGTGCAGGGCGGCGTCTTCTTCGCACTGCACGGCGCCGAGTTGGACGGCCACCGATTCGTCGACGACGCCATCAAGCGCGGGGCAACCGCGGTGGTCGTCGAGCGGCGCATGAACGTCCCGACAGGGATCGCCGAGATCCGCGTGCCGGATACCTGGGCGGCCCTGTTCGCGCTCGCCACCTACACGCTGGGGCATGTCAGCCCTCTCGTCGTGGCGGTGACCGGCAGCAATGGCAAGACCTCGACCAAAGAGATGATCGCTGCCATCCTCGGCAAGCGCTTCAACGTCCTGCGGACCAGCGGCAACCTCAACACCGAGACCGGCGTTCCGCTGACCATGCTGGCCCTGCAACCGCACCACAACGCGCTCGTCCTCGAGATGGGCATGCGGCGGCCGGGCGACATCGCGCGACTGGTCGCCCTGGCGCAACCCTCGATTGGGATCATCACCAACATCGGGACGGTTCACATGGAGTTCTTTGAGTCACGCGAGGATCTGGCGCGTTCCAAGGGGCAGATGGTGTCCGGGCTCACCGAGCACGGCACCGCCATCCTCAACGCCGACGACCAGTTCTTCCCGCTGCTGGTCGCGATGACCACCGCCAGGGTCAGGAGCTTTGGCGTGGCGGCGGGCGATTTTCGAGCGGGGGGCTATCGCGCGCTCGAGGGGGGTGGTGGGCAGTTCTCGGTTCGAGGTGTCGAGGTGAAGCTGGGCATGCAGGGACGCCACCAGGCGGTGAACGCCGTGGCGGCGCTCGCGACAGGGGTCACCGCCGGCGTAACGCTCGAAGAAGGCGCCGAGGCTCTCGCGAACGTTGCGGTGGAGCACCGCCTGCAGGAGCTGTCGTCTCCCGGCGGCTACTCGATCGTCGACGATGCGTACAACGCAAGCCCGGAGTCGATGATCGCGGCGTTCGAGGCGCTCGCCGAGAGCCCCAGACGCGGGCGCCTGCTCGCGTTGCTCGGCCAGATGGGCGAGCTGGGCTCCGTGTCCGCGGAATCGCACAGGCGCGTCGGCCGGCGCGCCGCCGAGGTGTTCGACGCCGTCTGTGTGCTGGACGGTGAGCGGGCGCGGGTCCTGGCCGAATCCGCCGGCGCGGAGCTCGTGGCCACCCGGCCGGCGGCGCGCGACTGGGTGCGCCGCAACGCTCGCGAGGGCGACCGCGTCCTGGTCAAGGGGTCGCATTCAACGCACCTCGACGAGGTGGTCAGGGAGCTGACCGAAGCTTGATTCTCGACCTGATCACGTTCGTGGTCACGTTTGTGATCACGTTCGTGCTCTATCCGCCGTTCATTCGCGTCCTGCGCCGGATGAAGGCGGGCCAGGTCATCCAGGACGAGCTCCCGGACTCACACCAGAAGAAGGCGGGCACCCCGACCGCAGGCGGCGTCCTCTTCGTGACGATTGCGATCATCGCGGGAGTGGTCGCGTCGCTGGCCGGTCACCAGGGCGCCCTGCCCGCGGTCGCGGGCTTCGTGGCCGGCGGTTTCATCGGGTTCGCCGACGACCGCAGCAAGCTGATGGTCGGCGCGCGTGGGATCCCCGCCCGCCTCAAGTTCCCGCTGCAGGTCTTGCTCGCGGTTCCCGTCGCGTGGCTGGCCACCGTCCAGGGCGCATCGCATCAGCTATTTCTACCGGCCACTCCGTGGCTCGTGTTTCCGTTCGCGGTGCTCGCGATCGTCGCCACGGCCAACGCGGTCAACCTCACCGACGGAATGGACGGGCTGGCCGGCGGCCTGGCCACCATCGCGGTCGCGGCCCTGGTGCTTTTGCTTCCGGGTGCGCCGGCCGGCGAGAAGGCGGTCGCGATGAGCCTGTGCGGCGCGCTGGTCGCGTTCCTCCTCTTCAACCGGTATCCGGCGCGTGTCTTCATGGGCGACAGCGGCTCGCTGGCGATCGGGTTCGCCCTGGCGGCGATGGCCGTGCAGCAGGGCATGATCCTGCTGCTGCCGGTTCTCGCACTGGTGTTTGTGCTCGAGACGCTGTCTGTCATCATTCAGGTGGCCTATTTCAGGGCCACCGGCGGCCGCCGAGTTTTCACGATGACCCCAATTCACTACACGTTCCACCACGCGGGTTGGTCTGAGAACCGCATCGCGCTCTCCTTTTGGGGCGCGGGGCTCGTCTCGGCGCTGGCTGCTGCGGGGGTGGCGCGGCTGGTCACGTGACGGCCCTCGTCGTGGGCGCCGCGCGCAGCGGGATCGCGCTGGCGAACCATCTCACGCGCGCCGGGGAGACAGTGCGCGTGGTCGATCGCAGACCGGCACGCGACCTACGCGACGCGATCTCGAGGATGCCGGCGAGCGTCGATTTCCGGCTTGGCGATGACTCCGGCGTGCTCGAGGGCGTGGATGTCGTGTACGCGAGCCCGGGCGTGCCGTGGGATGCACAACTCTTGAATGACGCGCGGGCGCGCGGAATCAAAATCTCGAGCGAGATCGATCTTTTTCTCGAGCTCTGCCCGGGCACCGTGGTCGGGATCACCGGCACCAACGGCAAGACGACCACGACCGCCCTGACGGGCGTTGTGCTCGCGGCCGGGGAACGGCCGGTGATCGTGGGCGGCAATATCGGCGACACGGTGCTCGACCGGCTGGCGGAGATCACGCCCGAGCACTGGGTGGTGCTCGAGCTGTCGAGCTTCCAGCTGGAGTCCGTCGATTGGCCGCGCCTCCACGTCGGCGTGATCCTCAACATCACTCCCGATCACCTCGACCGTCATGGCACGTTCGAGCGGTACGTCGACATCAAGGCGCGCGTGATCGAGTTCGCCCGCCGTGACGATTTCGCCGTGCTCAACGGCCGCGACGAGACGGTCCGCGGCCTGGCCTCCCGCACGCAGGCCGAAGTCGTCTGGTTTGACGAGCACAAGCCCATCCCGCCTGTGCCGCTCCCAGGCCGGCACAACTTGGAGAACGCTCTGGCCGCCGCGGCGGTCGGGAGCATCGCCGGCCTCTCCGACGAGACGATCGACGCAGCGATCCGCTCCTTCAAGGGCGTTGAGCACCGGCTGGAGCTGGTGGGCGAGTGGGCGGGCGTGCGCTGGTACAACGACTCGAAGGCCACCAACCCCGACGCGGGCCGCGTCGCCCTCAGCGCCTTTCCGGGCGCGCCGGTGGTGCTGATCGCGGGCGGCTACGGCAGCGGCTTCGAGCTGGACGAGTGGGCGGCCGATGTGCTGGCCAACACCGAGGCGGTCGTGCTCATCGGCGCCTCCGCCGACCTGCTCCAGGAAGTCCTGCGCGAGCATCCGAAGGTCGTTCGGTCCGCCAGCCTGGAGGAGGCGGTCTCCACCGCGGCCGGCCTGTCGCGACGGGGAGGCGTCGTTCTGCTCAGCCCCGCCTACAAGAGCTTCGACATGTTCAAGGACTACGAGGACCGGGGCGACCAGTTCAAGGCCCTGGTCCGCAAACGGTTCGCGGCGTGAGCTCGACCGTACGGGAACGTAAGCAGCCCGACCGGCTGCTGCTCTTCACGACAGTTCTCCTGTGCGGGGCGGGCCTTGTGATGGTCACCAGCGCGAGCGTGGCCTTCGCCTACACGCAACACCAGTCCGCGTTCTACTACGCCGAGCGCCAGGCGGTGTGGATGGTGATCGGTTTCGTCGCACTTTTCGTGTTGAGCCGGGTCGACTATCACCGGCTGCGGCCCCTCGCGCCGGCGGGCGCGGTGGCAGTGGGACTGCTGATGATCCTCGTGCTGGTGCCGCACCTCGGCGTGACCGTGAACGGAGCTCGCCGCTGGTTCGACGCCGGACCGCTCGGAACCTTCCAGCCCTCGGAGCTCGGCAAGCTCGCGTTCGCGGTCTTCATCGCCCACTGGATCGACCGGCACGCGCAGCAGATCGGAGATTTTCAAAAGACCTTGGTGCCCTTTGCGGCGATGCTCGCTGGAGTGCTCGTCCTTCTGATGCTCGAGCGCGACCTGGGCACGTCGATGGTGATGGTGGGAATCTTCATCAGCGCGTACTGGGCGTGCGGCGGCCGGATTCGCCACATGGTCTTGCTGGTCGCGGCGCTCGGCCTCGGATTCGTCGCATTGACCGTGTTCGAGTCTTACCGAATGGCGAGATTGACCGCCTACTTGAACCCGTTCGCGGATCCACTCGGCGCCGGCTTCCAGGCCACCCAGTCGATCTACGGACTGGCTTCTGGGGGATGGTTTGGAGTCGGCATCGGCCATTCGATCGAGAAGTACGGGTGGCTGCCGGAGGCGCACACGGACTTCATCTTCGCGATCGTAGGCGAGGAGACCGGCCTGGTCGGCACCACGCTGGTGATGCTCGGGTTTCTGTTTTTCGGGCTGCGCGGCTACCGCACCGCGCTGCGCGCGCCGGACCGTTTCGGCGTCGGCCTCGCGGCGGCAATCACGACATGGATCTGCTTTGAAGCGTTGTTGAACATGGCGACGGTGACCAACACCTTGCCCATCACGGGCGTGCCGCTACCGTTCTTCAGCTATGGCGGTACGGCCGTGGCGACCACATTGGCCGCGGTCGGGGTGCTGCTCAGCATCGCCCGAAGTGGCACAGGATCTTCTCTCGGGAGGACAGATGAGGCTTTTGATCGCTGGCGGCGGGACCGGAGGGCACCTGTATCCGGCGCTCGCCGTCGCCCGAGCGTTTCGCGCCGAGGAGCCTGACGGCGCGGTGCTCCTGGTCGGGCGCAGTGGCGGTCCGGAGGAGCGGCTCGTGCCGGCCGCCGGCTTCGAGCTGGCGACGGTGAACATCCGCGGGCTCGACCGTGACGCGCTCTGGAAGAACCTCGCCCTGCCCGCGCTCGTCCCGGCCTCGCTAGGGGCCGGCCTCCGCGTCGTCGATCGCTTCCGCCCGGACGTCGTGCTGGGTATGGGCGGTTACGTGATGGCGCCGGCGGTGGCGGCGGCTCGCGTGCGCGGCATCCCCTACGTCCTGCATGAGAAGGACGTGCGGCCAGGCCTGGCGACTCGTATCTTCGCGGGCGGGGCCGCGGCGATCTGCACGACCCTGCCCGGGACCGAAGGCCGGCTGCGCGGCCGGCGGGTTGAGCTCACCGGCGTTCCGCTGCGCGAAGGATTCACCGCTCGCACGCCCGAGGTTCCGCCGCAACGCCTGCTGATCACGGGCGGAAGCCAGGGCGCGCGCCACCTGAACGAGGCGGTCTGGTCGGCGCTCGATGAGCTGTCCGGCTTGTTCGAAGAGGTAGTGCACGTGGCTGGGCGCCAGGGCGCCGCGGGCGTGACAGAGCACGCGCATGCGCGTTATAGGGGGATGGCGTTCACTGATGACATGGCGGAGCCGATGTCGCGCGCGGACCTCATCGTGAGCCGGGCGGGGGTCGGCACGATCGCCGAGGCGACCGCGGTCGGCCTGCCGATGATCCTCGTCCCGGGGACCTTCGGAGGCGGCCACCAGGAGGAGAACGCGAGTGCCATGGTCGAGGCCGGCGCGGCGGTGCGCCTCGGAGACGCGGAGCTCAACGGCGTAAGCCTCATCGCGACGATCAAGGGTCTCGACGGCGGGCGCCTGCGCGCGATGGCGAAAGCCTCGGCATCGATCGGGCGTCGCGACGCCGCAGAGCGTGTGCTGGCGGTGCTCCATGAGGTGGCCAGGCGGTGAGAGTCCACTTGATGGGCGTCGGGGGTGCCGGCGTGTCGGCGCTGGCCCGCGTCTTCCTTGCCAGGGGAGACGAGGTCAGCGGCTGCGACACGAAGCTGTCCGAGACGACAGAAGAGCTGGAGGACGCCGGCGTGCGAATCATGATCGGCCACGACCCGGAGCACGTCCTGTTCCAGGACCTCCTGGTGTACAGCGGAGCGATCAAGGGCTCGGCGGAGCTCGACGCGGCGAGGGCGATGGGCCTGACTGTTTTGAGCCGGGCCGAGATGCTGGCTCAGCTGATCAACGAGTCCGACTCGATCGCCATCGCCGGGACAGCGGGAAAGACGACGACGACCCACATGCTCGGCCACATCCTGGTCGTGGCCGGGTACGACCCGAGCGTGCTCGTCGGCGACGGCGCGAGCGCGCGGGCGGGACGGTCGAGCTGGCTGGTGGCTGAGACTGACGAGTCCGACGGGACCCTCACGCTCCACCATCCACGCCGCGCCATCGTCACCAACATCGAGCTGGATCACCCCGATCACTTCAGGGACGTCACCGCGGTGCGCGACCTCTTCCAGTGGTTCATCGCGAACCTGCCGGAGGACGGCCTTGCCGTCCTTTGCGCGGACGACGAGCTCGTGCGAGACCTCGAGCCCAAGGCGCGGCGCGTCACATACGGCTTCCGGCACGATGCGACGTATCGCTGTGAGCACGCCCGCCCGTTCCCGATCCATCTTCGCGGCCGCGAGTTGGGCCGCATCAACCTGAAGCAACCCGGCCGGCACAACATCCAGAACGCGACGGCGGCCGCGGCGATGGCGCTCGAAATCGGGGTCAGGTTCGCAGACGTGGCGGCGGCGCTGGAATCATTTCCCGGCGCGCACCGGCGCATGGAGCTGCTGGGCATCTTCCAGGGAGCGACCGTGTACGACGACTATGCCCACCACCCGACGAAGGTGCGCGCGACGATCGAGGCAGCGCGCGAGCTTCGTCACCGGCGACTGATCGTCGTCTTTCAGCCGCATCGTTATTCGCGCCTCGCCGCGTTCATGCACGACTTCACGCGCTCATTTGAGGGCGCGGACAAGGTGCTGGTGCTGGACGTCTACAGCGCTGGCGAGCAGAACACCTCGGGTGTCCAGGCCGCGGACCTGGCGCACCAGATGCCCAACGCAACCTACGCCGGCGACTTCACGACGGCGCGCGAGATGCTCGAGGGCCTGATCGGGCCGGGAGATCTTCTCCTCCTGATGGGCGCGGGCGACATCAACAAGCTGGGCGATGAGCTGGCGCACCGCGTCTAAGGCCAAGTGGCTGGCCTCGCTGCCAGGTGTCAGCGCGGACGAGGCGCTGGCCTCGCGCACCTCATTCGGCATCGGCGGACCGGCCGACTTCTTCGTCGAGCTCGGCCGGCCGCAGGCGATCGAGGAGCTGATCCGGGGCTGCGCTCAACGCGGCATTCCTTATCTGCTGCTGGGGGCCGGCACGAACCTGTTGATCGCAGACGCCGGGGTCGAAGGGCTGGTTGTGAGGGTGGTCAATCGCGAGCACCACGTGGACGGGCGGCAGGTGCGGGCCGGGGCCGGGCTCAAGATGATGCGCCTGGCACGCATCGTCGCCGACGCGGGCCTGCGGGGCTTCGAGTTCGCGATCGGCGTGCCCGGCACGGTCGGCGGCGCGGTGTACCAGAACGCGGGCTGTTGGGGCAAAGAGCTGCGCGAGGTCCTGGTCGGGGTCGAGGGGTTCATGCCCGACGCCGGGATCCAGACATGGAAGCCGTCCGACCTCCATTTCGCCTACCGCACCTCTGCTCTGCGCGAGGGAGCGCTCAGGGGCGGGCTGGTGGTCGAGGCGACGATTCAGCTTCAACGCGGCGATGGGGAGGAGGCCAAGGCGCTGATGGCGAAGCTCACCAGGGAGCGCGGCGAGACACAGCCGATCAAGACCAAGAACTGCGGCAGCGTCTTCAAGAACCCGCCGGGCGACTCGGCCGGCCGCCTCGTGCAGGCGGCCGGGCTCAAGGGCGCTCGCGAAGGCAACGCCGTCGTGTCGCCGATGCACGGCAACTTCATCGTCAACGAAGGTGGCGCCACGGCGGACGAGGTGAGAATGCTCATCGAACGTGTCCAGGCGGAGGTCAAGCAGCGCTTCAACGTCGAGCTGGACACCGAGGTGGAGATGGTCGGAAGGTTCAAGAAATGAAAGTCGCGGTGCTGCGCGGCGGGAAGTCGGCGGAGCGCGAGGTCTCGCTCAGGTCCGGCGCGCAGGTCGAGAAGGCGCTGCGCATGCGCGGCCACGACGTCACCGGGGTCGACGTTGACCTCAATACGTGGGCCGTGCTGAGGGATGGCAAGTTCGCGTGCGTCTTCAACGCCCTCCACGGGCGGCTGGGCGAGGACGGAACCGTCCAGGGCATGCTCGAGCTGTTGGGGCTGCCCTACACGGGTTCCGGGGTGCTGGCGTCGGCGCTCTGCATGGACAAGACGCGCGCCAACGCAATGCTCGAGGCGGCCGGCCTCGACGTACCCGCGTTCGAAGAGATCGAGATGAGAGAAGGCGTTGCGCCCGACGTGGTCGAAAGGCTCGTCGCGATGTACGGCCTTCCGCTTGTCATCAAGCCGGTGCGCGAAGGCTCGACCATCGGCCTGACGATCGCGCGGGACGTCGACCAGGCCGCGACCGGCCTGGTCCTGGCTGCGCGCTACGACCGCAGGGTCCTGGTCCAGGAGTTCGCCAGGGGCACGGAGATCACCGTTGGAGTGCTGGCGACCCCTGAAGTGCAGGTGCTGCCCACCCTCGAGATCGTGAGCGACAACCCTGTCTACGACTACGACGCCAAGTACACGGCGGGCAAGTCGCACCACATCATCCCGGCGCGCATCTCTGATCAAGCCCAGAAGGATGCGTCTGATTCGGCTCGGCGCGCCTTCGTCGAGCTCGGGTGCGCGGGTATGGCTCGGATAGACATCATCGTCGACGCGGACGGCACGCCCTGGGTGCTGGAGGTCAACACCGTGCCGGGACTGACAGAGGTGTCGCTGCTGCCGGACGCCGCGCGCGCCGCGGGCATCTCGTTCGACGAGCTCTGCCAGCGCCTGGTCGACCACGCGGTCGGCCGTCACGATCGGCGTGTTGGGCCTTCCGCGGCATGAGGTTTCGCCGCCGGCGAAGCCGGTTCGGGGCGCTTCCGCGGCGTGGCCTCGAGCAGAGCGAGCCGCTGAAGGGTCAGCTCTGGACGCGCTCCGAGCAGAGCGTGCGCGAGCCCGGAGTGCACTGGACGTGGCGAGGGCTCGCGGGCGCGGCGGCGATCGCGGAATGCGTCGTGCTCGGCTGGCTCTGGTTTGGGCCGGCGGTGTCGGTGCAGACCGTGACGGTCGACGGTCTTCAGCACATGACGCGCGCGCAGATCGCCAGGGCGGCGGGATTGACCGGGACGACATCTGTCCTCTCGGTGGACGGGGAGTCCGCCCGCCAGCATCTTCTGAGCCAGACCTGGGTGCGCACCGCGACGGTGGTGCCGCAGCTACCCGGAACCGTACTGATAACTGTCAGCGAGTGGCAGCCGGTCGCGGGGTACCACGCGGGCAAGAGCGGGAAGCTCTACTACCTGTCCGACCAGGCCGTGGTGCTGGGCCCGACCACCACCGAGGGCACGCTCGTCGACGTGCAGGGTCCCGCGGAAACCGACCCTCGGGTGGGTGACCGTCCGCTGGACGTCCAGTTGTTGACGGCGCTTGTCAACATCCAGCGCGCTATGCCCGGTCTGATCGGGCAGGAGGTGTCGGGCTTCGTGTTCGACTCATGCGGCCAGCTCACGCTGGTCGCCAAGAAAGGCTGGAAGGTTTACTTTGGCCGCGTGCTGACACCCGAGGAGTTCGCGACGCTGCGCGGCAAGCTGACCGCGCTCAAGGCCATCGCCGGACAGGTCAACTACAACTCCGCCGACCTCGAGTACGTCAACGTGATGAACCCGACCGAGGCCGCGGTGGGATACAGGTCCCGCGAACCGGCGCCGGCGTCGCCTGCGGCAGGCGCAACGCCGGCCCCCGCATGCCGGTAATCGTCGTTGCGATCATCTTCGCGGTCCTGGGCGTGTTTCTCGGCGTGCTGTCGCCGGTCACGATCCCGGTCACGTATGCGCGCTATACGGCCATCGCGGTGCTGGCCGCACTTGACTCGATCTTCGGGGCGTTCAAGGCCTACATCGCGGGGACGTTCGAGCCGCGCGTTTTCGTCAGCGGCCTCCTGACCAACATGCTGCTGGCCGCGGGCCTGGTCTACTTCGGCGACAAGCTAGGAGTTGATTTGTCGATCGCCGCGATCGTCGCGTTCGGAGTGCGCATCTTCAACAACCTGGGAGCGATCCGCCGGCACTATCTGTAGATCGGAGTGGGTCGACGATACGGCGTGCAATTAGTCCGGCCCTCGCGGCGAGCCGAAGGTGACCGTCGGCGGAATCGTCACGATCTTCCCGCCGTCAACGCGAACGATCTGCCAGCCTCCCTCGTGGACCATCCAGTGATGCCGGTGAACCAGGACCCTCTCGTCAAACCGATCACCAAGCGCCTCGGCTGTACGGGCCATCGTCGCGAGATGGGCGAAACCGATCTCGCCATCGACCACAGCCTGGTGGCTTTCCGGCAATCGCTCGAGGATCT
>JBOHUQ010000042.1:0-15812 GCA_050734495.1 Candidatus Dormibacteraceae bacterium
TATCCCGGTGAGGTATACTCTTTGGTGTGGACTACCGGCCGGTCATCTCGGACCGTGCCAACCGAAAGCACATCGAGGAATATAATCCAGAGCGAGGAATTACCGTCGGACAGGGCGGCGAAGCAATGACCGACTCCAATCGTGAGTAGCTGCCTGATCCCAAGCGAGCGGGCTATTGGCTTGTTCGAGGCCGATAGGCAGCCGGGCGCCGGCTTATTGTCGCCTGGGTCGAGCATCTCGGTGGCCGTTATCCAGTTCACGCACATGCCATTGGGAGGCGCGGCAGATGAAGACCAAAAGGCGCGACGTCGGCAAACGGTTCGGCCCCGAACCGCACCAGTTCGATCCCTATGACGGAATGTCCGACAAGGAGTTTGAAGCCGAGGTCGTGGCAGCGCTCGCCGCGGCCAAGCAGCGCCAGAAGGCGATCTCGATCAAGCTACCCGAGGCCCTGCTTCAACGGACACGCGAGGAGGCCGAGCGTCGGGGTGTGCCATACCAAACGCTCATCAAGATCCTGCTTGAGCGCGCCCTCGACCGCCTTGGCGCTGCATGAACTCGCCCGACTCGCAGGTGAACGCTCAAAGGCGTCGACACCGTGCGAGGGATTGCGTTGTGGTGCCGGTGAAGACGATTCGTGTCTGGCTGGCAACCCTCGTGGTGTGCCTCGCGACCGCGTGCTCCCTGTCGGCGTCGGTGGCCACCGACTCAACGCCGGCGAGCCTCGATGACGCGCGACAGCTGGCTCAGTCGGTTGCTTCAAAGGCGCACTGCGGAAGCTTCGAGGACCTGGGCACCGGACCAGCTGCGGCCACCTGGGTCTTCACCTGTCAGAGATCAGGTTCGTCCTTTGAGGTAACCGTCTGGGGATCTCAGACAGCTAAGTCGGCGGGCATTGCGGCCCTTGATGCGAGGCACGCGACCTACTTCAGCAAGAACATGTACGCCGTGACGGTGGTGTCGTCGCAGAACGGCGCGACGGATTCGGCGTTGACGCCATTCAAGAAATAGCGCGCCGTTCGGGAGCAAGGTTCGATGCCAAACGAATCCTAGGCGTTGCCACGTTCTTCGGCGGCAATTGACTCTCGCGAATTGACTGGCGGGATGTTCTGGTTGGCGGTGACCTTGCCCACGAAGACTGGCCCGATCGGCTGGGCTCCATCCTTGGGCCGGCCTTAGCCCGTCAAGTGCAAAAGAGCAGTTCTAAAGTCGTCCCTCTAGCCACCCCTCTAGCCACCCTTCTGACTCCCAGAGACGCTCTGTACTGCGGGCGGGTTTAGCACAGCGCTCGCAGTCACTCTGTACTGGTATGGAGGGTCGCCGGGAACCTCAGAACCAGCGGCTGTCGCCGATTTCCTGCGAACCGCCGAGGGCGCGCAACTGTGGCGCAGCAACAACCAGGCAAGGCAGCTCGAGGACGATTAGACGGTCCGCGGGCCTGTCGCTTAGACTCGACGAGCTTCGACAGGGGCCCCGGGATTGACACTGACGGCCCCAGCTTTTTCTGTTTCAGTCGAGCGTTAGGTCGACCTATACGGGGTTACCCTTCGGCGATGAGTGCCGAACCGCCGCCGCCGCCGCAGGTCTCGCCTGACGGCCCGTTTTACTGGGGTGCACGTCGTCGCCGAGGAGAGCGAGCACCTTGCGCAGCGATCGGGTGCCACCCTCGTTCGGTATCCGCAGCAGGAGTTGTTCGTCGTCGCGCGTGCCATCGCCCAGCTCTCGCGCAGCCTTGTCGAGCGAGGCGACATCGGCGAAGCGCAGCCGGATGTGCGCGCCAGGCATGCGCCTTTTCAGCTCCTCCGGGGTGCCCTCGGCCACGATGCGGCCGCGGTCCAGCATGGCGATGCGGTCGGCGAGCCGGTCGGCTTCCTCGAGGTACTGGGTGGTCAGCAGGATCGTGACGCCCTCGCTGACGAGGTCGCGGATGAGCTGCCACATGGTCTGGCGGCTCCTCGGGTCCAGGCCGGTGGTGGGCTCGTCGAGGAAGATCAGCCGCGGCCGCCCCATCAGGCACATTGCGATGTCGAGGCGGCGCTTCATCCCGCCGGAATAGGTGGCCGGAGTCTGACGGGCCGCCTCGACGAGATCGAAACGCTGCAGGAGCTCGGTCGCTCGCGCTCGCCGCACGGCCGCGGGCACATGCAGCAGGCGCCCCATCAGGAGCAGGTTCTCCTCACCTGTGAGCAGGTCGTCGACTGCGGCGAACTGCCCGGTGACGCCGATCACCGCACGGACGGCGCCGGCCTCGCCGCGCAGGTCGTACCCCATGACGGTCGCTGTTCCCGCGTCAGCCGGGATCAAGGTCGAGAGGATCCGAACGATCGTGGTCTTGCCGGCTCCGTTCGGCCCGATCAGGGCGAATACCTCGCCCTCGGCGATGGTGAGGTCGACGTCTTCGAGGACGACCTTCTTCCCGTACGCCTTGCGCAAGCCGGTGACGGATACCGCGGTCCGTGTTGTCGGGTCGGTCATTGCGTTCATGGGCCAAGCCTCGCACCTTGACCCGAGGTCAATGTCAAGCCCCTGGCGGAACTCATTTTTGGTGTCGCCCGGACTGCCGTCGCTCGCTCAGATCCGCGCAATGCCTGGTGGTCGCCAGGCACAATTGTGGTGTGAGCGAGCACGGCGAACGCAACCGCGAGGGTCTCGAGAGGCTGCGCCGCATCAGCTCATTGAGCGACGCCGAGCTCGCCATGGACACCGACGGTGGATGGACCGTGGCGACGGTGCTGGGCCACATGGCGTTCTTCGACCGCATGCTCATCCTGCGGTGGGACATATATGAGGGGGACGGAAGCTTCGCCGAGCTGACCCCGAATCATTTCGACCTGATCAACCACGCAGGCGCCGGTGACTGGTCGACGCTTCCGCCAAGCGCCGCGGTGGCCCGATGCATCACCGCCGCCGAGCTGGCAGTCGCGCGGATCGAAGCCCTCCCGGAGAAAGCGGTGGCGGCCGCGCAGGAAACGAACAGGGTGGCGCTGCTGGAGCGACTGGTTCACTGGTACCCCCACCTGGACCAGATCGAGGGCGCCATCGGCCGCGAGATCTGACCGCGATCGCGGCGGTTCCAAATTCGTTCCAACAGCGGCCTGGGGCGTGAGCCAGGACGTCAGCGAGCTGTTGCTGTTCGACCCTCGAGCAGGTCGTAGCTTCAGATCCAGCCGCGGCGCCGGAAGAAGTAGAGCTGGATCGCGATCGAGACCAGCATGGTGCCGACGCCTACGGCAAACGCCCAGTACGGCACTTCGAGGACGGTGGTCAGGTAGGAGAAGTTCATGCCGTAGAAACCGGTCAGGAAGCTCAGGGGCAGAAACAGGCTCGCAATCACGGTCAGCGCTTTGGTGGTCTGGTTGAGGCGGTTCGAGACGGTCGACAGGTAGACATCCATCGCGCTCGACAGCAAGTCCCGCAGGGAATCGACGGTCTCGTACTGGCGCACGATGTGGTCGTAGACATCGCGGTAGTAAAGCGTCATGTCCTGCTGCTGCAGGTGGATGCCGTGTGTGATCAACCGCTGGAAGACATCGCGCTGGGCGCCCAGGTACCTGCGGAGCTCGGTCACCGAGTGCTTCAGGTGGTAAATACGGTCAAGCGAATCGGGTGCCGCCTTCTCGATGATCTGATCCTCCATCATGTCGACCGTCTCGTCGACGCGCTCGAGGACCGGAAAAGTGGCGTCGACCAGCGCATCGATCACCAGGTAGGTCAGGAAGGCGGGCTGGCCCTTGGTCAGAGCGGGGCTCTTGTGGATGCGATCCTGCAATTCCTCGAGGGCCGGCGCCGGTTCGTTGTGGACCGTGATCAGGTAGTTGGGCCCGACGAAAAGGTGGTGCTCCGCGAAACTGACGTCATCGCCCTGCCAATCGGCTTGAAAGATGACGACGAAGTTGTACTCGGGGTACTCATCGATCTTGGGCCGTTGGTTCTGCTGCTGGATGTCTTCGATGGTCAACGGGTGAGCCTTGAAGGTTTCCTCCAGGAGCCTGTAGTCCTGTGCGTCAGGATTCTCGATGTCGAGCCACAAGCCCTCCGTGTGTGCTTGGGCGAAACATCGGTTGACCTCGGCAGGCTCGGTCGAGTCGGTTTTGCCGTTTGTGGTCAGCATGGTCCTCATCGGCGAAACTATTGTCTATGGCTCGACCACCCATTTACGAGTTCGCCGGTGGCGACGTTGCCTTCCTGGCGCTGGCAGCGGCCCATCACCAGCGCTGTCTCGAGGAACCGGAGATCAGCCATGCCTTCTCCCATGGGTTCGATCCAGCCCACATCGAGAATCTAGCTTTCTACTGGGCCGAGATATTTGGGGGCCCGAATCGCTACTCGGTGCTGCACGGCGGCCATTCCGCGATGCTCGAGCTTCATGCCCGCACGGGGATGGGCGACGACTGGCCCGAGCGTTTCGTGACGTGCTTCGTGCTGGCGCTGGACGACGCCGGTCTGCCTGACGATGCGGAGCTCCGGGCGGCCCTCAGCGCCTACATGGAATGGGCTACCGCTGAAGTCGGCTCATATGCACCCCCTCAGGCACAGGTTCCACCTGAGCTGCCAATGCCTCGGTGGGGTTGGGACGGCCCCGAGTAGCCTTTTCGGGCGCCCGCTCGTTATCGCTTCCGTGATGCGGATCAAGATGGTTTTCGAGCCGGACGCCACGGGCGAGCTGGCTGAGATTTACGCGACCGCCAAGGCGCAGAGCCCGATCGGTATCGTGGCGCCGATCCTCCAGACCATGAGCCTGCGGCCCGATTTCCTGGCCGCGATCCAGGCCGCCTCACGGATGCACTTCACCGATGGGGCGCTGACCCGCGCGCAGCACGAGATGCTCGCTTCCTACGTATCCGCGGTCAACCGCTGCAGGTATTGACTCAGCTCCCACACGTGGTTCCTGCAGTTGCAGGGCAAAGAGTTCGAGGGTGCGGCGGAAGCGTTGCGCAACGGCGATCTCGACGCTGCGGGATTGCCTCTCCACGAACGGCTTCTGCTGGAGTTCGCCGGGACCGTAGCGCGAGCAGCGTTCCGGGTCACCGACGAGCAGGTCGAAGGTCTGCGTGTCGTTGGCTGGAGCGACGAGCAGATCGCGGAGGCGGCTTACGTGGCGGCGCTGTTCAGCCTTTTCGTGCGTCTGGCGGACACGTTCGGGATCGAACCGCCGGCTGAGTACGAACCGGCTGGAATTCCGGGCGCGATCACGCGGGAGACCTAACTTTCTCTCCCGACCCTCGCCGGGGGGAGTCAGGGGGCTGCTCTCAGGTCCGAGTAGTCCTGGTCGATCAGCAGGTGGCCGTCCGGCCCGATGGCGGCGATGCTCCAGCTCTTGGAGTAGGCCGAGATTGTCTGCGAGAGGATGCTCCCGGACTGATTCCTGGTGGTCAGCGTGGCGCTTCCGGTGAGCGTGATCCCGACAAGCCTGGAGGCCTGGCTGCTGAACTTGGGCAAGAACAGGTTGAGGGTGGCGCTGTCGAACCTGTACTCCTTCAGGACGAATTTCCCCGCTGAAGCGTCGTCGTTGATGACTCCGACGAACTCCGCCAGCCCGTCGGCCACGGCGCCGCTCTCCGCCAGCTTGAGGTCGTGGGACCGCCGTGCCTCGGACTCGATGATTAGATCGAGCACAGCGTCGTGGCCCATGCGTTGAGCGACCGCTGCCGTGATCGAGGAGTTGAAGTAGGCGACGTTCGAAGCAGTCGTCACCTGCGGGAGCGCCGGGAGAACCCAGACCCGCCCTGACGCCGACCCACTCACGAGCTGGGCATCCACCGGCGGAGGCAGGGCGTCGCGCGCAGAGCCGGCCACCCAGGTGCCGAGGCCAGGGCCCACTCCCACCACCAGTGGGACGCTCGGGGTTGTGCCGTCGGAAAGCCCTGCCACCGGCTGGGGGCTGTGGGTGGACAGATCGGACGACAGGGGAACGCATCCGACGCACAGGGCCGCCACGGCGATGGCAGCGGGGACCCGCCATCCGGGGATCAAGAACGAAGACCCGCGCTGCATTGCATCTTCCAGCGAAGCCAGGAATGCGGTCAGGGCAAATCGCAGCGAGCAGGCGAGCACCAGGCTCGCGAGGATCGCGGTCTTGGTCCAGAACTCGAGTGTGGTCGGTCCCAGGAGGAGGACCGCGAACAGCGCCACCATCACCCCGAAGACAATTCGCGCCACTCGTCCTTCGGGGACGGTGCGAGGGTCCGGGATCATGAAGAGTGCGAAGACCAAGACCTCTGGAGACGTGACGAGGATCTGCCAGAGTGACGTGCCGCACAAGGGCGACAGGTGCCAGCTGGCAACCATGCAGTGGTCGGGCACCGGGGCCAGCGCGAGTGCGACGAAGATGGCGAAGCTCGCCATGAAAGCCACCTCCATGCCGAGGAGGCCGAGGCGCCAGCCGATGAACACGCCGCCGCCGATGAGGATCGTGTAAGTCACGATCATCCACGGGCCCATGGGTATCCACCAGAGGTCCAATGGCTCGGTGTATCGGGGGCCGAGCGCGATGAAGGCGACGACAAGGGCGACGTTTGAGGGGTTGAAGATGTGGCGCCCCCGCCACCTGACCAGGTACTTGGTCGCCATGCCGAGCGCCACCACGCCGACGAAGATTTCGATCCCGTGGAGGCTCCACCACTGGCCGTGCAAGGTGCCCGGCACGCGCAGGATGAAGGCCGTGCTGTTGCCCGTGAGGAGCCCGCTCGCCGGCCACAGGATGATGTGGTCCTTGAAGAAAGCGACCACGAGCTCGATCAGCGCCCCGACCGCCAGGCAAACCAGGATCTGGGACACGGAGAGCCGGAAGCCGAGGACGGTCTGCCCCAGCACCTGGAGGGTGAGCAGCACCGCCGCGACGTGCAGCCTGGCGTCGCGGATGCTGGGCAGGATGATGGGGTACTTGCGGCCGCGAATGCTCACGGTTCGAGGCCCGGTCCGGCGAGCCGCGGGCGGCCGTGCTCCCTCGGGTGCGCTCACCTGGGGGGGAGGACCTAGCACTGTGCGGGGTTGGTCCACGGTGGGGTAACGGGGACGATACTCCTGCCGTTACAGAGGCAAGTGTTGAAGGCTGTTGGTAGGGCCGCCATTCTTCTCGTCACGCTCGTCGCGCTCGCGGCGTGCGACCCTCCGTTCGGCCTCGGGCTGCCGACAATCCGGGCCCTCAACAGCGGCGCCGGAGACAGCCTGGACGCCGCCGCCAGCCTCAGGATCTCCGGTTCGTACACCGAATCCTCCACGGTGTGGAAGATCGAGCTCGAGATTGTCAAGCCCAAGGCGGAGCATGTGGTGTTGAGCTCCCGGGACGTCAATCTCGAAGCGATCATCACCGACCAGGGATCGTATTTCCGCGGGCGGCAGTTCCTCGCGAGCAACTTGGCCTCGGATCCCTATTCCCAGAGCCTTGTTCAGGCGGCAGGCGATGCCTGGTGGACCGGATTCCCGGCGGCGGCGCCCCAGCTTCCCGATTTCACCAAGGGCGCCGGCTTGCACACGACCTTCCTCGGCACGGCGGTGACCTCGCGCACCGACCATGTCTCGGTCGGTGGCGTGCCGGCGGTCGAGCTGTCAGGTCGCCGCGCGGACGTCTACCTCAACCAGGCGCCTCCCTACCGCGTACTCCGAGTGCGCATGAATCCAGGGGTCACAGTCGACGGGATCTCGGGCGCCGATTTCACCTACAGCGACTACGACCTCGTTCACGCGATTGCGCCGCCAAGGGGCGCGCTTGACTTCGCAGATCTCTCGACGCTGCCCCCGATCTACACGGTCGTGAGCGTGGACACATCCGGGTGCATCTACCCCTGCGTGGTCGCGGCCACGCTCAAGAATCTCGGAGGCAAGGCCTCCGCTCGAGCCCCCTCTGTCGTCACGTTCACGATGACCGATCCGCAGACCAACAGCGCGATCGGCACCTGCCCGGTCGCTGTGCGTCCCGACGTGGGCCACAGCGCGACGACCACGGTGTCGTGCGCCTTCACGGGGGTCAACGGCGCCGACCACAACGCGGCGGTGGTCACCGCCGCCGCCAACAATCCGGGCCCGGCCTAAGCCCTTTCGCCCGGCGGCGAGGCGAGGCTGTCGAGGCGAGCCTGCGCGTCGACCAGGTCAAGGGCGCGACGCACCGTCGTGACGAAGCTGCCCCTTCCATCGTGGCGCACCCATTCGCGCATCGCCTCCATCGCGGCCATGATGATGACCATCACCGTGACGCGAATCTCGAAATCATCCGCGTCGCGACCCGAGCGCTGCGCGATCAGCCCGGTCATGAAGACCTGGCCCTTTTCCAGCTCCTCCCACAGCCGAGCGCGCAGCGAGGGCTCCTCGAGCCAGAGCCGGGCGCGGGCCAGGATGATGTTGCGGTCGCGCTCGAAGGTCCCGGCCATCTCCTCGAGCACGTGGCGGATGGCGACGCCGAGAGGCTCATCAGGTGGTCTGTCCAGGAGGAGCTGGCCGATGATCGGGTCGTACGCGTCATAGAGGACTACGTCTTCTTTGCTGGGAAAGTAGTTGAAGAACGTGCTCGGTGAGACATCGACCGCGGCCGCGATCTGCTCGACGGTCGTTTTGTCGTAGCCCTGCTTTGCGATCAGGCGCATCGCCTCGCGCTGGATCGATTCGCGGGTCTTCAACTTCTTTCGCTCGCGCAGGCTCTGCGCGGGCGGCGTGACCGGGTCAAGCATCAGGCGGTAACCGGCAGGACTTCGTTGGCTGCCCGCGCGTACTCCGGGTGCGGTGTTCGGGCTGGTAGGAAGAGCGCCATCAGCAGCGCGCCGGCCACGAGCAAGCCCGCGGTTGCCATCAGCACGTCACTCATGCCCTGAGAGTAAGCGCTCTCGGCCAGGCGAAGCAGGCGATCGCCCAGGGCGCCAGGGAGGTGGCGCGCAACGGCGGCCGCCACGGCGACGCCGGTGGCGGCCGCGGAGCGCGCGGCGGCCGGGAATCCTCCGAGCTGACCGCTCAAATGCGCCTGGTACGAGCTGTTGAGGATGCTGCCCATCACCGCGACACCAAGCGACGAGCCCACGTTCTGGATGGCACGGGTGAGGGCGCTTCCCGCGCCGGTCTCACTGGCCGGAAGGACGCTGAGGATCGCGTCCAGGGCGGGGATCATCGTGAACGCAATGGCCAGGCCGATCACTGCAAGAGCAATCGCGACGAGGCCGAAGCCGGTGTCGACCGCCGCGCGCGCGAGCAGGACCATTCCTGCGGCGATTCCGAGCATTCCGGTGGAAACCATGACCTTCGCGCCAAGGCGCTTGGCCAGCCAGTCGCTGCTGATGGCGCCGGCCATCATCGCGCCGATCAGGGGAAGCAAACGGATGCCAGTCCCCTGCGCGTCGTTGCCCTGCACGACCTGGAGGTATGGAGAGAGGACGAAGAGCACCCCGGTCATAGCGAAGCCGACGATGGTGAAAGCCACCGTCGAGAGGGCGAATCGCCGGTTCCGGAAGAGGTTGAGGTCGACGAGCGGTACCCGGATCCGGAACTGCCAGATGACGAAGGCGACGATCAACACCGCGCCACCGACGAGCGGTCCCGCGACCTGGAAGTCGGTCCACCCACGCAGGGGCTCCTCGATGATCGCGTACACGATCCCGGTCACGCCGAGCATCTCGAGCAGCGCTCCGATCCAGTCCAGCCGCTTCGGGCTGGGATCCTTGCTCTCAGGAATGAAGGACCACGCGCCGATCACCGCGATGACGACCATCGGACCGTTGATCAGGAAGATCGAGCCCCAGTCGTAGTGGGTGAGCAGCCAGCCGGCGAGCAGGGGTCCGAGCGGGAGGCCGATGAACGCGCCGGCTCCCGAGACGCCGATGGCGCGCTGGCGCTCGTCCTCGGCGAACATGGACGGCAGGATCGACGTGACCAGGGGCAGCACGATGGCGCCGCTCGCGCCCATGACCACGCGCATCAGGATCAGGCCGTTGGCGGAGGTCATCTGGCTCGCGATCACCGACGAGACGCCGAAAGTCACCAGGCCGATCAGCAGGAGGCGCTTGCGGCCGAAGCGGTCGCCGAGGACGCCTGCGGGCAGCATGAAGCCGGCGAGCGAGAGGGTGTAGGCGGCTGACATCCACTGCAGCTGATCGGTGGTGGCGCCCAGCTTCGCCGACAGGGTCGGCAGAGCGGTTATAAGAATGGTGATGTCCAGTCCCAGGACTAGGCCGCTGGCCGTGAGGGCGGCCAGTCCGTACCACCGGCCGCGCAGCCTCCCGGTCTCAGTCTCGCTTCGTGCTGTCGCCATGATCGACCTCCAACGCTTTAGTCATGTCACATGATAATTACTGTGACTCCAATAATCAAGAGCATTCAATTATCTGCGGTAATGCTCGGCCTGCTGGGCGTGGCGCTCCCCGCATGCGGCGGCCTGGCGCCACCGGCCCCGCCTCCGCCGCAGCGGCACGTCTTCGTGATCGTCATGGAGAACAAGTCACCCCAGGAGGCGCTGAGCGGCCCATTCACCGCCTCGCTGGCGGCGACTTACAGGGAGGCTGCTAACTACCGCGCGGTCGCCCATCCGAGCGTTCCCAACTACCTGGCCATGACCTCAGGGAGCACCTGGGGCGTCACCGACGACAGCTACCACGCGCTGCCGGCGCAGGACATCGGCGACCAGCTCACAAAGGCGCGGGTGAGCTGGCGCGCCTACATGGAGGGACTGGGCCCCGCCGGCTGCCTCGACAGCCCGGTTCCCTACGACCCGGGCCACAATCCCTTCGCTTACTACGGAGGCCGCTGCCCTGCCAACGTCGTGTCGCTCACCTCGCTGGCGGCCGATCTCAAGGGCGCCACGCCGCTGTTCAGCTGGATCACACCGGACATGTGCCACGACGAGCACAGCTGTGCCGTCTCCGTGGGCGATGACTGGCTGCGCCAGACCGTCGCCATGATCACGGGGTCCAGGGCATGGACCGCGGGCGGCGTGCTGTTTGTCGTGTGGGACGAAGATGACGGCAGCGCCGACAATCGCGTCCTATCACTGGTCGTGGCGCCAAACCACAGCCATCGGGTCAGCCACCAGCCGTACACGCACTATTCGCTGCTGGCGACCATCGAGGACCTGCTGGGAGTCGGCCGCCTGGGCAAGGCCGTTGGCGC
Source organism: Candidatus Dormibacteraceae bacterium (assembly GCA_050734495.1). GTDB lineage: Bacteria > Chloroflexota > Dormibacteria > Dormibacterales > Dormibacteraceae > Palsa-870. The sequence continues at coordinate 11,086 of JBOHUQ010000042.1, forward strand.
GGCGCCGATGACGGACCTGGTGGCGCCGTAGCCTTGTTCGCGTGTCCGTGGTGATCTGCGACGTAGGCCCGCGGGACGGCCTGCAGAACGAAGGCCGCACGCTCGAGCCCACCTTGCGTGCCGAGCTGTGCGACCGGCTTGCGTCCGCGGGACTGAAACGGATCGAAGCCGCCAGCTTCGTCAACCCGAAGCTCGTGCCCCAGATGGCCGGCGCCGACGAGGTGATGGCCGCCCTGCATCGCATGCCTGGCGTTTCTTATGCCGGCCTCGCCCTCAACGAGAAGGGCTATGAGCGTGCGGTGGCGGCCGGCGTCGACGAGGTGCATTACGCCTTCGCGGCCACCGACGAGTTCGGGCGGCGCAACCAGAACGCCACCACGGAGGAGGGGCTCAAGACGGCGCTGGCGCTGGTCGCGCGGGCCCGAAGCGAGCGCGTGCCGATCACGGTGACGCTGAGCGTTGCGTTCGGCAGTCCGTTTGAAGGACCGGTGCCGCCCGAACGTGTCTTGAGCATCGTCGAGCGGCTGATGGCGATACCGCCGGATGAGATCTGCCTTGCCGATACGATCGGCGTGGGTGTCCCGGCGCAGGTCAAAGAGCTGGTGGGTGGCGCGATCCGGCTTGGCGCGACAGTGGGCGCGCATTTCCACAACACGCGCAACACCGGGTATGCGAATGCGGTGGCCGCGCTGGAAGAGGGAGTGGTCTCGCTCGATGCGTCGGTCGGGGGCGCCGGCGGGTGCCCGTTCGCGCCGAAGGCGACCGGCAACATCGCCACGGAGGACCTCCTGTACCTGATGCGCGGGCTCGGGATCACGACCGGCATCGACCTCGATGCGCTGATCGGTGTCTCCCAGTGGTTGGGTGCGCAACTGGGCAAGGAGCTGCCCGGCATGGTCGCCCGTTCCGGCGACTTTCCCGGCAAATTCTGAGCGCGAGCGAGCAACATCAGCGCCATGGCGAAGAAGCCCGTGAAGAAGGCCGCAACCCTTCATTGCGTTGGCAGCACGTGGATCTCGACCATGCGCCACATCGCGGCCGAAGGCAGGTGCTGGGTGCTGGCTACGGGACAGCGATGCGAGGCAAGGACATCCCGAGGGACTTTCCGAAGCGGTCGCAGCTCTTTCCGGACCTCGAAGAATGGTTCAAGCCGGGAAATTCGGTGATCGTCAGCCCGGGCGGGCGGGGCCATTTGTGCCCGAATGGCCGTCTCCTTGAACCCAAGCCTTCGGAACCGGCCGTTTGTGCCCGAATGGCCAGTCCGGGCCGCTATGCGCGAGCGGCCTTGATCCCGTACAGCGACCCGAACTTCTCTCGCACGTAGGCGATCCAGGGCCCGGCCTCCAGGGGTTTGCCCGTCGCGCGTTCGAGCAGCTCGTTGGGTGTGAACTTGCGGCCGTGCCGGTGCACGTTCCGGCGCAGCCAGCCGAGCAGCGGTGCGAACTCACCGGCCTCGATCTGGCCGTCGAGATCTTTGAGGTCCACCCGAATCTTCTCCATCAGCTGCGCGCCGATCAGGTTGCCGAGCGTGTAGCCGGGGAAGACGCCGAAGCCCACGTACGACCAATGAATGTCCTGCAGCGCGCCTTCCCGGTCGTTGGGCACCTTGATGCCGAGGTATGACTGGATGCGCGCATTCCAGGCCCCGGGCAGGTCCTTGACCTTGAGCCTGCCCTCGAGCATCTCGTTCTCGAGCTCGAAGCGGAGCAGCACGTGCAGGTTGTACGTCACCTCGTCCGCCTCGACGCGGATCAACGACGGGTACGACTTGTTGACGGCCTCGAAGAACGCCTCGTCCTCTCCTCCGCGAAGCTGTTCGGGAAACGTGTTTCGGAGACTCGGGAAAAAGTGCTTCCAGAACGGATGGCTGCGACCGACCATGTTCTCCCAGAGGCGTGACTGCGACTCGTGCACGCCCGGTGACGCTCCACCCCAAAGAGGAGTCCGGTCGATGTCATCGCCGATGCCCTGGTTGTACATCGCGTGCCCCGATTCATGGATCGACCCGAAGAGGCACTCGTTGAAGAAGTCGCGCGAGACGCGCGTGGTGATGCGCACGTCACCAGGTCCAAAGGATGTGGAAAACGGATGGGTCGAGATGTCCTGGCGCCCGCTTTCGAGGTCGTAGCCGAGCTTGGTCACCAGGTCGAGCGCGTACCTGAGCTGCGCGGCCGGGTCAAACCCGCGGTAGAGCACGCGGTCGTCCACCGCGTCCGCGTGGCGGGCGATGTCCGCCACGAGCGGAACGATCGCCCTTTTGAGCTCGGCGAAGATCGTCTCGAGCTGGTCGGTCGTCATGCCGGGCTCGTACCGGTCCAAAAGCGCGTCGTAGGGCCTCTCGGCATATCCGAGCGCGTCGGCGATCTGCCGGTTCAGCTCGACATTTTTCTCGAGGGCCGGGGCGAAGATCTTGAAGTCGGCCTCGCGTCGCGCCTTCTCCCACAGGGGACGCGCCGCGGAACCTGCGCGGGCCGCCTCCGCCACCAGGTCAGGCGGCAGCTTGCGCTCCTGCTCGTAGTCGCGGCGCGTGACCCGGACCAGGCTCGCCTCGTACGAATCGAAGGGCCGGTCAGACGTTTCGTCCTCCAGCTTGCTGAGCAAATTGCCCACCTCGTCCCCGGTGAAACGGACGTGGGACAGCCGCAGCAAGGTGGACAGCTGGTCGGCGCGAGCCGCCACCCCTCGCGGCGGCATGTAGGTCTCCTGGTCCCACTCGAGCAATGCGGCGGCCCGGCCCAGGTCCGTGACCTCAGCCAGGATCGCCTTCAACCGCTCGAGTGAGTCGCTCATACTTCCCCGGCCCCTTGGGTATTCTCCCGAATGGTGGCGTTGCCCCGCTAGCTCAGTGGATAGAGCATCTGCCTTCTAAGCAGAGGGTCGGGGGTTCGAATCCCTCGCGGGGCACCATATCCGATTTCGAGCGAGCAGCGATGATTGGCCAGTGGGCATCGTCACTTGCCAGATCTCCATCTCGCTGGACGGATTTGTGGCCGGTCCCAATCAGAGTCTGGAAAACCCAATCGGTGAGGGCGGCATGCGCCTCCACGAGTGGGTTTTTCCGACCGCCAGCTGGCGGCGGCAGCAGGGACAGGAGGGTGGCGAGGATGGTCCCGACTCGGACGTCGCCGGCGAGGTCGTCCAGGGCATCGGCGCCCACATCATGGGTCGCAAGATGTTTGGTGGCGGACCTGGAGAGTGGGATCAGGCATGGAGGGGCTGGTGGGGCGACGATCCGCCATATCACACGCCCGTCTTCGTGCTGACCCACCATCCACGCGAACCTCTGGAGATGAAGGGCGGTACGAGGTTCAATTTCGTTACCGACGGGATCGAGTCGGCGATAGAGCAGGCCCAAGCGGCCGCGGGCGACCGGAACGTCTCGATTGCCGGAGGCGCCAGCACCGTCCGGCAATTCATTGCGGCCGGCCACCTCGACGAGCTTTATCTACATATCGTGCCTGTCGTGCTCGGGGCCGGCGAGCGATTGCTCCTAGACGTCGGCGACCCGCTGCTGGATCCGATCAAGGTGGTCCCGTCGCCTGTCGTGACGCATATCAAGTACCGGATTGTCCGCAGTAGGCTTGATAGGACATGAGTGATACACCGCGGAAGGCGCCCGTCATCCCGGCCGACATGAAAGCGTTCAACGCCAAGCTGATCGCAGACTTCCGCGCCAACCATGGCCAGTTCACCGGTGACATGGCGGGGCGAGGGCTGCTGATCCTCACCACGACCGGCGCGCGCTCAGGCCAGCCTCGCTCCGTCGTCCTCGGTTATGGCCGGCATGGCGACCACCTGGTCGTGATCGCATCGGACAATGGCGCGCCCAAGGCGCCCGCGTGGTACCACAACCTTCTCGCGAAATCGACCGCCACCGTCGAGATTGCCGGCCCGGATCAGTTCGTGGTTCGCGCCAGGACGGCCGGATCCGAGGAGCGCGATGAGCTTGCCAACGCGCTTCCGTACCTCAAACAGCAGCAGAGCTTGACAACGCGCGAGATTCCGATCGTCGTGTTCGAACGCAACTAGTCTTCCTTTCTCGCCCCCCGCCCTGACCTCTCCCGCTGGCGTGGGGGAGAGGTGCTAAGCCGGCGCTGAGAGTACCTTTCGGACCTCTCGCGCGACCTCTATATTCTCTTGGGCTTTGACGACCAGGGTGGGTACCGCGGCTGAGGGGCTGCTGATGTCCGTGTCCGCGGCCACATGTGCATTGAGCTCGCGGTCGATCTCGACGCCTAGGAACCGCAGGCCCGACACCGTCGCAGCCCGTACCGGCGACGCGTTCTCTCCCACGCCACCCGTGAACACCAGCACGTCCATGCCTGCCATCGCGGACGCCATCGACGCGATGCACGCGCGAAGGCGATGGACGTAGACGTCGAACCCGAGGCGCGCTTCCTCGTCGCCCGCCGACAGATTCTCGAGCAGCTGCCTCATGTCCCCGGTGCCGGCCAGCGCCTGCAGGCCGGAGTGCCTGTCCAGCGCCTCCATCATCCCGGCTGCGGAAACGCCGGCGTGCTTTTGCAGCCACAAGACCATGCCAGGGTCGATGCTGCCCGAGCGCGTGGCCATGACGAGGCCTTCCAGCGGCGTGAATCCCATGGTCGTATCCATCGAGCGTCCGCCCCAGACCGCCGCGACCGAGGCGCCCGACCCCAGGTGGCACGTGACAACCTTCAGCCCGGTTCCCGGGCTCCCGAGCAGCTGCGCCGCGCGGCGCGCCGCCC
>JBOHUQ010000043.1:0-63013 GCA_050734495.1 Candidatus Dormibacteraceae bacterium
GGCCGCGGCCAACGACGCCGTCACCGTTCTTAGAAGTCTCGCCCAGGGCGCAACGCCGCGCGTCGCCTACGCGCTCGAGCCGGTCGACCTCAACGAGCTCATCACACGCGCACTCGGCATGGCCCGCCCCAGGGCCCGGACCAAGGAGGTTCAGCTCGCGCTACGTGAGTCTCCCGATGAGGTGAACGTTCGCGCCGACCCCTTGCTCCTGCGGGAGGTCATCACCAACCTCGTCAACAACGCCATCGACGCCGTTTCGGTCAACGGCCACGTCGAGCTCAAGTCGGGGCGACGTGGAAACGGCTGGCCTTACTTCAGCGTGACGGACGATGGGCCAGGCGTGAGCGACGAACAGCGGCATCACCTGTTCGAGCCTCATTTCACCACCAAGGAGGGCGGGACTGGGCTCGGCTTGTTCATGTCCTATGGGATCGTGCGCGAGCATCAGGGCGACCTGCTCTACGAGGGAAACCGCCATGGGGCCGTCTTCGTGGTCATCCTTCCGCCGTTTGGCGGTTGACGGCGCCGACTGGCTAAATCGGATCCCAGGGGTCCATCGAGGCGAAGCCGTGCGATGCGAGGAGGATCGAAACCTCGCCGCAATGAAACCCGTCATGCATCACGAGCCGGGTCAGAACGGATTGGCGAGTATGCCGCTGGAGCTTTCCTTCGCGTTCGCGAGTGAACGTCTCGCCGAGCATTGGCGGCGTCCAATGCCGCAAACATGACTCGACGATTCGCCACGAGCTTTCGACCGCAAACATGAGCTCGTCCGATTGCCGCGGTGCCTCGAGGCTATCCTCCCAACCGTCGCCAAATGGATCCTGGAAGGGCGTCGTCTCTGAGCCGCGCTCCTTGAAAACTCCACACAGCCAGTAGACGCGGGCCCCGGCGAGGTGGCTCAGGATCGCCCAGATCGGCCACCCATCGGGCGCTGCCCTCAGCTGCAGCTCGTCCGTCCCCAGTCTTGGGATCCGATTGGTCAGATGTGCCTGGATTCTCTGCCAACCCTCGAAGATCGGCGCCACGCTCACGGTGACTTTTCCGCCATTCGCCGTTGGATTGCCGCCGCCAGGTCCTCCACCTCCACCGGTTTCACCAGATAGTCGCTCGCGTCGAAGTTGGCGGCTACTGCTCGTGATCCCGGATCCGTGGCTCCTGTGACAACTATCGGACGCGCCGCTTTCAGAGCGACGCGAGCGCTCTGATCAAGCGCCGGCGCCAACCCAAGGTCGAACACCACGATCTCGTTGGGCCGAAAAGCCCTGACCGTGTTCGTCGAGTCGGCGTCGTAGCCCAATCGCCTGAGCCCGCGCGCAGTCAGCTCAGCCAGCCTCGCGTCGTCGTCGACCACGAGCACGGGCACGGGCACGACGCCGAAGACTGCCTGCTCCACCGCCTGGAGCAACATCAGCGCCTCGTTGAGGTCGTCAAGGGGGCGGCTCGGCCCGGACTCCGCCCCGTCGGATTCCACCAGCTCCAGCTCTGCCTTCAACCGCGCCAGCGTCGAGCGCAGCCGGTGGAGAGCGGCCGCCACCTCAGGGCTGGACGACAAACCTGTAGCCGATTCCGCGGACCGTCTCGATCCAGCCGGGTTCCGCAAGCGCGCGCCGGACCTGGTGCGCAGCCTGCTCGACGCTGTGCTCGAAACCGGCGTAATTGGTACCCCATACGCGCTCGAGCAACTCCTCACGCCCCACCACCTCACCGGGCCGTCCGGCCAGGAGCTGCAGCATCAGCAGTGGCCTGCGCTCCAGCTTCAACGCGCGCTCGCCAAGCCATGCTTCGCCGCTCGCCATGTCGATTCTCAGCCGGCCGCACGCGATCAGGCGCGTCTCAGGAGCGCGGTCGCGCAACGCTCCGCGTACTCGCGCGAGCAGCACCTGGCGGTCGGTCCCTTTGACGATGTAATCGGTCGCGCCCCGCCCGATGCCGAGGACCTGGTCGCCGGCTGCGTGCCTCGCGCCGGTGAGGATGATCACCGGAAAAGCAATCCGATCGGCTCCCGATCGCAGCGAATCGAGGACTTCCGGCGCCTCCATGTCTGGCATCTCGTAATCGAGCAGCATCAGGTCCGGCGAGCTCGAGCGAACGCTCGCGAGCGCGTCGGTCCCGCTCCCGGCAACCTCGACCACGTAGCCCGCGCGCCGGAGCAGCGCGGCGGTCAGCTCCGCGGTGCGTGGCTCATCGTCGACGACCAGCAACTTGGTCACGCTCCCAAACCCCAACCGCAACCTATCAGGTTCAAGGTTTCTTGAGGAAATGCTGAACGAGCCGTGAGGTCAGGCCTGCGAGACGAGCCTAACCTCCGGACATGGGCCAGCTCCCTCAGCTCCAGCAAGCCAGGCGCCGGTTGGGACTGGCCCTCGACCGCCTTTGCCACGACCGTTGGGTGCTTGGCTACCTGCGCGCGGGGTGGCTCCAACCAATCGCCGCATCAGAGGTTTCTCGACGCTTCCTGCAGGGCCGCCCGCTCATGCCGCTTGCGCGCCGCGCTCTCTTCGAACAACGCCCGGCGATCATGAACGCATTGTTCGAAAACCCGAACCCATCGATGGGGTACGACTGGGAGATGGACTGGCCGGCGCTCCTTTACGCGCCGGTCGGCGAGCCCGGACGGCGACCGATAGGTCTGCTCATCGTTGGATGCCGCCGCGACCACTGGTACTCAGAGGACGACGTCACGTTCGCGATAGAGCTCGGTGCGACGCTCGGGCCCTTGGTCGCGGCGCTACGCGGCCCGCTCGGTCGCCTCAACGAGAGCGAGGGCGAGGTCGCACAGCTGCTGAGCTACGGGCTCTCCGCGCAGGAGATCGCGCGCGCCATCCGAGTCGACGACCATGCCTCGCGCGAGCTGGTCGAAAGCGTCACCAGGAAGCTGCAGAGGGTCGATGCCGACGAGCTCGCGCTTCCCCTGGAAGAGATGCGACCGCGGCGCCGGTCATTCCGGCTCTAAACGGAGGTGATGACGATGACCTGGACTTAGGCCGGGCCGAAAAGGAACACCGTCGTTCCACGGCCCTCCGTGCTGACCACCTCGAGGCGGCCGCCCATCCCGGCCGCCCTTTCACGCATCCCGACCAGCCCGTAGCCGCGGCTCTTCCCGTCGATGATGCCCCGCCCCTCGTCTGAGACCTCGATGAGGAATGGGCGCGCGGCAAACCCCATTTTGACCCGGCAGATCGAGGACCCCGAGTGGCGGCGCACGTTCGTCAACGCTTCGCGGACCACCTGTGCGACCACCTCGCGCTGGTGTGCAGACAGCAGGTCTTCCGCGCCGTTGCTCGACAGCTCGACGCGGATTCCGTAGAGACGCGCCAACTCGTCAGCCTGCTCCCGGAGGTCGCCGACGAGGCCGTCGGGCGAGATGGGCGCTGGTCGCAGGTCGGTGAGGGCCTCGCGAACATGCTTGAGCAGGCGCTCCATGATCTCGAACACGTTTTTCAGGGTTTGGTCCGGCTGGCCCTTTCTGCCCTCCATGTAGACCTTGAAAAGGGAGATGGCTCCCGCGAGATCGGTGGCGATCCCGTCGTGCAGCTCGCGCGCAATGCGAGCGCGCTCGCGCGCCACCGCATCTTCGACCGCCTGGTGGGCGAAGCCGTCTCCGGACGCCTTCACCTTCTCTCGAGCGTCGGTCAACGTGCCCCAGCCCATCGCCCGGCCAGCGACTGCAACAAGGCGATTGCCAGCGGATGGCGGACCAGCCGCAGGATGCGCTCGTAGGGTCGCCACAATCGCCTGGTCTCCTCGACCGCGGCTCGCAGCCGCTCGAGGTCGGCTTCGATCAACGCACGCTGGCGTTCGATGCCCTCCGAGAGAGCGCGAGAGCGCTTGACCAGTGACGCCGCCCAGATCGCGGCCAGCACACCCTCGACCACGATCGCCACCGCGCTGACCACGAGCAACCAGACGCCGATTGTGGTGAGCACCGACTTACTCTTTCACGTCCTCGTCTTCGATGGCGGCCACCGGTGCGATCGCGACGATCTGGTCGTCGGGTGCGATGCGCATCACGATCACGCCCTGCGTCTGGCGCCCGATGCGCGAGATCGCACCCACCTGTGTGCGCAGCACCATACCGCTCGCGCTGATGACGAGCACTTCCTCTTCGGGATCGCTGACCACGCGCATCGCCGTGAGCTTTCCGACGCGATCGGTGACCTTGAGGGTGAACACACCCTGGCCGGCGCGATGGTGCATCGGGTACTCGGAGACCGGCGTCCGCTTGCCGTATCCACGCTGCGTGATGACGAGCAGGTCGCCGCCCGGCGTCGCCGTTGCCATGCCGGCCACGGCGTCGCCTTTGCCAAACTTGATGCCGATCACGCCCTGGGTGTCGCGGCCCATCGCGCGGACCTCGGTTTCGCTGAAGCGGATCGCTTTACCGAGCTCGGTCGCGATCAATATCTCGTCTGAGCCGGTGGTCGGTGTCACCCAGTCGAGCTCGTCGCCCTCCTGGAGGTTGATGGCGATCAGTCCGTTGCGGCGCACGTTGGCATACTCGGCCAGCGCCGTCTTCTTGATGTATCCGTTCTTGGTGACCATCAGCATGTAGCGGGCCTCGGCCTCCGTTTCCGGACGCACGAACACCGCGGTGATTCGCTCGTTCGAATCGATGTCGATCAGGTTGTTGACCGGCACGCCCTTGGCCTGCCGCTCGCGCTCAGGCACCTCGTGCACGCGCAGCTGGAACACGCGCCCGCTCTGCGTGAAGAAGAGCATCGACGCGTGTGTATGGGTCGTCAGCAGGTGCAGCGCGTAGTCCTCTTCGCGCGTTCCGCTCGGCGCGTCACTTCCGGCCGTCGGCTTCGCTCCTTTGAGCCCGACACCGCCTCGCTTCTGCGCGCGGAACACGCGCAGCGGCTGGCGCTTCACGTAACCGCGGTGGGTCAGCGTGACCACGACCTCTTCTTTCGGCACGAGGTCCTCCGCGGACAGCTCGCTCGCCTCCTGGTCGGTGATCTCCGTCCGGCGGTCATCACCGTACTTCTTGGCGAGGTCGTCCATCTCTTCCTTGATCAGCATCCGCACCTTCTGGTCGCTCGCCAGGATTGACTCGAGGTACGCGATGGTCTTGATGACCTCCTCGTACTCGGCGTCGATCTTTCCGCGCTCGAGCCGCGTGAGGCGGCTCAATGTGAGGGCGAGCACCGCTTTAGCCTGCCGCTCGCTCAAGCCGAATTTGCTCTGCAGCTCGATTGACGCGATGTCCGGATCGGACGCCGCGCGGATCGTCTTGATCACCTCGTCCAGGTGGTCGAGGCAGATCTTGAGGCCCTCGAGGATGTGCGCCCGCTCCTGGGCTCGCTCCAGGTCGAAGCGAGTGCGGCGCAGGATGACCGAACGGCGCTGGTCGATGAAGAGCTGCAGCGCCTGCTTGAGGCTGAGGATCGCCGGACGCCCGTCGACGATGGCCAGCATGATCACGCCGAAGGTCGTCTGCAGGGTGGTGTGCTTGTACAGGTTGTTCAGCACCGTGAACACGCGGGCGTCGCGCTTGAGCTCGATGACGATGCGCATGCCGTCCCGGTCGGATTCGTCCCGCAGGTCGGCGATGCCTTCCAGCTTCCGGTCCGCCACCAGCTCGGCGATCTTCGCGACCAGCGTCGCCTTGTTCACGGCGTACGGAAGCTCGTCGATGATGATGCGCTCGCGCCCGTTGGGCGCCTGCTCGAAGGTATGTCGCGCCTGCACGATGATGCGGCCGTGACCTGTCGCATAGGCCGCCTTGATGCCCGCCGTCCCCATGATCTTGCCGCCGGTCGGAAAGTCCGGGCCTTTGATGAAAGAGAGCAGGTCTTCGCCGGTCGCCTCGGGGTTTTCGATCAGGTGCTTGATCCCGGCGGTGATCTCACGCAGGTTGTGCGGAGGGATGTTGGTCGTCATGCCCACCGCGATTCCAGTCGCGCCGTTGACCAGGAGGTTCGGCAGCCGGGCCGGCAGCACCTCTGGCTGCTCCTCGGTGCCGTCGTAGTTCGGGACCATGTCCACGGTCTGCTTTTCGATGTCGGCCATCAGCTCGCCGGTGATGGCTGAGAGGCGAGCCTCCGTGTACCGCATCGCGGCCGGCGGGTCGCCGTCGACACTGCCGAAGTTGCCCTGCCCGTCGATGAGCGGATAGCGCAGCGAAAACGGCTGCGCCATGCGCACGAGGGCGTCATATACCGACTGGTCGCCGTGCGGGTGGTACAGCTTCAGCACATCGCCGACGAACGCGGCGCATTTGCGATACCGGCTGCCGGACGTCGCTCCCGCGCGATGCATCGCGTATAGGATGCGTCGCTGCACGGGCTTCAGCCCGTCACGCACGTCAGGCAACGCCCGGCTGATGATGACGGACATCGCGTACTCCATGTAGGAGGTCTGCATCTCCTCCTGGAGGCTCCGGCCGAGCACGGTTCCGATGTTGTTTTCGTCAGTCACTGTTTTGTCGAATCACTCCTCGTATTTCTTCAAGACCACGACGGCGTTGTGGCCGCCGAATCCGAAACCATTGGAGATGGCGATGCGCACGTCTTTCCTCCGCGCCTGGTTCGGCACGTAGTCGAGGTCGCACGCGGGGTCAGGGTTCTCATAGTTGATGGTCGGGTGGATGATGCCGCGGTTGATCGTGAGCAAGGTGGCGATCGCCTCCACCGCGCCCGCGGCACCCAGCAGGTGGCCGATCATCGACTTGGTGCTGCTGATCGCGACCTTATATGCATGCTCGCCGAGCGCGAGCTTCAGCGCCTTCGTCTCGCCGGCGTCGTTCAACTGCGTCGACGTGCCATGGGCGTTGACGTAGTCGACGTCTTTCGGCTCAATGCCCGCGTCGGCCAGGGCAAGCGTCACCGCGCGTGCCGGCGCTTCGCCGGTTTCGTCCGGCGCGACCTGGTGGAAGGCGTCGCAGGTCAGCGCGTAACCAAGCACCTCGCCGTAGATCCGAGCCCCGCGGTTCGTCGCGTGTTCTTCCGATTCCAGGACCAGGATGCCGGCGCCCTCGCCAGGCACGAAACCATCGCGGTCGCGGTCGAATGGCCGGCTCGCTTTGTCCGGCGCGTCGTTGCGCGTCGACAGTGCCCTGATCGAGTTGAAAGAAGAGATCCCAACCTCGCACAGCGAAGCCTCGGCGCCTCCCGCCAACATGACGTCCGCGTCGCCGTGCTGGATGATCCTGCTCGCGTCGCCAATCGTGTGCGTGGAGGCGGCGCATGCCGTCGTCACCGTGGTGTTCGGTCCGCGCAGGTGAAACGTCATCGCCACCGAAGCAGCCGCCATGTTCGGGATGATCATCGGGGCGTAGAGCGGATTGAGGCGTCCCTTGGTCGCGTAGGAGATGGCGCCGTGAGTCATCTCGATGAAGCCCCCGATCCCTGTTCCCATGTCGACGCCCACTCGGAAGCTGTCTTCTTTGGCGAGGTCCAGGCCTGAGTCGGCCAGCGCCATCGATGAGGCGGCGACGGCCATCTGCGAGAAACGGGCCATACGCTGTGCCGCCTTGCGGTCCATGAAGTCCTGCGGGTCGAAGGTGGGCACTTCGCACGAAAACTTTGTGGTGAGCTTGTCGGTCGGATAGCCCTCCGCAATCCGGCCGGTGCTCCGTCCCTCGATGAGCCCATCCCAGTACTCGTCGAGGTCCTTTCCGAGAGGGTTCACGGTACCCATCCCGGTCACGACCACCCGTGTCCTTTTCCCGTTATCGCCGTGCTTGCTCACTTCCCTACCTCTGCCCGAATCTTACCGACGAGCTGATTCTCCACCGCATCGCGCGCCACCCTGATGGCGTTCCTGATCGCGCGGGCGTCGGACCGGCCGTGAGCGACCACCGCAACGCCGTCGATTCCGAGCAAAGGCGCGCCGCCGAACTCGCGCCAATCGACTCGAGCGCGGAGCCGGCTGACATCGGACCGGATGAGCATCCCCCCGAGCTTCCCACGCAGCGTCTTCGGTATCTCGTCGCGAAGATTGCGAAAAAGGAACTCCGCCGTGGCCTCCGCCATCTTGATCGCGACGTTGCCCACAAATCCGTCCGCGACGATCACGTCGGCTTTCGCGCCGTAGATGTCCTTCGGCTCGACGTTGCCGATGAAACCATCGAGAGAAGACTTCAGCAGCCTTGTCGTCTCCTTGACGAGCTCGTCGCCCTTACCGTCCTCCTCGCCGTTGCTGAGCAGGCCGACCCGCGGGTTCGTGCGGCCCAGCATCGCGCGGGCGTAGACCGCGCCCATGGCCGCGAACTGCACCATGTAGTCTGGCTTCGAGTCGACATTCGCGCCGACGTCGAGGAAGTAGGCGAAGCCGTTCTGTGTTGGCACAATGGAACCCAAAGCAGGTCGCTCGACGCCTTTGATCCTGCCCTGGATGAACAGCGCTGACGCCATGATGGCGCCGGAGTTGCCGGCTGAGACCCAGCCGTCGGCACGCCTTTCTTTGCACATGCGTGCGCAGACGGACATCGAAGAATCGGGCTTCGCCCGCACCGCCTGAGCGGGGTGCTCATCCATCGCGATCACCTGGGTGCAGGGCACAAGCTGGAGGCGCGGGTGTAAGTCCAACAGCGGCTGGACCGCAGACGGCAGGCCGACCAGCGAGATGTCGATCCCGAACTCGACGGCGGCCTGTGCGGCTCCCTGCACGACCTGAACCGGCGCGAAGTCACCGCCCATGGCGTCGACTGCTACTCGCATTGTTACAACCCGCTAGATGTCGAGGTTGCGGACGCCCTTGGCGTGCGCCTGAATGTACTTCTTGCGAGGCTCCACATCCGGCCCCATCAACTTCTCGAACGTGTCGTTGACCGCGGCCGCATCTTCGACCGTGACCTGCAGCAGCACGCGCGTGGCCGGGTTCATCGTCGTCTGCCAGAGCTCCTCGGCATTCATCTCACCGAGGCCCTTCATGCGCGCGGACTCGGCGTTCTTTCCCAGCTGGCGGAGCGCCTTGTCGCGGTCGCCTTCGGAATGGCACCAGACGATCTGCTTGCCTTTGAAAACTTTGAACAGCGGCGGCTGCGCCATATACAGGTAGCCCTTTTCGATCACAGCCGGGAAGTAGCGGAAGAAGAAGGTCAGCAACAGCGTGCGGATGTGGCTGCCGTCCACGTCGGCGTCAGTCATCGTGATCACGCGGTGGTAGCGCATCTTCTCGATGTTGAAGTTGTCGCCGACGCCCGCACCCATCGCTGTAATCAGGTTTCGTATCTCGTCTGACGTGAGCACCTTGTCCAGGCGTGCCTTCTCGACGTTGAGAATCTTTCCTCTCAACGGCAGGATGGCCTGCGTGCGGCGATCGCGGCCACCCTTTGCCGTGCCGCCCGCGGAGTCACCCTCCACGATGTAGAGCTCGCAGAGCGCCGGGTCGCGCTCGGAGCAGTCGGAAAGCTTGCCGGGCAATGTGCTGGACTCGAGCAGGCTCTTGCGCTGGACGAGGTCACGCGCTTTGCGCGCCGCCTCTCTAGCCCGCGCCGCGGTCAGCGATTTCTCGACTATGCGACGACCCTCAGAGGGGTTCTCCTCGAGGTACTGGGTGAGGCCCTCGGTCAGGGCGATCGAGACGTGGCCCTGGACCTCGGCGTTGCCAAGCTTTCCTTTGGTCTGGCCTTCGAACTGTGGCTCGAGGACCTTGACGCTGATCACCGCTGTCAGGCCCTCGCGCACATCTTCGCCGGTGAGGTTCGGGTCTTGGTCTTTGAGGATGCCGGCCTTTCGCGCGTACCGGTTCAGCACGTTGGTCAGCGCGGAGCGAAAGCCCGTCAGGTGACTTCCGCCTTCGATCGTGTGAATGGTGTTGGCGAAGGCGATGACGTTTTCGACGAACGTGTCGTTGTACTGGAGTGCAATCTCCACCTGGGTGCCCTCGACCTCGCGGTCGACGTAGAACGGGACGTGGTTGACGACGGCCTTGTCGCGGTTCAGCGCGCGAACGAACGAGACGATGCCGCCTTCGAAGTAGAACGTGGTGGTGAACCCGAGCGTCTCGTCCGCAAGCGCGATCTCGAGTCGCTTGTTGAGATACGCCATCTCGCGCAGCCGGTGCTCGATGACCTCGCGGTCGAACGTCGTGTCTGGGAAGATCTGTGGATCTGGCCAGAAGCGGACGATCGCGCCGGTGTGATCGGTCTTTCCAACCGGCTTGACCGGGCCCTTGGGCACTCCCCTCTCGTATTCCTGCTGGTAGACCTTGGCGCCGCGATGCACCCAAACCTGGAGGCGCTCGCTGAGGAAATTGACGGCTGAGACTCCGACGCCGTGAAGACCAGAGGAGACCTTGTAGCCGCCTCCCCCGAACTTGCCGCCGGCGTTGAGCCGGGTCATGACGAGCTCGAGTGCGGACAGGCCCTCCTTCTTGTGGATGTCGACCGGGATCCCGCGCCCGTTGTCCTCGACCTGGACGCTTCCGTCCGCGTAGAGCGTGACGACGATCCGGGTCGCGTAGCCCGCCAGAGCCTCGTCAACGGCGTTGTCGACCACCTCGTACACCAGGTGGTGGAGGCCGGTCGAGGACGTCGATCCGATGTACATGCTGGGACGCCGCCGTACGTGCTCCCGGCCTTCGAGGACCTGGATCTGCTCGGCGGTGTAAGCGACGTCCGCGCCTAGGGGTTTGGGCCTGCGGCTCTCAGCGCGTGACAGCGCGTCAGGCTGCTCCGGCAAAGGGTTTTTGGCCGCCATCACCGGTAAGTCGGCCCTCCCAGCGTGGAGAACTCGTGGGGATCAACTGGGCAGAGGTTCAGGACTCAAATTTTACCTGATTTTGAATTCGGAAATGGCCTCGGGAGGGGTCTTAACAGGGGTTATTTCCCAGCCGGTTTCCAGCGCAGCACGGGATCGTCGCTCTGGCCCTGTAGGTAGGAGTTGATCTTGCGGGCGGCGGCCACCTCATCGAGGCGCCCGACCGGCATCTTTTGGGGCGCGTCGTGGAGGGCCTGAGGGTTGGATTTGGCCTCGGCGACGATCTCCTTGATGGCGGCCGCGAAGGCGTCCAGGGTCACTTTGCTCTCGGTTTCGGTAGGCTCGACCATGATCGCCTCCGGCACGACCAGCGGAAAGTAGACCGTGGGGGCGTAGAAATCCCGGTCGAGCAGCGCTTTGGCGACGTCCAGAGCTCGGATGCCCTCGGATGCGAGGTTATGTGCGCTGGCGACGAACTCGTGCATGCACGGGCCTTCGTGGGGCATCTCGAGGTCGTCCTGGACCTGCTTGCGCAAGTAGTTGGCGGATAGAACGGCGTCGTGCGAGGCCTGGGTGAGGCCGTCGCCACCCATGGCCACGATGTAGGAGTAGGCCCGCACCAGCATGCCGAAGTTGCCGTAGAAGCTCCGCACGCGCCCGATCGACCTCGGACGCTTGAAATCCAGCGTCAGATGGCCGTTCGTTCGCTCCACGGTCGGCGTCGGCAGGAAGGGCACGAGGTCGGCCTTCACCCCTACGGGGCCGGCGCCCGGGCCGCCGCCGCCGTGCGGGGTGGTGAACGTCTTGTGGAGGTTCATGTGCACCGCGTCGAACCCCATGTCGCCCGGCCGGCAGATGCCCATGAAGGCGTTCAGGTTCGCGCCATCGTAGTAGAGCATCGCTCCGGTGGCATGCACCATTTCGGCTATATCCAGTATCTCACGCTCGAATAACCCCAAGGTATTGGGGTTTGTCAGCATCAGGGCCGCGACTTGTGGTGAAAGTTTCGACTCCAGGTCAGCCAGGCTGATCCGCCCGTCGGGACCCGATTTCACCTCGACCACATGAAAACCGCTGAGCGCGGCGCTCGCCGGGTTGGTGCCGTGCGCCGAATCCGGTACGAGGACCTCGGTGCGAGCCTCCCCACGAGAATGGTGGTAGGCCTTGATCATCCGCAGGGCGGTCCACTCGCCATGGGCGCCGGCCGCCGGCTGCAGTGTCACCCTTTCGACGCCGACCACCGCGCACAGCGCCTGCTCCAGCCGCCACATCAGCTCGAGCGCGCCCTGGACCGTTTCCTCGTCCTGGTACGGATGGAGATCGGCGAACCCGGGCAGCGCCGCCGCCGCCTCGTTGACGACCGGGTTGTATTTCATCGTGCAGCTGCCGAGTGGATAGAACTGCTCGCTGATCGAGTAATTCATCGACGCCAGCCGGCTGTAGTGCCGCATGATCTCCGGCTCGCTGAGCCGCGGAAGCCCCGGCGGGCCGGCGCGCAACTGATCGGGATTCAGTAGCTGAGCGGGTTCTGGCGCGCTCACATCGGCGTCGGGCAACCGAGGACCGCCTGCGCTGCGCCGGCTTTTTTCGAAGCTAAGTGGCTCGGTCATGATTCCAGCACGGCGACGAGCTCGTCGAGCGCTCGCGGATCGTTGACCTCGGTGCACGAGAACGTGAGGACCCCTTTGAGCTCGCGAAACCAGCGGTGAACGCCGAGCGGCCCAAGGATCCCCCTGCGGGCGAGCTTTCGAATCACGGCAGGTCCTTTCGGGACACGCATGGGAAACTCGTTCAAGAACTGGCGATCGGGGAAGGCCGGCTCCCAGCCTGGCAGGGCTTCGAGCCGCTTGGCCAGCGCGTGCGCGCGTTTGAAGCCGACTTCGGCCACCTGGCGCATGCCGTCTGGGCCCATGTAGGTCATGTAAACGCTCGCCGCCAACGCGCACAGGGAGTGGTTGGTGCAGATGTTGGACGTCGCCTTTTCGCGCCGGATGTGCTGCTCACGAGCGGCCAGCGCCAGGTTGAAGCCGCGGCGGCCCTGCTTGTCATATGCGGTGCCGACCAGGCGGCCCGGAAGGCGCCGCACGAACTCTTTGCGGCAGGAGATGAAGCCGACGTGCGGCCCTCCGTAGCTCGGGCTGAGACCGAGCTGCTGGCCCTCGCCGGCCGCGATGTCGGCACCGTACTGGCCAGGAGGGGCGAGGATGGCCAGGCTGATCGGATCGACGCACGCAATGGCGAGTGCGCCGGCAGCGTGCGCGCTTTCGGTAAGCGCCTTCGCATCGACCAGCAGGCCGAGGAAATCTGGCTGCTGAAAGATCAGCGCCGCTGTCTTCGATCCGGGTTCGGTTCCCTTGCGCACCTTGATTCCGCGCCCGTCGCTGAAGGCGCGAAGCACCTCCAGATACTCGGGATGCAGGTAACCCGCAACGACGATCTCGTCGCGGCCCGTGTGGACGTGGGCCATCATCGCCGCCTCCGCGACAGCCGTGGCGCCGTCGTACAGCGATGCGTTCGCCACGTCTAGCGCGGTGAGCTCCGCGATCAGGGTCTGGAATTCGAAGATCGCCTGAAGCGTGCCCTGGCTCGCCTCCGGTTGGTAAGGCGTGTAAGCGGTATAGAACTCAGGCTTTGACGTGACGGCGCCCACCGCCGCGGGGATGAAGCGGCGATAGACCCCTCCGCCCCGAAAGGTCAGACGGTCGGGAAAGACACGATTCCGCGCCGCTAGCGATGAGATCTGAGACATCGTCTCGTACTCGGAAAGGCCCGCGGGCAGCTGGAGGGCTTTGATGCGGAGTGAGCTGGGGATGTCGATCAGCAGGTCGTCCATCGACCGAACGCCGATCGCCGCGAGCATCGACGCGCGGTCTTCGTCCGAATGAACCAGATACGGCACCTAGCCGGCCGACGCCTCCGTCACCTTCTTGTAGCCCGCCTCGTCCAGGAGGTCCGACGGCAGGTCGCCTGCCAGCTCGAGCTTCATGATCCAACCATCGCCGTAGGGATCCGAATTGATGAGCTCCGGCTTTGAGGTGAGCTTGTCGTTGACCTCGGTCACCCGCCCAGCCACAGGCGCGTACAGGTCGCTCGCCGCCTTGACCGATTCGATCACGCCGAAACTTTCGCGGACGGCGAGCTTCCGGCCAGGGCTTGGCAACTCCAGGAAGACGACATCGCCCAGCTGTGACTGGGCGAAGTCGGTGATCCCCATGGTCACGGTCTTGCCGTCGACTGTGACCCACTCATGCGTCTTGGTGTAGTGGCGCTGTTTCGACACTCTTCTTATCCTCGCTGATTGCGGCGGCCGTTCAAGACTTGGCGGCTGCGGCGGCTGATCGCGCCGAACCCCGGTAGAAGGGAAGCTTCACGACCTCGGCCTGCGCCTGTCGGCCGCGAACCTCGATCGTCACCTTCTCTCCGACTCGCAATGATGCCCCTTCCACCAGCGCGAGCGCGATCGGGTGCCCGAGGAAGAATGAGTGCGTGCCGCTCGTTACGACTCCCACGCGGTGACCCCCCTCATGGCTGACGGCCGCTCCGTGCCGCGGAATGTCTCCGGGCTGTGTCGCGAGTCCCGCGAGACTGCGGCGCGGCCCTTTCTCCCTTACTTTTCGCAGCGCATCACGGCCGATGAAATCTCCCTTACCAAGCTTGACCGTCCAGCCGAGCCCCGCCTCGTACGGGTTCACCGTCTCATCCATGTCGTTTCCATAAAGTCGAAGTGCCGCCTCCAGCCGGGTCGAGTCGCGCGCGCCGAGACCCGCGGGCAGCACGCCTTCCTTCTTGCCCTCGGCGAGAATCGCGTCCCACACCTCACCGACGTGCCCTGACTCGATGAAGAGCTCGAAGCCATCCTCACCCGTGTAGCCGGTCCGCGAGATGAGCGCCGGCACGCCGGCGACCTTGCCCGGACGAAATTCGAAATAGGCGATTTCATCGGTCGGCGACGAGTCGCGCGGCAGGAGGGCGTGGGCTCGAGGACCCTGGAATGCGATGAGGCTCATCTCCCTCGTGTGATCCTCCATCGCCACACCTGTCGGTATGTGTTTTCGCATCCATGCGACGTCCTTCTCGCGATTGGCCGCGTTGACGACCACCAGAAAACGATCCGCGGCCTCGCGATAGACGACCAGGTCGTCGATGGTGCCGCCGTCCTCCTGGCACATCAGCGTGTACATCGCGTCGCCCGGAGCGACGGGAGAAAGGTCGTTGGTGAACAGACGTTGGAGGTACGCTTCGGAACCGCCGCCTTCGACCACCAACCGTCCCATGTGCGAGATGTCGAAGAGGCCGGCGGCCCTGCGTACCGCGAAATGTTCGTCGCGGATCGACGTGTACTGCTGCGGCAGCTCCCAGCCGCCAAAGTCGACCATGCGGCCGCCCAGCGCCACATGACGGTCGTAAAGAGGCGTGCGATGCGGCGGGCTAGCTGCCAAATTCGACGCGCCCGTCGTCATCGAAGTCGATCGCTGCCGGATCGATGAACTCCAGCATCTCTACATCGTGGCGACGGCGCGCGTCGGCGACTACCCGGGCCACATAGCGCGTCCGGTCAACCGTCCATTCAAGCTTCTCAGCCAGCTCGCCCTCCGTCGGTTCGCGATGGAGCTCCCCGCGCAACACAAGCTCGGTGTGTTCGTAATCGGTCGCGGCGGTGACCAGCAGCTGAGCATCGCGGACGGCCGCGGTCTCGGTCTCGATGGCCTGATCCATCCGAGCTCGGATTTGCTGTTCGGCGAATGAAGTGAAATTGTATTCAGCGCGGCCGATGAAGGACCGGACCGCTTCGACCAGTCCAATCGACCCTTCCTGGACCAGGTCAGGCAGGCATAGGCCTCGATCCCGGCGTTCGGTCGCCAACCGGGTCACCAAGGCCAGATGGGTGGCAACAAGGCGCTCCTGGCTTGCCTTGTCGCCGAGCGCAGCTCGCTCGAGGAGCTTCTCCTGTTCGCCTTCGCCGAGAGGTCGGGTCGCGCTCACCTGGCGCATGACCTCCCGCATCGTCTCGGCGTCGCTGTCGACCCACCCGAGACGCAGCGCATGGTCGTTCTCATCCATATTCCGGCTTACCCCCATGAAGGAGATTTTACGACGCGCCAAAATGCCCACCAGCTCGATCCAGCCTGATGTTCCACGTTTTACATGGCGTCCGGCCCCAAGGATTGCCATACTCGCTGCTATGCGGAAGCGCTCAGCGCTGACGTTCGGATTCGTCGTCTTCGCCCTGGCCGTCCTGTTGCCCGTCCACGCCGCGGCGGCCACTCCCCACGTCGAGCGCGCGGACCTGGTCGGCGACATCAACACGATCATGGCCGCGTACATCGAGGGCGCGGTCAGCCGCGCCGAGGCCGACCACGCCAACGCCTTGCTTGTGGTGATCAATACTCCAGGCGGAATCTCCACGTCGATGGACGACATCGTCACCTCACTTTTGAACTCCAAGGTCCCTGTGATCGCATTCGTCTATCCAAGCGGCGCGCGAGCCGCCTCCGCCGGCCTGTTCGTCGCACAGGCGGCCGATGTCCTGGCGATGGCCCCGGGCACCAACATCGGGTCCGCCCATCCGATCGATGCTTCGGGCGCAAACCTCACCGGCGATCTTGGAGCCAAGGTGCTCAACGACGCGGTGACGCGGGTTCGGAATCTCGCCACGACCCATGGGCGCAACGCCGATTGGGCGGAGCAGGCCGTTCGTAACAGCGTCAACATCAACGCCGAAGACGCGGTGCGGCTGCACGTTGCCGACCTCGAGGTCGCCGACCCGGAGGCGCTGCTGAAAGAGATCGACGGGCGCACGCTTTCCAGGCCGAGCGGGACATTGGAGCTTCACACGGCCGGTGCGATCATCGACGACACCCCAATGCCGTTCTGGCAGGTCTTCCTCAACGCGCTGATCGACCCGACCATCGCGGCCCTGCTGATCATCGTCGCGGGCTACGGAATCATCACCGAGCTTTCCAATCCCGGAGCGATCCTTCCAGGAGTCGTGGGCGGCCTGGCGGCGATATTGGCGATCGTCTCGCTCGCAAACCTGCCGGTGAACATCGCGGCGGCACTGTTGATGCTGCTGGCGCTCATCCTGTTCATCGCCGATCTGAAGGCGAATACCCACGGCATCCTCAGCGTCGGTGGTGTGTTCGCGCTCGTCCTCGGCATGGCCTTCCTCATCAACACCGGCCCCGTAGGCCTCGGTGTCGACCCGCTCATCTCTCTTGGTACGGGCCTGGTGACGCTCACGTTTTTCCTTTTCTTCATTCGCAAGGTATGGCAGGCGCGACGCGCCCCGCCTTTCGTTGGAGTCGAGAGCATGGTGGGCACCATTGGGGAGGCGCGCGAAGAGCTCGCGCCTGAGGGTCTAGTCTTTGTGGCGGGGGCATTGTGGAAGGCGATTGCAATACCTGAGCCGATTCATGCTGGCTCCCCCGTGCGCGTGGTCGGGCGCGACGGGCTCCAGCTGAAAGTGGCCCCGAGCGACAACGGAATTGCGATCAAGGAGAAGAGCTAGTGGACATCGGAATCCTCTCCGTCATAGCGGTGATCGTCGTCCTCGCGATCATCATCGTGTTCTCGAGCCTGCGAATCGCGGCTGAATACGAGCGAGGAGTCGTCTTCCGCCTCGGCCGCCTGATTCCGTTGCGAGGACCCGGCCTGTTCTTCATCATCCCCTTTGGCGTTGATCGCCTTGTCAAGATCGACCTCCGGGTCATCACCCTCGAGGTGCCCCCGCAAGAAGTCATCACGAACGACAACGTCACCGCCAAGGTCAATGCGGTCATCTACTTCCAGGTGATCGACGCGCGGAAAGCTGTGACCCAGGTCCTCAACTACATCAATGCGACTTCGCAGATCGCGCAGACGACTTTGCGCGCCGCGCTCGGGCAAGCGACCCTCGATGAGCTGCTCGCCAACCGCGAAAAGATCAACCAGAACCTGCAGAAGATCATCGACGAGCAGACCGAGCCGTGGGGCATCAAGGTTGCCGTGGTCGAGATCAAGGACGTCGAGCTGCCGAGCACGATGCAGCGCGCGATGGCGAAGCAAGCCGAGGCAGAGCGAGAGAAGCGCGCCAAGATCATCAATGCAGACGGCGAGTTCCAGGCTTCGCAGACCCTGGCCAACGCGGCCCAGGTGATCTCGTCACAGAAGGGTGCCCTGCAGTTGCGGTTCCTTCAGACCATGGTGGAGATCGGTTCGGAGAAGAACACGACCATCCTGCTGCCATTCCCCATCGAGCTGATCCGGCCCCTGATCGACATGGCGCCGGCCTCGGAAGACGGGGCTCCGCCGAACCCTCTACCCGCACCAAGCTCCAAGCCAGACTGAGCGACCCCATCGTCCTGGACGCGGCGTCGACTGCGACGCTGTTCTTGCTCCCGCTGCCGCTCATCCTCGCGGCCAACGTGGGCGTCGGCCGGTCCTGGGCGCATTACGCGACCGCCATCCTTGCCGGTTTCACGGCTGGAGTCACCTTTCTCATCGGCGCACTCGACGTCGCCGGCGCCAGCCTGCTGATCGCGACTCCAGGAGGTCAGAGCCGGCTCCCGCTCGACGTTGGGATCATGGCCACCGGGTTGATCGCCGCAACGCTCGCGTCCAAACCGGTCCGCGAACGGCTGGCGCGAATCCTGCCCATCGATCCCGGCAATCCCGTCCACGCGCTGGCCCTCGTGCTGGCCGTGATCTTCTTTGGACTCCAGGTCTCGATCACCCTCTTCACGAACCTGGCGAGCGCCCCCCAATCTGCGATTGGGCCGGGCGACCTGATCGCCCAGGATGCTGGCCTCGTCGTCCTCGCTGCCGCGGGCGTCGGCATCTTTGTGCGCCGCGATTTGCGCCAGACCGCCACGAGGCTTTCTCTTGTCACGCCCGCCTGGTGGCAGGTCGTGCTGGCTCTTGCCGTGGCCGGGGCGCTGTATGCGGTCTCAGCGGGCATGGTTGCGCTAAGCCAGCTCTTGACCCCCGACCTATCCCGCCAGGTGAACGCGAACGTAGGTCAACTCTTCGGTGGGCTGGTCACCAATCCGGTCGGAATCGCGGCGCTGGCGGTCCTGCCTGCGCTCGGTGAGGAGATCCTCTTCCGAGGCGCGCTGCAACCGCGACTCGGGCTGATCGCGACTGCTCTTCTGTTCACCGCATCGCACTCGGAATATGGCCTTTCGTTAGACATACTGTCGGTGCTCGTGGCTGCTTTCGGCCTCGGCCTGATTCGAAAGTTGACGAACACCACGACGTCGGCGATCACTCACGCCGCGTACAACCTCGCGGTTGGTGTCGGCGTGGCGGCTTCGCAGGTCGATGCCGCCATAGCCATCGAGCTGGTTCTGGTCGCGATCTCGGCCTTCGCACTCTGGTCAAGATGGCGCCGCCGGGCGGTCCGGACGAATTCTTAACAAGCAGGGTTGCGGAGCCGCAAACAATCGAATAGCGTCGCGGTACGGTGTGCAGGCGGGGGAGGGCCGGCACGGGATAGGGAGGGCCCCACCAGGGGCTTCGAAATCTTGCCGCGTCAACCGGGTATTCTCCCGATCGCTGAGGTGCGTGCGACCTTAACAACCCGGCTAGCCACCCGCCCGAATTTGAACTAGAATCCGAGCAATGCCACCAGATATAGGATCTCTTGAGATGCCCAACCCCAAGATGTTGGGCACCGCAACACCACCAATCCTCGCCGTGGTCAACCAGAAGGGCGGTGTGGGCAAAACGACCACGGCGATCAACCTGGGCGCGGCATTGGCAGAGCTGGGCCATCGAACGCTGCTCGTCGACCTCGATCCTCAGGCCAACTCCACCTCGGGCCTCGGACTTGATCCGACCCGCGCCCGGCTCAACGTCTACCACCTTCTGACGGGTGAATCCGAGGTGCAGCAGGTGGCTCAGCCGACCGGCGTAGCCGGTTTGGAAATCATTCCGTCGCATATCGACCTCGCTGGGGCCGAGATCGAGCTCGCCACTGCCGAAGCGCGCGAGATGCTGCTCCGCAGAGCCCTGTCGTCACCGCAAGCCGGTCTCCAATGCGTGATCATCGATTGCCCACCGTCCCTCGGCCTCCTGACTCTCAACGCATTGACCGCCGCAACCAGCATGCTGATTCCCACGCAGTGCGAGTACTTCGCCCTCGAAGGCTTGCGACACCTCATGTACACGCATCAGCTGGTGCGCTCCCACCTCAATCCCAGGCTCGTCATCGCAGGAATCGTGATGACGCAATTTGACGCGCGCACGACCCTGTCGTGGGACGTGCTCGAGTCGGTCCGACGCTCGTACCCGCACGAAGTCCTGCAAACACTGATCCCGCGCAACGTGCGCATCAGCGAGGCGCCGAGTCACGGCAAATCGGTACTCGAATACGACCCCACCTGTCGAGGCGCGCTCGCATACCGCGCCCTCGCGAAGGAGCTGCTGGAACGATGAGCCAACCACGCTTGCGCGGTCTCGGTCGCGGGCTCGAGGCCTTGATTCCGATGTCGCGCGAGGGCGACGCCCTGGTCCCGCAGATGATCGCGGTCGACCAGATTCGCCCGTCCCACCAGCAAGTCCGCACTCGTTTCGACGCCGAGCCGTTGGGCGAGCTGGCCGAATCGATCCGTCTGCACGGCGTGCTGCAGCCGCTGCTCGTGCGGCGCCAGGCCGACGGGTACGAGCTGATCGCCGGCGAGCGCCGCTGGCGGGCCGCCCGGCTGGCAGGTTTGACCGCGGTGCCCGCGGTCGTACGAAGCGACGCCGGCAACGACGAGCAGCTCGTGCTGGGACTCATCGAGAACCTACAGCGTGCCGACCTCGATCCCATCGAAGAAGCGCGCGGCCTGCGGCGCTTGACCGAGGAGTTCGGCCTGACGCACGAGGAGGTCGCGCAAAAAATCGGCAAGCATCGCGTATCGGTGACGCAATCCCTGCGCCTTCTCGCCGCTTGTCCAGCAATCCAATCCGCCGTGGCCGCGGGCGTCGTCAGCGCCGGCCATGCTCGAGCACTCGTCGCGCTCGATGGACAGGTTGCCCAGGAACACGGACTCAAAGTTGCGATCGCGCGTCACCTATCCGTTCGTCAGACCGAGAACTGGGTCAGGACCTACCGTCCACGCCGTAAGCAGCGTATCGACTCCACCGCCGAGCTGCGCGCGCTTGGAGCCGGCATCGAGTCCAAGCTCGGGCTGCCGGTCAAGCTGACCGGAAGTCTCAACCGCGGCAAAATCGAACTGCGTTATTCGAGTCGCGAGGAGCTGGAGCGGGTCTGCGCTAAGCTCCTCTCCTAAAAACCATGGCCGCACCCCTCCCCCGCGCGGCCCAACCCGCGCCCGCGACAGCCTCCGGCGCCTCTTCGCTCCTGCGCGAGGTTGCCGAGGTGGTCGTGCTGGCGATCATCCTTTACTTCGGGATCAGCTTTGCCGTCCAGGCGGTGCACGTGGAGGGGCTGTCGATGTACGCGACGCTGGACAACAACGATTACCTGATCGCCAACAAGATCGACTACAGGCTGCACCCGCCACAGCGCGGCGACATCATCATCCTGCGTCCGCCCACCGACAACTCCAAGGACTTCATCAAGCGTGTCATCGCACTTCCGGGCGAAAAGCTTCTGATCCGCGACGGATATGTTTACATCAACGGGCACAAGCTGGACGAGCCCTACCTGCCGGAAGTGTGGACGACGCTCAACAACCCACCTCCCTGGAGCGTCGGGGACGGGGCGGTGATTCCCGCGAATCAGTATTTCGTCATGGGTGACAACCGCAATCGCTCGCAGGATTCACGAATCTTCGGTCCGATCGGTCGAGATCGCATCGACGGCCGCGCATGGTTTCGCATCTGGCCGCTGGATCACTTCGGCAATATCTACTCACGGATGCCGACCCTCGAAACTTCAACTGTTTCGGTAGGCTGAGGCCGCGCCGGTTCAGGACTCTATCGCCGACCTGAAACGAGCGTCGCTCGCAAACGGTCCGATGACGGCCATCTGGATCGGCCCTCGCAGAATTTCACACGCGACTCGACGGATGTCCGCGACCGTGACGGCGTCAACGAGAGCCACCTCCTCATCGATGGTCTTGATCTCGCCGAGCAAGAGCTCCTGGTACGTGAGCCAGAACGCAACGCCGTTGGTCGTCTCGAGGTCCAGGCGAAGGCGCCCTTTGGTGAACTCCTTCGCTCGCTCGAGCTCATCAGCGGCCACCTCCTCGTCGCACAACCGCGTCAGCTCACCCATCACCGCCTTGATCGCCTCAAATGCCTTCTTCGGATCAACCCCGAGATAGACAGCGACGTAGCCGGTGTCGCGATGCTTTTGCATGAAACTGTGCACGTCGTACGCGATCCCGAGGCGCTCGCGGATGTTCAGGAACAGGCGCGAGCTCATGCCCTCGCCCAGCAGGGTGTTCAACAGGTCGATCGCGTACCGGTCCGGATGCAGATAGCTGTACGCGCGCACCCCTAGACAGATGTGCGCCTGCTCCGTGCGCTGCCGGCGCACCATCACGTGCGCGCCGTCGAGGACGCCTGGAGGAACAGCGGCCACCCCGCCATTCAAACCTTGGGGCAGCGTGAGCCGCGGGCGCACGAGCTCCACCACCTCCGTCTCGTCAAGCGCGCCCGCGGCGCCGATCACGACATTCGGCAGCCGGTAGTGCGCATCGGCATACTCGAGGATGTCGTCGCGGGTGAGACGGCTGACAGATTCCTGCGTCCCCGCAATGTCACGGCCAAGCGGATGGCCCGGCCAGATCAGCTCCTCAAACAGGTTCTGGACGTGATCCTGAGGTTGATCCTGGTACATCTTCAGCTCCTCCAGGATCACCGCACGCTCGCGTTCGATGTCTCCAGGATCGAGCTTCGAGTTGGACACTATGTCGAACAGGACGTCCAGTCCAAGCTCGGTGTAGTCGGCCGGCACGCGCGTCCAGTACGCGGTCAGCTCTTTGTCGGTCGAGGCATTGATGAAACCGCCCACGCCCTCGATCGCATCCGCGATCTCCTTGGGCGAAGGTCGCTTGCGCGTGCCCTTGAAGAAGAGGTGCTCGATGAAGTGCGATACGCCCGCGAGCCGGTCGTCTTCGATTCGCGAACCTCCGCCGAACATGGCGACCGCGCTGGACGAAAGTCGTTCAGGCATCGCCGCGGTAACCAGCCTGGCTCCCCCCGGGAGCGCGTGGACGTGATGGGCGGACGGCATGGGAGGGCCAGTATAGGACCGGCGGCGACCAGTCCCTTTTTGCGACGCCTAGCCGGTGGTTCCTCCTTCTCGAAGCGCTCCGAGCGCGGCGTAAAGAGTCATGGCAACGAAGTCCGCGGGCATTCCGTCCGACACCGCATCAAGCGCTTCTCCGAGGTAGCGCCGGACGTTGGCGACCGGGTCGACCTCGCTCAGCTCGAGGCAGTCGCGAATCGCCTCTGCGATCTCGGTAGGCGTGATGTCTTCATCGCCAGCGCCGTCCGCGACGGAGTTGACCAACGCGATCGCCTTCCGGATCCGCTCGGCGGCCCGGCCTGCCATGGTCCTCGCTACTCGGCCGCCGGCTTCCGCGGCCCGACGACAACGCGACGCTCGGGCTCTTCGCCGATGCTGCCACTGGTCACGTCGGGGTCACCCTCTAGCGCGAGGTGGATCGCCCGGCGTTCGAAAGGCTGCATCGCGTCGAGCGTGATCGCGTCGCCGGTCATCTTGACCTGGCGCGCAGCGCGCATCGCGATCTCGCGCACCGTGTGCTCGCGGCGCTGCCTGTAGCGCTCGACGTCCACGATGATCCGCTCGCCTTCCGCGAGATGCCGTCCCACCATGACGTTGGTAACCGATTGCAGAGCCCGCAGGGTCTCGCCACGCCAGCCGATCAGCGCGCCCAGGTCGCGACCGCTGATGTCGAGCGTGATTGGATCGCTGCTTGGTCGCACCGCTACCTGCGCGCGGACGCCCATGTGCTTCAGCAGGCCCTCGACGAGACCTCGCGCTATCTCACCTTTTCCGTTGGCTGGAGCAGCGGCGGATCCGCCGCCGGCGGTTGCCTCGGGGTCGATGACCGTGACCTCGACCACGGCTTCCTCAGCGGTCTCGCTGATGACCTTGATGTCGACGTTTCGGCGGCTCTCCTTCAACTCGATCAACGCGGCGTCGACCGCTTCGTCCACGGTGCGGCCGCGCCCTTCAGCGGAGCTCATCGCAACTCACCTCTTGCCCTCATTTCTGACGGTTGTCTTTTGGTCTTGGACCATTCTTGGGCCGATTCTTAGGACCGCTCTTAGACCCGTAGTCCAGGCCCTTCTTTGGACCGCTGTCGGGGCCCTTCTTCGGACCGCTGTCGGGGCTCTTCTTCGGTGGCGGCGGCGTCCCGCCCTTGCCATTAGAACCCCCTCCGACGATCCTCCTGAACCGCGCCGGCACCACGTTCCCCCAGCCGACCACGAAGCTCTGCTGAATGATACTGACGCAGTTGCCGACAAACCAGTACATCCCCAGGCCCGCGGGTACGTTCAGGGAGAAGTACCCGATCATCAGAGGCGAGAGCCAGACCATCGTGCGCTGCATCTGAAGGGTCTGAGCCTCCTGCTCAGTCGGGTTGAGCGGAGGCGGCATCTGGAGCATCCGAGACTGGATCAGCGTTGTGAGCGCGGCGAGCAGCGGAAAGATCAGGTATGCGGGAATCGGAAGCGGCAGCCCAGGGATCATCAGATGGTGGTTCGGGTTGTCGTTGAGGTTCGAGATCCAGAGGAACGGCTGTGGTGGATGGCCGGCTTTGGCGAAGCCCTGGAAGACGTAGTACAGCGCCGTCAGGATGGGCAGCTGAACGATTAACGGGAGACACCCCACCAGGCCCCCCAACGGGTTGACCCCGTGCTCCTGGTAGAGCTTCATCATCTCCGCGTTCAGCTTGGTAGGGTCTTTTTTGAACTTCTTTCGAAGGTCGGCCACCTGCGGCGCGAGCTTGCGCTGCTCGACCATCGTCTTGCGCTGAGTCACCAGCTGGAACTGCTGCAAGGGCGCCAATGCCAGGCGGATCATGACGGTCAGGACGATGATCGCGACACCGTAGGCGCCGATCGACTCGATGATCGGAACCCCCTGAAGATGGACGTACAGATAGTTCAAAAAGTTCGCAAGAGGGTGCTCGACCACAGCCACCCAGATGTCGTGGATCGGCCCCAGGACAGTGCCGATGCTCTTGAACAGATCGCTCAGGTTCGTGTCTCCGGTGAAGCGTGGAATGCCGAATCAGGGGACAGGATCGTAGCCGCCCTTGGCGAATGGATGGCAGCGCGCGATCCGCACCGCTCCCATCCAGCCACCGCGCAGCCAGCCATACCTCTCAATCGCCTCATATGTGTAGTGGGAGCAGGACGGGTAGTAGCGGCACGAAGGTGGAAGCACCTTCGAAAACGACATCTGGTAGCCCCGAATCAGAGTGAGGAACATCCTGGTCATGAATTCAGCTTCGACAGCCGGAGGACGGCCTGCGCCGCCTCGATGGCGAGATCGGCGAATGTGAGTTCGAGGGCCGCCGGCCGGGCGATGAGAACCACGTCATATCGTATTCCCACGCCGGTTAGAGGCGAATCAACGCCGAACCAGCCCGCGCGCACCACCTCGCGCAGCCTCCGGCGGGCCCGATTGCGATCGACCGCGCTCTTCACCTGCCGGCTGACACCGATTCCGACCCGGCTTTCCGCTCGGTCGCTCGGCACGGCGAATCCGACCAGTGCGCGGCCGCTGTAAAACCGCTTGCCGCTGATCGCAGCCTGGAAATCGCCGTGCCGGCGCAACCGGATGCGCCGCTTCACCTCTGGAATGCGCCCTGCGCAGGCCCTGCAGCCCGCCTAGGCGGACAGCCGCTGGCGACCTTTGCGTCGGCGGTTCTGCACGACACGCACGCCGCCTCTGGCGCTCATCCGGCGCAGGAAGCCGTGCACGCGCCGGCGGTAGCGCTTCTTGGGTTGGAAGGTTCGCTTGATGGTGGCCCCCTCGAGGAGTCAAGAACTGGCGAGAACCGCGGTAGTGTACCGGAGCAGGGGCGCGCCGATCTTGATAGCGGTTATGTCACTTCATCCGCCGACCTAAATGCCTTGCGATGTCCACAGGGCTTTGCTACACTCCCCGCCCGGGAGCAGCCGGGCTTAAGGTTTTGGTATCGACTTGGTACAGATGGCACTAGCTCGTTCGATTTGTCGTTACATCTGACGCCTCAATAATGGTATAACATCGCTTCCTGATTTCGGGATCGATCGGATGTTGGATTTCGGGTGGCTGGGCAGCGCTAGCCTGTGGAAATCCGGTCCGCTCTTTTCCACAGACCCCAAGGAGGCGGAGCTCATGGTCAGGGAGCTTCGGGTTGAACCTGCCGTCGCCAAAGGCGCGATTTGCTGGCTTCCCGAGTGAGCGAAGACGCAGGAGAGGTGAAAGGCGAGTTGGCCCCAGGTTGTCCACAGCATTTGCAGGGCGGGACGGCCGGTCATCCCCAGGGCCGGGCATCCTCTTCCCCGACCACGGCTGCGCCTCCGGACAAGGAGATATGAGGTGAATCAGGACCAGATCTGGTCACAGGTCCAGGAGGAGCTGCGCTTTCAGCTCGCGAAGCGGACCTATGACATGTGGTTGAAAAACACATCGGTCGTTTCAGCCGACGGCGGGACGTTCCGCATCGGTGTACCGAGCAAGCTCGCCAAGGACTGGCTCGAAGATCGTTTCTCTGGACTGATCCAGGAAACCCTGCAGGCGGTGACTGGATCCGAGGTCGACATCGATTTCGTCATCTCGCCGGCCGGACATCGGCCCGCGCTGTCCAGCGTTGACGGCGATTTCGACCACGTATCGGAGAACGGTCGCGACAGCAACGGGCACGACAACGGAATCGAGGCGCTGCATGACGCGCCCGCCATCCCACCCTCCGAGCTCAATACGCGGTTCCGCTTTTCGTCGTTCGTGGTCGGGCACAACTCTCAATTCGCTCATGCCGCCGCCAAGGCCGTGGCTGAGGCTCCGGGCGACAGCTACAACCC
The DNA here is from genome assembly GCA_050734495.1 of Candidatus Dormibacteraceae bacterium. GTDB lineage: Bacteria > Chloroflexota > Dormibacteria > Dormibacterales > Dormibacteraceae > Palsa-870. The sequence goes on from JBOHUQ010000043.1 coordinate 26,628, forward strand.
GCTGTTCCTCTATGGAGGCGTGGGACTTGGCAAGACCCACCTCATGCACGCGATCGGCCACGAAGTTCACGACCGATTTCCGCGCAAGCGGGTCGTGTACCTGACCTCCGAGCAGTTCACCAACGAGGTCATCAGCTCCATCGCCACAGCACGCATGGGCGAGTTCCGTCACAAGTACCGCACCGTCGACGTGCTATTGATCGACGACGTGCAGTTCCTGGCAGGCAAGGACCGAACGAAGGAAGAGTTCTTCCATACCTTCAACGCGCTGCATGAGATCAACAAGCAGATCGTCATCTCGTCCGACCGCCCGCCGAAGGAAATCCCGACGCTCGAGGACAGGCTCCGCTCGAGATTTGAATGGGGACTGATCGCTGACATCCAGTCGCCCGACTTTGAAACGCGTCTCGCCATTCTTCATTCGAAGCTCGGCGACAACAGCGCATTGATCTCGGAAGAGGTCCTCAACTTCATCGCCCACAAAGTGCAGCGCAACATCCGCGAGCTCGAGGGAGCGCTGACGAGGGTGCAGGCATTTGCCGCTGTCCACCAGCGCCAGCTCGATGAGGAGGAGGCGGCGCGCCTGCTGGCTGACATCATCCCCGCTGGGACTCGGAAACCCATCAACGTCGAGCGCATCCAGGCCCTCGTCGCCGATTACTACAACGTCACGCTCGAGGACATGAAGGGAAAACGGCGAGACAAGCACATCGTCTTTCCTCGCCAGGTCGCGATGTTCCTGGTCCGGGAAGAGACACCGTCATCCCTGCCGGCCATCGGCAAGGCTTTTGGCGGAAGGGACCACACCACAGCTCTGCACTCGATTGAAAAGATTGCCAACGAGCTCAAGGAGGACGAACGATTGAGGTATGAGGTTCAGGCGATCCGCGAGCGCCTCTACGTGCAGACATGAGAGTTTCCACAGTTTGTTCGAACAGCCTTGGGACACAGCTCGCACGGGTCACTGCCGGCCCGATCGTCCCCAATCACTCAACAGGACATAGGCCGACCTCGCACCTTTACCAAGACCTTGTCCACCGCCACGTCCGATCTGTAAATGATCTCGACATCCACAGTTCGCACAGCGCTTACTGTTACCTACTACGGATAAGTTCAATCAAGAGAATCTCTAACAACGGGGGACAAGTGTCTTGAATTCGAAAGTACTAGCTGCCCAGATGAAGGTCACCTGCAGGCCATCGGTCTTAGGCCAGGCATTGCAGGTGGTGTCACGAGCGATCTCCAGCCGCACGACGTTGCCGATCCTCAACAACATCCTCATCGAGACGACCTCTGAAGGGCTGGCGCTCACCGCCACCAACCTGGAGATCGGTATCCGCAAGCTGGTGCCGGCGGAGGTGGCGATGGAAGGTGCTACCACCGCTCCGGCGAGGTTGCTCACGGATTTCGTCGGGACGCTCCCCGACCAGGACCTCGAGATGTCGCTCGACGGAGCGAGCCAGTCGCTCAGCCTACGGTGCGCCCGGTTCGACACTCACATCAAGTGCATCGAGGCGGAGGAGTTCCCGCCGGGCCCGAAGCCTGACGAGGGCGATCGGCTGGAGGTGGCGCTCGACGAGCTCGTCAGCGCAGTCGAGCAGACGCAGATGGCGGCCTCCACCGATGAGGCCCGCCCCGTGCTGACCGGTGTGCTCGTCTTGGTCCAGGGAGGCAGCCTGACTTTGGCGGCGACGGATGGTCACAGGTTGGCGGTTCGTAAGCTCGCCGCGGCCGGCGCATCCGATCTCGAGGCCAGCCTGATCGTCCCGGCACGCGCCCTGGCTGAGCTTTCGAGGGTCTTGAAAGGCGAGCCTGGAAAGGTCGAGGTCATCATCTCGAAGGCCCGCAACCAGATCTTCTTCCGGGCTGGCAGTTCGGAGCTGACCTCCCGCCTGATTGACGGAAAGTATCCCAACTACGCACAGGTTATCCCCAGCAAGAGCTCGACCAAGGTGCGAGTTTCGACGAGCGAGCTGACCCAGACCGTGCGCGCCGTGTCCCTTTTCGCTCGCGACAGTGCGAACGTGATCAGGGTCAAGGCACAGGCCGGGGCTCTGATCCTGTCAGCCACCACCAACGAGGTTGGTGACAGCAAGGCGGAGATGGCCGCGGACGTCGACGGTTCCGACATCCAGATCGCGTTCAACGCCCGCTACGTCCTGGATGCTCTGGGAGTTATGGGGACGGACGAAGTGGAGCTGCTCTTCGACGGTCCCCTGAGCCCGGGGCTCCTCCGGCCGCCGGGCAAGGAGCACTACCTGTACGTGATCATGCCCGTGCGGGTGGCGATGTCCTGACGCGGAGTGCGACTCCGCCAGCTTCGACTCAGAAATCACCGCAATTACGCCCGGCTGGACCTCGTTCCCGGTCCGGGAATCAACGTCTTCATAGGCGCCAACGGGCAGGGCAAGACCAACCTGCTCGAAGCCGTCGCGATGCTCGCCCTGTCGTCCTCCCCACGGTCGCGCCGAGAGCTCGAGCAGGTCGGTCCTGTCGCGCCGATCGCCCGCATCGAAGGGGAGGTCGAAAGTGGGGGCATCACGGCCGAGCTGTCCATCACCCTGACCGTGGACGGCGACCGGGCCCGGCGAGTCGTCGAGGTCGACGGCGCCCGGCGCCGCGCTTTCGACCTCCCCGGCCGCTTCCGGGTCACGCTCTTCTGGCCGGACGACCTCGGACTGGTCAAGGCCGGCCCAGAGCTCAGACGCCGATTTCTCAACCAGATGCTGGTGCAGGTCGAGCCTGGCTACGCCCGCGCCCTCTCCGGGCTGAAACGCGTGCTGGAACAGCGCAACAGCCTGCTCAAGAAGATCGCTGCAGGCGAAGCAGGCAGCGATGCCCTCGAGGTCTGGAACCAGGGCCTGATCCAGCTCGGTGGCGAGGTCGCGGCCGCCAGGTCCAGAGCGGTCCTGGAGCTCGAGCCGGAGGCCGCCCGCCGCCACGCTGAAATCGCCGGCGGAGAGCACCTGGAGATCCGCTACGAAGGCCCTCCAGAGAACCTCGCCCAGGCTGTGCATAACTCACTGGCTGAAGACCTTCGGCGAGGCTCGACCACGGTGGGTCCGCATCACGATGATGTGCGCATCCTGCTCGAGGGTCGGGAGGCTCGGGCGTACAGCTCGCAGGGGCAGCAGCGCACTGCGGTGGTGAGCCTGAAGCTGGCCGAGGCGGCCGTGGTGGCCAGTCGGACGGGCGAGCGCCCCGTACTCCTTCTGGACGATGTTCTGTCCGAACTCGACTTGGAGCGGCGGGCCGCCCTCCTACAGCAGGTGGCCGATGCGGGGCAGGTGATCATCACGTCGGTCGAAGCCGGCCCGTTCCCGCCCGATCTCATCGCTAATTCGATGGTCTGGACCGTCACTGAAGGCAGGATCGAAGCCTGTGGATAAGTTGGGCAATATCCTGCCGAGAGTGCTGCGCCGGCAGCCTGGTGGCGCCAAGTTCCTGGGCGTCCAGGTTGCCTCGGCCTTCCGCATGGTGATCGGCCCTGAACCGGCCGGCCTTTGCGATGACATCGAGCTCCATTCCGGCACGCTCGTGATCACGACCTCGAGCCCTGCCCTGGCCCACCAGCTGAGGCTTGATTCCGAGGTCATCCTGGGGCGGCTGAATGGTCTGAACCTGGGTCGCAAGGTGCGGGCAATTCGCGTACGGATCGGCCACTCGACGCCCGCACAATGACCAACCGCCTGGAGGTCGAGCAGCGCGCGGCCGCGGCGCTCGGAGGCGGCCCGATCCGCGTGGTCGCGGGCGCCGGCACCGGGAAGACCGCCGTCATCGCCGAGAGATTCCGCCGCCTGGTCCGAGGCGGAGCCTCGCCGGCCTCGATCCTCGTCATGACCTTCACGGAGCGCGCCGCGGCGGAGATGCGCCAGCGCATCGAGGAGCAGATCGACGCCGTCGCACCGGCGGTGGGCACGTTTCACTCGATCGCCCTGGGATGGCTGCGCGCCGACGGGCGGGCGGTCGGCGCGCCGGCGGGTTTCCGGATACTGGCCGGCGCCGACCGTTGGATCCTCGCCCGCGAGCTGATGTGGCAGGTGGGCGACAACGCCCTCGCCGGCGACGAACGGCCCGATGACCTGGTGGCGCCGGCATTGCAGATGCTCGAGCGCATGAAGCAGGAGCTCGTCCCCATCGCTCGCCTCGCCGCCTGGGCGTCCTCGACCGACGACCAGGAGCGCGGCGAGCTGATGCGCGCATGCGTCCGCCTGTTCCGCGCCTACGAAAGAGAATGCCGGAAGCACCGCTACCTCGACTTCGAAGACTTGCTCGTGCTGGCGGTGCGCATGCTGCAGGAGCATCCGCGGATCCTGGAGCGATACACGTCCCGCTACCAGAACGTGCTGGTCGACGAATACCAGGACCTGAACCTGGCGCAGGAACGGCTGGTCGAGCTGGTCGCCGCGCGGAGCGAGCCGTTTGTCGTAGGCGACGACGACCAGTCCATCTATCGATTCAGGGGAGCGTCACGGGCAAGTCTCGAGAGGTTCCTCGCCAGTTTTCCCGACGCCACCACCATGACCATGGGGAGGAACAGGCGCAGCACGCGACACATCGTGGCGGCCGCGGCCGCACTGATCGCGAAGAACGCCGACAGGCTGTCCAAGCTGCTGGTTTCAGGCTCGCCTGGACCGCAGGTCGAGCTGTGGAACTGCCCGGACGGCGTCACCGAGGCCACCTCCATCGCCGTACACGCGGCCGGCCTTGTTGAACGTGGAACACCGCCACGCGAGATTGCAATCCTGTGTCGAACCAACGCGATCGCTCGTCCGATCGCGGCGGCCCTGGCGGCGCAAGGCCTCCCGCACGTGGTGATCGGAGGTCGCGGTTTTCATGACCGGCCGGAAATCAGAGATGTCATCGCGATGCTGCGCGTGCTGCGCGACCCGACGGACCTGGTGGCGATCGCCAGGGCGATCACCCGTCCTCCCCTGAGCCTCGATCCTGTGGGCGCGCTGGCGCAGCTTCGCGATCGAGGCGAGCGATCACCTCTCAGCGTGCTCGAGGCGTGGGCGCCCGCGGCGTCGTTCGCCAATCTCCTGCAGGCTTTGGTCTTGGAAGCAGCGAAGCTCGACGTGCGCGACCTCTTCTTCGAGCTGATGAACCGCACCCGCTATCTCGAGGTGATCGGCCAAACCCTGGAGAAGGGCGAAGCGGCGCGTGTCACCGCCAACGTGAGCCGGTTCGCGGAGATGATCGCCGAGTTCTCCGAGAACGTGACCGAGCGGTCGCTGCCCGCCTACCTGGACCACCTTGACCTTGTGTTGCTGTCTGGAGAAGACGAGGAGCCGGCGCCCGTTGATGCGGCGGACGACGCGATCCATGTCATGACCATCCACCAGGCGAAGGGACTCGAGTTCGACGCCGTGTTCGTGCCCGGCCTGGTCGAAGGTCGTCTACCACAATCGGGTCGGTCCCCTCGCTTCGAGCTTCCGGCGTCTGTCCTCGAGCCGCTCGTAAGAGGTCGGGAGGACGTGGTCGCGGAGGAGCGGCGGCTGCTCTACGTGGCGATGACTCGCGCCAGGCGTCGCCTGTTCCTGACGCGTGCCTCGCATTACGAAGGTGGCCGCCGCTGGAGAGACTCGCGCTTCCTCGACGAGGTGCGCGCAGCCGGCGCTCGTGCTGTCTGCGAGCGCACTTTCGAGTCCGACGCGCCGCCTCGAGGCGTTCGGATTGCGGTTCGGAGACCGGGTGAGGTCGTGCTCTCGTACAGCGCGATCGCCGCCTATCGCGAATGCCCACGGCAGTACTGGTACCGACAGGAGCAGCGGCTGCCGGCGGTGCAAAGCGCCGAGGCCGTCCACGGCGTGATCCAGCACGAGGTTCTGCGGCAGGCGGGCGAGGCTCGCAAGGGCGGTCGCGAGCTGACCGCGAGAACGCTGAAATCGATCCACGACGAGGTGTGGCGTAAGACAACATTTCCCGACCAGCGGCGTGCGGCCACGTTCAAGCGGATCGGCGCGGCACAGCTCGAGGCGTATCGCGAACAGGGCGGATTTGACATTCCACCCGAGTTCCTCGAGCAGCCGTTCAGCGCCGCCCTGGACGGCTGGACGCTTCGCGGCGTCATCGACCGCATCGATCGCACCGATGCAGGCTGGCGGATCGTCGACTACAAGAGCGGCCGTCCGCTGACTCGCAGCCGCCGCGACCTGCAGGTCGCCCTGTATGCGCTGGGGGCGAGCAGCGCCCTCCACCTCGACCCGATGGAGCTGGAGGTCGTCTACCTGGCGACTGGCGAGACCGTCAACGTCGCAAAGGTGAGAGATCTCGTGGCCGACGCCACCGGCCAGGCGGCGGAGGTTGCCGAAGGTGTGCGTGAGGGGAGGTTCGAGGCGCGGCCGGAACGCCGGCGGTGCCGGCTGTGCCCCTACCGGCTCGCCTGCGCCGACGCCCTGTAGCGAGCCGCCAGCAGCAGGCATTCGCGCGCGATGTCCGAGGAGGCGTAAGGGTGCGCCAGCTCCTCGGCTTTGCGAGACATCTCGCGCCAGGTCGGGCCGCCTTCAGCGAGAACCCTCACCTCGTCCAGGAGGTCCGAGTCCTTCGGCGCGTAGGCACCGAAACCGGAGTCGACGACATAGTCCACGTTGGGCGTCTCCTGTCCTGGAAGAAACCCCGTGATGATCAGCGGCAGCCCCGTGGCAAGCGCCTCCGCGATCGCTCCGGGCCCGGCTTTCGTCACCACCATGTCGCATGCGCGCATAAGCTCGGGCATGTAGTCGACAAATCCGAGCACCAGCGTCGGCGTGGCAAATCGAAGTTCCTCCAGCCGGCGCCTCAGCTTTTCGTTTCGACCCGCCACCACGACGAGTTGCCACTGGTAGGGCTCCCACGCGAGGGCGCGCACCTGCTGCGTCAGGTGTCCGACCCCGGCGGCGCCTCCCATCACCAGGATGGTGAACCTCCGCCCGTCGAGTCCGAAGCGCCGGCGCAAGGCCTGTTTCTCGCCGGGAGCGGGTGGTCTGAATCGAAGGTCGACAGGTAGGCCGAGCAGCTTGATCCGGTCAGCGGGCACGCGGCGCCGGAGAGCCACCTTGCGCGCCAGGTCGGTCGGGGCGATCACCAGATCGGCCCGGCTGAAAGTCCAGCCCCGGTGAAAGTCGACGAGGTCGGTGATGACCGTCATCAACGCGCGGGGCCGGCCACTCTTTCGAATTGCCTGGTGACTGATGTGGTTCAGCAGCGGATGCACCGACAGCACGACGTCGGGGTCATGGGTCTTCAACAGTTCGGACACCGACTTGCGGACGCCGGGACCGAAGACGGCGCGTATCGCCGCGAATGCAGCCCTGGTGTTGCTGGTGTGGTAGACGGCCCCCCAGGCGGCACGCGATCGCCGGATCACCGGCGAGTACAGCGAAGCCAATCGCCTGACGACGGTGGGCCCCTGCCCGATGAGTGGGTCGGCCACCGTGACGATGCACGTCGGGTCGAGCAGCTTGAGCGCGTCGGTGAGGGCACGGGCAGCTGCACGGTGACCGCCGCCGGTATCGCTGAAGAGGATCAGGACTTTCGGCGAACCGCCTGCCGGCGTCGGTATGAGGGGCGGGGCCTCCGGATGGTCCGCGTTCGCAGGCCCGGCGCTTACTTCCGTCGCGCGGCCGCGCGGCGGGCGATCCACCGCATGTTGTACTGGGCCAGCAGGAAGGTCAGGAACACCATGGCGATGATCCCGAGGCTCACCCATAGGATGGTCCGCTTGGCGAGCTCTCCAGGAGGAAGCGGCGCCGCGCCGGCGCCAATACTGTTCTGCTGAATGATGTAAGCAGCCAGGTCCTTGATGTCTTGAGCGGTCAGCGCCGTGTTGCCGCCCTTCGCCGGCATCGCAACCGTTTTCGGATCCCCAGCCTGCGGGGTGCGGCCGTTCGTGATGATGTCAATCAGAAAGTTGGCGTCCAGCGGGTTGGAAACCCCGGGAAGCTTTTCGATCGGATTGAGCACCGCGCCGATCCCACCCTCGAGGCTCGTGCCGTGGCAGGTGGCGCAGGTCTGAGCGTAGAGCGTGGCGCCCTTGGTGGGATCCCCTGGAAGGGCTGCACTGCCCGAGGGCGACGGCGAGGGCGAGCTGTCCGCGAGCGTCGTGATCGCAGTGAAGGCGATCAGGGCCGGGACCGCCAGCGCGACCAGCGCGGAGAGCTTGAGGCGCTTGGGGAGGCGCATGGCGCGCAAAATCATAACGGCCTCTATTCTCGGGCCTCGGCGGGAATAGCCGCTGAGCGCGTAGGTTTTACTGGTATGGCCTCCTGCTCGCCGGTCTCTCGTTCCGGCTTCTGCTGCGTCTCACGACGCTGGCTTGACGCGAGATCGGCCTACCGTGGCTGAGCCGACCCGATCGATCGACGACCGCGACGCCCGCAGGCGGATCGCGGTCCTATCCATGCACACGTCACCGACCGCATCGCTTGGCCAGAACGCAAACGGCGGCTTGAACGTCTACGTTCGAGAGATCTGCACCGCGTTCAGCGAGCGCGGGATCTCCACCGACATCTTCACCCGAAAGCAGACCATCGACGATCCGGGCGTCGAGCACCTGGCTCCCCTCTCGCGAGTGATCTACCTCCCGGCCGGCACCGGGCTCGACAAGTACTCCCTCTACAACGAGGTGCCGTCTTTCGCCGCTCGGATCACCGAGTTCGCGGCCCACGAGCACATCACCTACGACCTCCTGTACTCGCACTACTGGCTCTCGGGCGAGGTGGCGTGCCTCCTCCGGCCCCGTCTCGCCACCGGCTGGGCGCACATCGCGCACACGCTCGGCAAGGTCAAGAACCGCACCCTGGCCGCGGGCGCCCGGCCTGAGCCTGAGCTGCGCATTCGGGTCGAGGGAGAGCTTGCTCAGCAGGCAAACCTGTTGATCGCATCCACTCCGGACGAGGCCCAAGAGCTGGTCGATGGCTACGGCGCCGACCCGCAGCGCGTGTACGTCGTGCCGCCCGGAGTCGACCTCGCCACGTTCCAGCCCATGGATCGAGCCGGCGCCCGGCGCGAGATCGGCTACGGCAGCGGGCGCCTTCTGCTTTTCGTGGGCCGCCTGGAGCGGCTGAAGGGCGTGGAAGTGGCAATTCGCGCACTTGGACTTTTGCGGGACCGGCAGCACGATGACGTACGTCTGTTGATCCTCGGCGAGGACAGCCACGACGGTGAAGAGAGTGAGAAGGAGCGGCTGAAGGCCGTTGCCTCAGAAGTCGGAGTGCGCGATCGCGTCGACTTCGTCGGTTCCGTTGCGCACCACGAGCTGCCGTACTTTTACGCCGCCGCCGACGTCTGCGTGATGCCGTCGTACAGCGAGTCGTTCGGTCTCGTGGCGGTTGAAGCCCAGGCATGCGGATGCCCCGTCGTCGCCTCAGGCGCCTCAGGTCTTCGCTCAGTCGTGCGCGATGAGGTCAGCGGATACTTGATCGACGAGCACGACCCGGCGGCGTACGCGGAGCGCATCGGTCGCCTGCTCGAGAACAGCGGGCTGGCCCAGCAGATGGGCCGGCGCGGCCGGCTGCTCGCTCAGCGCTTCTCATGGGCGCGCACTGCGGACCGACTGCAAGAGCTGTTCGAGCGAGTCGGGGGACGAGATCAGGCCCTGGTCCAGGCCAGCGCGCTGCACGAGTAAGGAAAGGACGTCGCGTCGAACCGCGTCAGGGCGGTAGGACGCGTCCCGTCGGCGTTCATCAGCCAAACCTGGTCAGCCGCGATGAACGCGATCTGATGACCGTCGGGCGATGGAACCGGCGCCGAGAGGTCGATATTAGGGTCCGACGGAAGAGCGGAACCCGCGTTTAGCGCGGCGGGCGGCGCAACCACGTTCACGACGAAGGCCCTGTGGCCGCCTGCGGCTGCCGATGGCGCAACGGCGGCGAACACCAGGTGGGTCGAATCCGGAAGCCAGGATGGGGCCCCGAGGTCTCCGGAGGCAACCGTGGTCGTGGTTCCGGCTCCGACCAGGTTCTTCACCTGAAGGCTGTTCCCACCGCCATCGTTGCGCAGGTACGCGACCCGGTTCCCTGACGGCGCCCAGCTGACGGCGCTGATTGCTCCGGTGTCTGTCACCAGCAGGTATCGCGCGTGCAACCCGGCGTCGTAGCCCCAGACCTTGTCTGGCCCGAGAGCGCCCTGCACGAATGCAAGCCGCAGCCCGTTGGGCGCGACCGTTGCTTCAGCCACATCAGGAGCGATCACCTCATCGACGCCGTCAATCGACTGCCTATGAAGGACGCCGGCATCGTCGATGTAGGCAAAGCCCATGCCGGCGGCGAGAGCCGCGGCCCACGTGCCTCGGAAGCTCAGCTGCGTTCTGCCGCCGCCAGGCACGAATTCGGACCAGGTCTCACCGTCGCCCTGGATCAAAAGCCTGTCACCGCCTGGCGACCAGCTGAAGGAGTGAACCGGGCTTTCGTCAAACAGCTGGCGCGGAAACCCGGCCTCATTGACGATCCACAATCCGCCTGAGGTTCCGTCCGCACGCGCGGTGGCGAAGGCCAGCCAGCCCTTGAGCGCACGCGGAGCACCGGTAGTGAAGCGGAAGGTCTGGTCACGGCCAAGCTGGTTGCCATCGATGTCCAGCGCGGCGGTGTCGACCGCGATCTGGTACGTGGTGTTGGGCGCAAGAAGTTCCGATGGCGCGATGATCGCGCGGCGTCCATCCGCGGGATCGACGTGTACGTCAAACGGAATGCTGGGACTGAACGTCAGCGCCGACGGCAGGCTTGTCGCGTTCATCTCGCGCGTGAAATTGAGGGTGATGTATGCGGCCGGGTCGACGCCTGTGTCGGTGTCGGAAGGCGTCGAGCTCGCGAGGTCTGGAGGACCTTCGGTGACGAATGACCAGTGGTGGCGGAGCGAGTATGTATTGCCGGCGAGGTCTCGATAACCGGGCTCGAGGATCACCTCGTAGGTCGTGCTCGTCTGCAGGGTCGAGTGCGTGTAGAGGAGTTGGCGTGCACTTTCCCACTGCACTCTGCCCGAGGATGCCGGCTCGAGGTGGAGCCGGCTTGCCACGGATGCCCGATCGACGTCGTGGTCGAACGCGATCTTGATCGGGGCGGCGGTCGAGACCTCGACGGCGCCGCGCTGGGGAGAGTAGTCGACGATCTGGGGAGGGTTGCCGCCGCACGCGGTCAAGGGGATCAGGACCGAGGCGGCGCCCGCCGCCGCGAGAAGGCGCATCTTCCGTGGGCCCTCCCTCTCCCGTCGCGGCCCCTCCCCCGCCGACCGACGCACCTTGGCCGAGGCTAAGCGCGAAACCAAGGATAGGCAACCCACCCTGTTAAGACTACGGACGCCTAGAGGTGGGACTTGAGCCGGGCCCTCATCTCCTGTGCGAGCTGCTCGAGCCGTGAAGAGTCCACGAAGAGCAGCGAGATGCTCGGGATCTGATCGATCGCCGCCTCCACTCCGCCGAGTGACGGATCCGCCGCACCGAGGATGTCCTTCACCTTGCGCGCGCGGTTACCGAGGGCGTCTTCCGCCATCGCCTGCAGCTCGGCGACGATCGACGTCCAGTCGAGCTGGGGTCCGGACCGCGGTGGGGTGGTCGGCGCCACCTGCATGGTCGGAGGCGTGGGCTGACCGTAGTTGGCATAGCCGCCCGTCGGGATCTGCGCTGTAGGAGGCTCGGCTGGCATCATCGGGACGGTCGGATTGGTCGGCATGATTGGCTCAGGAGCGGGCGCCGGGGACGGCGGTGCAACCGCCACCGGGGCGGGAGCCTGCGCGCCGCGCGGGTTGCGCAATCCGCCGACGATCTCGTCAACGTCCAGGGGCGGGTGCTTGGTGGCGTCTGCCGACTTGACCTCGATCATCGCGGCGGGGTCGTCGCACAGTGCCAGCGCGCGGTCGGGTTTGTCTGAGATGTCGCGCGACTCGCTCGTGTACGCGCCGGCCAGCTCGCCGTCCGACAGGATGATGACGCCGGTGCCGGCTGTGGACCGGATCATCACACTGCCGCTCAGCTTCCTGTCGCTGAGAAACTTGAGAAGCGCCTTCATATCGACCCAGGCCGCGTAAAGCTCGGTGTACATCGGCCTCGAGACCGTCAGCTCGTAGAGGCCGTCGATCAGCTCAGGCGAAAGGCCGACCACATCGAGGACGCCATGTCCACTGGTCACGTCGTCGTTGAATTGCTGGAGCGCCTGCTTGCCGAGCACCAGGCCGCTGGCGTCCGGGGCGCCGTCGTACATGCACTCGAGCGCCGAGCCTTCGCGGAACAGGATCAGTCCTGAGGCATCGTCGGTCAGCAAACGCACGTACCCGGTGTAACCCTCCTTCTCGAGGGTCGTGATCAGGCGCGGAAAATCCACGAATGACGTTTTCAGCGAGTCATAGATGATCTGTCCCGCGGGAACGGGAATCGGTTCGCGCCCGTGCTTCGGTTGCGGGCGGTGCTTCACGCCACGTCTCGGCTGGGGTGCATCCACCTTCCTCTCCGGGTCAGCATGATCCTTAAGCTCGGCGCGCGCTTCCGGCCTCGGCTCCGGCTCGGACCCTGGTTCAGGCGTTGGTTCGCGCCTCGTTTCAGCGGCGCCCTGCGCCTTGGGCGCTGATTCTGCGGTCTGGACCAGCTCCGGGATGCCGGCCTTGACCGACTCGTCGGCCGGGAGCTTCGCCTTGGCGTCAAACTCGAAATCGCCCTTGGTCCAGTGGAGGGCGTTGACCACAGCGTCATCGCCGGCCTTCCCGTCGCTCTGGGCGTGGAAAAGGTGCCCGAACAGAAAGTAAAGCGAGGCCGACTGTCCGTTCCCATTGCGGACGGTAAGGGTACCCGTGGAGCGCTCACCCTGAGCAGCTTCCAAGAGCGATCGAAGGGGAACGTCGACCAATGAGCCGTGCGACTGCAAGAGCTTTCTCCTGAGATCGGCCCAGCCCGATCGGGGGATTAAGAGAAAGTTAGTATAGATATCGAGATCAGATCCGCGCTCCCGGAGCCGCCCGAGACCGGCGAAGCCGTCCCATCGAGCTCGCGACCGGCGGCCCGGATGATCCTGGTTCGCCACGGCCAGTCGACCTGGAATCGCGAGCACCGCATCCAGGGTCAGCTGGATCCTCCACTGTCCGTCGAAGGTCGCAGGCAGGCCGAGCTGCTCGGTCGCCGCCTCGCCGGGCGCCGGCTGGCCGGCTTCTACGCGAGCGACCTGAAGCGCGCATTCGAGACCGCTGAGGCGATTGGCGCGCTCGTCGACCTCGTACCGGAGCCCACGCCCGGCCTGCGGGAAATCTACCTGGGCGACTGGGAGGGTCTGCGCGCTGACGAGATAGCCGAGCGTTTCCCCGACGCCTGGGCGAGGTGGGCCGACGAGCCGGATTGGGACCTCGTGCCCGGCGGAGAGGGCGCCGCGCGCTTCGAGGACCGCGCCATAGAGACGCTGGACGAGATTCACGACCGCCACCCGCAGGGAGACGTCCTGGTCGTCACCCACGGAGGCGTCATCCAGGTCGCGCTCCATCGGGTGATCGGCCGTCCGAGCAGAGGCCTCTTTCCTTTCAAGATCCAGAACGCATCGATCTCTGTGATCGAGCAGCGCTTTGGTCGCATGATCATCGGTGGCTCGAACGACGTCGGTCATCTCGAGCCGGCGCTGGTCACAGAGCCCGGCCCAGGGTGACGCAGGACGCTTCGACCTGGGATCGCGAGCTCGCAGAGATGGGCTCGCCCGCTCCTCTGCTGCAGTCCTGGGCGTGGGGCGAGGTCCAGGCGCGCGCCGGCTGGAAGATCGAACGGGTCCGCCTGAAGGGAGGCGCGATGGCGAGCATTCAGGTGCGCTCAATCGGTCCCGCGCGCGAGGCTTATGTCCCGCGCGGCCCCGTCCCCCCAACTGCCGCTGCAATCGACGCTCTGGTCGAGTGGGCTCGTGACGCCAAGATGGCGCGGCTGCTGGTTGAACCGGAAGCGCCGGCCATTTTTGCGGAGTCGCTCAGCGCGCGGCGCTTTTCAGCGGTGGCTCCGACGCAGCCTCAGCACACCCGCATCCTTGCGCTGCGCGAACCGGACGAATTGCTCAAATCATTCAAGCACGGCCGTCGATACAACATTCGGACCGGGCTTCGGCGTGGCGTCGCCGTCACGGAAGGCAAGGATGCCGGCGAGCTCGCACGCCAGTCGGCCGCGGTCGAGAGGCGCCAGGCGATTCATCTTCCGGACCGCACCTACTACGAGCTCCTGCTCGACCTGCTGCCGTGGTGTCGCACCTACACCGCTCACGAAGAAGGCCAGGAAGAGGCGCTGGCCACAGTGCTCATCGCTCGCCATGCCGGCCGTTCTTACAGCCTGTTCGCGGGTCGCAGCGGCGCTCATCCCGAGCTCATGGGCAATGACCTCGCCTGGTGGGCGGCGGTCAGCTCGGCCGCGCAGGCGGGCTGCCGGGACTTCGACTTCTGGGGCGTGCCCCCGCCTGGCGCCGGACCGGAGCATCCGTGGTACGGCCTCGGCTTCTTCAAATCCGAGTTCGGTGGCGAGGAGGTCGCGTACGCAGGAGCCTGGGAGCTGGTGCTCTCGGCAGCCGGCGCGAAGCTGATCAAGCTCGAAAAGAGGTCACGCTCCTATGTTCGGGGCTTGAAACGAAACATCTCCTAACAATCCTTCAGATCAGTTAGGATGAAGTCACGGTGGCAGCGCTGGTCGAGTCCTTTCGAAAAGTCCTGGTGGTGGATCCTGACGGCACGACGCGCCGGGAGGTCCGAGCTGCCTGCGAGCAGGATGGCTACCAGGTGCTGGAGGCGGACGGTGGGGCGGAGGCGCTCCGCCAGGTTGAGCATTCCCGTCCCAACCTCATCCTCCTCGAGGTGACCCTGCCCGACGGTTCCGGATTCGATGTTTGCCGCGAGCTGCGGAAGGTGGATCCCGCCGTACCGGTGATGATGATGAGCCCGCGCACCGACGAGATCGACGTGGTGGTCGCGCTGGAGATCGGAGCCGACGACTATGTCAGCAAGCCACTGCGGCTACGCGAGCTGGTGGCGCGCATGACGGCGCACCTGAGGCGTACGCGCTTTGAGTCCGCCGAGGCGATGCGCAGCCGCCTCGAGTTCCGCGACCTGGTGATCGATATCAACGAACGCCGGACCTACAAGTCGGGGAAGGAGGTGGAGCTGACGCATACGGAGTTCGACCTCTTGACGTTTCTCGCGAGCAACGCCGGAAAAGTCCTCAGCCGGGAGAAGATCCTGAACTCGATCTGGGGTTATGAGTACCCGATCGAGACTCGCGTCATCGACGTTCACATCCGCAACCTGCGCCGGAAGATCGAAAGCCAGCCCTCGCGTCCCTATTACATCCTGGCCGTCCCGGGCATCGGCTACCGGTTCACCAACGCCCGCCCGACCTGACAAGCGGTCCCCGTGAAGTCACGGCGAAGTCCCTGACTTCGCGAGGGATTTGATTCCCAGCTCAGCCAGCGATTTGCGCACGAACTGGCGCTCGCCGATGCGCGGATGAGGGATCACGAGATCGGGCTGGTCCAGCCGCAGGTCGCCGAACAGGAGGATGTCGATGTCGATGACGCGAGGTCCCCAGCGCCGGGTGGGCTTGCGGCCGCCATCGACCTCGACCCGCTTGACTGCCTCGAGCAATTGACGCGGGGTGCCCGGCCAGTCCACCTCGACGATCTGGTTCAAGAAGCGAGGTTGATCGGCGACGCCCCATGGCTCGGTCTCGATGACGCGGCTTTGACGCAACATGCGCGCTCCGGTTTGACGCAGCCGCCTGCGCGCGGCGCTGAGATTGCGTGAGCGCCGGCCGAGGTTCGAGCCCAGCCCCAGGTAGGCGACCGTCAACGCATGCGGTCGGCGATCTGGACGACGCGCGTCATCTCTCGCACATCATGGACCCGGACGACGTCGGCTCCCCGCAGGATCGCAGCTGTCACGGTGGCGGCTGTGCCCTCCACCCGCTCATCGACCGGCAGGTCGAGCGCTTTGCCGATGAACGACTTCCGCGACGTTCCGATGAGGATCGGCTGACCGAGCTCGCGAAGCTCTTCCATGCGGCGCATCACGACCCAGTTGTGCTCCGCGGTCTTGCCGAAGCCGAATCCCGGGTCGACGATGACTCGTTCCCGCGGCACACCCGCGGCGAGCGCTGCCTCGATCGAAACGCGAAGAAAGCGCTTGATCTCATCGATCACGTCGCCTGAGTAGTCGGTCCCGTCCTGGTTGTGCATGAGGACCAGCGCGCAGGTGCTCGACGCAGCGAGCGCCGCCAGCGCCGGTGAGCGGGTCAGGCCCCAGATGTCATTGAGGATCGTCGCGCCGGCCGCCACCGCCGCTTCCGCCACCTCGAGCTTGTAGGTGTCGATGGAGATCGGAACCGCCGTCTCACGCGCCAGTCGAGCAACCACCGCCTCGGTCCGCGCGATCTCCTCGGCTGCCGTGATCGGATGGTGACCCGGGCGGGTCGACTCACCTCCTACGTCGAGCATATCCGCGCCCTCGCTCACCATCCGAATCCCCCGAGACACCGCCCGCTCCTCGTCGCCGCCGATGCCGTCGCCGCTGAAGGAATCAGGCGTGACGTTGATGATCCCCATGATGTAGGTTCGCGAGCCCCACTCGAACCGGCGCCCACCGATGTCCGCGATCACGCGCCGATTATCCTTCGCGAATGAGGCTCCATGAGCTTGCGCGGGGCGTGCCCGGCGCGACGGTCGATGGCAACGGTGACGTGGAGATCACCGGCATCGCCTACGACTCGCGCCGCGTGAAGCAAGGCGATCTTTTCGTCGCCGTCGAAGGCATCAAATCGGACGGGCATGCCTTCGTGGCCGACGCTCTCGCGAGGGGCGCGGCTGCTGTTGCCGTCGACCGAGACGTGACGCTCCCGCCTGCCACGCCCTGGCTGCGCATGCCATCCACGCGGACTGGCCTCGCCGAGTTGGCGGCCGAGTACTACGACTGGCCCTCGCGGAAGCTCAAAGTGGCCGGCATCACCGGGACGGACGGTAAGACGACGACCACTCACATGGCCGAGCACGTGCTCCAGGCCTGCGGGGTGGTGGCCGGCGCGATGAGCACGGTGTCGTTCACCGGCAGCGGTGGCGGTGGCGAGGTGGACAACCTCAGCGGCCAGACGACGATGGAGGCTCCCGAGATCCAGGCCTGGCTCGCGCGCATGGCGGAGGCGGGCGTCGAATGCGCAGTCATCGAGACCACGTCGCACGCGCTCGTGCAGGAGCGCGTCCGGGCCTGCGATTTCGACGTGGCGGCGTTCACCAACGTGGGCCACGACCACCTTGATTACCACGCGAGCTGGGACGACTACCTCGAGGCCAAAGCGCGCCTGATCGACCTCGCCGCGAGCGGGGCAGACAAGGGAATCGAAAAGACCGCGGTCTTGAATCGCGACGACGCCAGCTACGAGCGGCTCTCGCGCCGCCCCATCGCGCGGCGCTGGACCTACGGTTTGACAACAGCGTCGGATCTGCATCCCCTCGACCTCAGCGTCACCGGTTCGGGATCGCGCTTTCGCATGAAGACCCCGCTCGGCGAAACCGACGTTACGCTGCACGTGCCCGCCCGCTTCAACATCTACAACGC
The DNA here is from genome assembly GCA_050734495.1 of Candidatus Dormibacteraceae bacterium. GTDB lineage: Bacteria > Chloroflexota > Dormibacteria > Dormibacterales > Dormibacteraceae > Palsa-870. Next base: position 44,148 of record JBOHUQ010000043.1, read on the forward strand.
ACTCTGCGCAGCCGGCGTGTGCCTTGCGCTGGGCGTGCCCCTGGATTCCGTCGGCACCGGACTTGCCGGCTTTGATGGCGTGCGCGGAAGGCTCGAGCCCGTCGACGCCGGCCAGGACTTCCGTGTCTACATCGACTTCGCGCATTCCGCCGGTGCGCTGGCCAGCGCCCTGGCAGAGCTTCGTCCCTTCACCTCCGGCCGCCTGATCGTGGTTTTCGGGTCGACCGCGCGTTCAGACCACGACCGGCCGGGGATGGGGCGCGCGGCGGCCGATTTCGCGGACTTCTTCATCATCACCACCGACGACCCTGTCGACCAGGACCCGGTAGAGATTGCGAGAGACGTGCAGAGCGGCGCTGAGGGCAAGGCGCCGGGGCGCGACTACGAGATCGTGATCGACCGGCGCGCGGCCATTCGTCGCGCGATCGAGCTGGCGCGGCCTGGCGATTGCGTGCTGCTGGCCGGCAAAGGGCATGAGCGGTCGATGCGCATGGCATCAGGGTCTGAGCCGTGGGACGAGCGGGCCGAGGCGGAGGCGGCGATAAGGGACCGGCTGGCTCTTCATTAGGATTAGGCGCCCCCGCCGACCATGCGCACGATCTCTACTCGGTCGCCCTGCTGCAGCGTCGCCGTGGCGAATGCGTCCCGATCGAGAATCGTGCCGTTGTGCTCGACCGCAACCGCACGCGGGCTCACGCCGAGCTGATCGAGATAGTCGAGGAGTCGGGTCGGATGCTCCAGCTCGACGTTTTTCCCGTTGATCTGCAGCGAGATCATTCGAAGCGTCTGATGGCCGCGTAGCCCGCGGCTCCCGAAGCGAGGACATCCGCCACCCGTTCCTCGGTCACTCCGCCGATCGCAAGCACCGGGATAGCGACCGACCCCACAACCCTCGCCAGCTCGGCACGGCCGGCGGGAGGCGTACCCGGGTGGCTGGCGCTGTCCCAGACCGGACCAAAGATGACGTAGTCCGCGCCGCCGTCTTCGGCCATCTGTGCGCCGGCGATCGAGTGCACGGAGCGTCCGATCAATCGCGCGCCGAGCAGCTTCCGCGCGTCGGCGACCGAGATGTCGCTCTCGGGAAGGTTGACTCCGGCTGCGTCGCAAGCGAGCGCGACGTCGCAGCGAGAGCTGACCAGGATGGGAATCGAGGTCACCACCAACTTCTTCATCTCTCTCTCGAGCGCTGCTGTGGTCAGGGCGGGAGAGCGCAGCTGCAGGATGGTGGCTCGCGAGGCCGCCCGGAGCCCAGCCGCCGCGCTGGACACGATCGCCATCGCCACAGGCCTGGCTAGGTCGGTCGCGAGATGCCCTCGGTCGGCGAGCTCGGGCTGGCCTCGCTGCGCTTGCGGATGCGTCCGGCCTGGTACGCCTTGCGCCCGGCCTCAGTGCCTTCCTTGATGGCGGCGGCCATCAGCGCCGCGTCGCCGGCCAGGGCGATCGCCGTGTTCACGAGCACGGCGTCGGCGCCGAGCTCCATCGCCAGCGCAGCGTCCGAGGGTGCGCCGATTCCGGCGTCGACCACGACCGGAATCGAAGCCTCTTCGATGATGATCCGGATCTGTTCCAGCGTCTGGAGTCCCTGGCCGGAACCGATCGGAGAGCCGAGCGGCATCACCGTTACGGTGCCGATCTCTTCGAGTTTCTTCGCCAGCACAGGGTCCGCGTTGATGTACGGCAAGACCTTGAACCCCTCGGCAACGAGCACGCGCGCGGCCTTGAGCGTCTCCTCCGGATCCGGAAAGAGGTAGCGCGGGTCGGGGATGACCTCGAGCTTGACCCAATCAGACAAACCCATTGACCGCGCGAGGCGGGCCGTGCGCACGGCCTCGTCGGCGGTTCGGCAGCCCGCCGTGTTGGGCAGGATTCGGTAGCGCTTCCAGTCGATCACGTCGAGGATCGTTTGCTTCGTCGGGTCGTCGAGGTCAAGCCGGCGCAGGGCAACCGTCACGAGCTCGCATCCTGATGCGTCGAGGGCGGCGAGCATCGATTCGTCGGTTGGATACTTGCCCGTGCCCAGGAATAGGCGCGACCGCAGCTCGACTCCGGCGATCACCAACCGGTCCGTTGCGGCGATGGTCTGCACGACCCCAGCTTAGCTAAGGATCAGAGCTGTACGCCCCAACCTTCGTTCCCGACCGTCTCCCCGCGGGAGAGGGAGGTCAGGCTCAGGGCAGGTTCTGCTGGACCAGGAGCGTCTTGTCGCGACCGTAGGTCAGCCGCTTGATCGCATCGTCGACCGAAAGCCACTGAAGCTTGTCGACCTCGATCCCCGGCCGGAACCTGCCGCCCCGCACCTCCATGACCCAGTAGCACGCGACCTTGTCCCGCCCGCGGCGGTCGACGTACGCCGTGCAGCCGAGCGGGCGCATCAGCTCGCAGCGCAGACCGGTCTCTTCCCTGACCTCACGCAACGCGCAGTCTTCGGGGCTCTCGTCGGGCTCGATCTTGCCTTTGGGCAAAGACCAATCGTCATATTGAGGCCGGTGGATCACCGCGATCTCCGTCTCGCCGGATCGCGTGCCGCGGCAGACGACGCCGCCCGCTGCCCTGATCACGCTCACGTCGGCCACTTCCAGGATCTTCGTTGCCACCTTTGCTCCTTACGTTGCTGAAACGTATGCGCTGCGAGATTCCCTTATTTCACGACTCTGTGGCGGAGTGCAATGAGTTTAACCGCGGAGACCACGCTCGCGAACATCAGATTCAAGATGAATTTCGCTCGAGTGATTCCAACAAAACGCCAACGCGCTTCGATATGTCGTCGCGGATTTCGCGAACCTTCGCAATGGGCAGGCCGCTGGGATCGGGCAGGTCCCAATCCACATAACGCTTGCCGGGGATGACCGGGCACGAGTCGCCACAACCCATCGTGATGACGGTGTCCGCCCACTGCGCGAGGTCAGTGGTCAACAGCTGAGGCTTTCGGTCGCTCAGGTCGATGCCCTCTTCACGCATCACGTCTACCACGCTGGCATGCACGTGGTCGGCTGGAGTCGTGCCGGCTGAGCGCGCCTCGTGAACGCCGCCCGCGGCGCGCTCGAACAGAGCCTCGCTCATCTGCGATCGTCCTGCGTTGTGGAGACAGACGAACAGGACCTTCGCCACTACAGCTGGCCGGCGAGGCGGATCTGGCGCCGGAGCACCCAGCGGCTGAGCAGGTTGATGCCCAGCACCATCACGACGAGCACGAGCGCAGCTCCCCACGCCTGGTCCTGGAGCGACTTGTATGGCAAGAGAGCGTAGTGGTAGACGGTCAAGGGCAGCGCTTCGAGCTGTCCGTTTGGATTCAGGACGGTGATCTGGTTGCCAAAGGACGTGAACAGGAGTGGGGCGGTCTCGCCTGCGGCGCGAGCGATGGCCAGGAGCGCGCCCGTGATCACGCCGGGCGCGGCTGCCGGGACGATCAGCTGAAGCGACACGCGCCATCGCGCAAGGCCAAGGGCCAGCCCCGATTCGCGAAGCCCGTTTGGGATCAGCAAGACCGCGCCCTCGGTCGTCCGAATCACGATCGGCAGCATCAAGACCGCGAGGGCGACAGAGCCGGCATACCCTGAGAAGTGGTGCGTCGGCACAACCAAGAGCGAATAGGCGAAGAGTCCGATGGCGATCGACGGCGTGCCCACGAGGACGTCGCTGGCGAGCCGGACCCAGCTCGACCACCAGGAGACGGCGTACTCGGCCAGGAACACGCCGCCGAGGATCCCGATCGGGATCGCCATCAGTGACGCCAGACCGACCAGGATCCCGGTGCCCACGATGGCATGCTTGACTCCAGCTCCAGGTATGCCGGGCGGTCGGAACGCGTTCGTGAAAAACTCTGGATGTAGGGCGGGCGGGAGGCCCTTGGCGATGGTGAACCACAGCACCAGCCCGAGCGGAATCAGCGCCAGCACGGTCAGGCTGTACATCACGCCAAGTGACGTCCGGCTCATGTAGCGACGCCGCGCGTTCCTGTTCATAGAGTCGCCTTCGCGCCGGTGGACCGGACCAGCAGCAGGGCGACGATGTTGACGACCACAGTCACCAGGATCAGGACCAGCCCGAGCTCGATCAGCGCCGCCGGGTAGAGCGTACCGGTCGCTTCGGTGAACTCGTTGGCTATCACGCTCGCCAGCGTGTAGGCGGGAGCAAAGACGGTGGGCGGGATCTGGAAATTGTTTCCGATCACCATCGTGACGGCGATGGTTTCGCCCAGGGCGCGACCCAGCGCCAGGATGGTCGCTCCGAAGATGCCGGCCCGCGCCGACGGCAGGATCACTTTCCAGGTCGTCTCCCACCACGTGGCCCCCAGGGCGATCGCGCTTTCCTTGAGGCCGCGTGGAGTGGCCCGGATCACGTCCCGCGAGATGGCCGTCAGCGTGGGCAAGACCATCACGGCGAGCACGAGTGCGGCGTTGAACAGGCCGCGGACCGCAGGTTGCGCCAGGTACGGAATCGCCTGTCCGAGGTGATCGGAGATCGGCGTCTCGATGTGCTCGAACGACCACGGGGCGAGCACGTACAGCGCCCAGATGCCGTACACCACGCTGGGAATCGCCGCCAGGAGCTCGATGCCGGTACCGATGAGGCCGCGGATGGTTGGCTGGCCCTGCTCGGCCAGCACGACGGCGACCGCCACCCCAACCGGGATGGCGACGGCAAGTGCGAGGAAGCTCGTCGCGACCGTGCCGAAGATTGCGGGTAGGGCTCCGAAGGTATTGGTGACCGGGTTCCAGACTCTGCCGGCCAGGAAGCCGAGCCCGAAGTGGCTGATCGCCGGGGCGGCCTGCTGATAGAGGATGACCACGATCACGATCAGGATCAGGGGGGCGATGGAGGCGATCGCGGTCGTGAAGGTGCGGAACCGGTCCGGCACTCTTCTCACAGGCGGGATGGCGCGGCCGCCTGTCTCGACCGGGGTCGCCATCCGCTAGCTGGTCTCGGAGAGCTCGGCGGATTCGCCTGTTCGATCCAGGCGATAGCCGATGCCGCGCACGGTCACGATCTCGAATGGCGCGACGCCGGCGAACTTCTCACGCAGCCAGCGGATGTGCACGTCAACCGTCTTGCGGTCGCCCGAGAACTCGTGTCCCCAGACGTTTTCGAGCAGGACGTCGCGTGTGTGCACCCGGCGCGGAAAAGCCAGGAGGTATGACAGGAGGTCGAACTCGCGGGCGGTCAGCTTGATGTCTCGCCCATCCAGCACGACACGGCGCGCGGCGCGGTCGATGCTGAACTCGCCGATCGAGTCGCGCTCCGGGATCGACTTCGGCTCGTTGGCGTCCAGGGCCGCCCTGCGCAGGACGGCATTGACGCGGGCAAGCACCTCGCGAATCGAGAAAGGCTTGGTGATGTAGTCGTCGGCACCCAGCTCGAGGCCGACGATCTTGTCGACCTCGGCGTCTTTGGCCGTGATCATGATGATCGGCACGCGGCTGCTCTTGCGAAGCGCACGGCAGAAGTCGAAGCCGCTCATGCCAGGGAGCATCAGGTCGAGCAGGATCAGGTCAGGCCGTGCCGTGCGCGCGGTGCGCAGGCCGGCGGCACCATCTCGAGCTTCCTGAACCGAGAAACCCGCTGAGGCGAGGTTGTACTTCAGCATCTCACGGATCCCCTCGTCGTCCTCGACCACGAGGACTCTGCCGGCGCTCCCGTGGCCGGCAGTGCGGTTCATCCCAGCTCCACCACCTGACCGGTTTCGAGGAACACGATGTCCTCCGCCACATTGGTCACCCGGTCTGAGATTCGCTCGAGGTTGTGGGCGACCAGCAGCAGCGTGACCGCACGAAGTGCCCCGTCCGTGTCGGTTTTGCCGGTACCCATCTCGGTGACCAGGTCTTCGAACACGCGATGCCAGAGCCGGTCGACCTCGTTGTCGCGGCCCGCCACCTCGCGGGCGCGCGGAACGTTCTGGTCGATGATCGCCTCGAGGATGTCGTGCACCTGCCCGATCGCGAGCTCGCCCATCAGGCCGAACTCGGCGCGCAACGGCTTGTCAGGCAGGGCGACCAGCGTGCTAGTCATGCGCGCGATTCGGACGGCGTAGTCGCCCATGCGCTCCAGCTCGGTCGCGATGTACTGGAGGCCCATCAGGTAACGCAGGTCGCGCGCGACAGGCTGCTGGGTGGAAATCACCATGAAGACCTGCTCGCGGATCTGGCGGAAGAGCTCGTTCAGGTACTGGTCCTGATTGCGCACCTTCTCGGCGGCGGCGCCGTCGCGGCGACGGAGGGCGTCGAGCGCGGCCTCGATCTGCGACTCGACGAGCGTGCCCATCCGGACCAACGACTCGCGGAGGCTCGCAAGCTCTCTTTCGAATGTAAGGCGCGGCATTGTTCTAACCGAACCTGCCCGTGATGTAAGCCTCTGTCCGCTGATCTTGCGGCCGGTTGAAGAGGTCGGCCGTCGCGGCGAACTCGATCAGCTCTCCGTACCGGCCCTCGGGATTCATGAGCATGAAGGCGGTGAAGTCCGAGACGCGCGCCGCCTGCTGCATGTTGTGGGTGACGATGACGATGGTGTAGTCCCGCACGAGCTCGGCCATGAGGTCCTCGATCTTCAGTGTCGCGACGGGGTCGAGGGCCGAGCATGGCTCGTCCATGAGGATCACCTCTGGGCTGACGGCAAGACACCGGGCGATGGCGAGCCGCTGCTGCTGACCACCGGAGAGGGACGTCGCCGGCGCGTCCAGTCGGTCCTTGACCTCGTCCCAAAGTGCCGCGCTCTCGAGGCTTTTCTGGACGACTCCCTTGACCCGGGACGAGCTCCAGCCGAGCAGCCGTGGAGCGAATGAGACGTTATTGCGGATGGACATCGGGAACGGGCTCGGCCGCTGGAAGACCATTCCCACCTTCTGACGTAGCTCGAGCAGCTTCCGCGTGGAGATCACGTCCTCCCCGTCGAGGAGGACTCTGCCTCCGGCACGGGCGGACGGAACCAGGTCGTACATGCGGTTGAATACGCGGAGCAGAGTGCTCTTGCCGCACCCGGACGGCCCGATGATCGCCGTGATGCGCTTGGCCGGGATCTGGAAGGTCACATCCTTGAGGGCCTGGAACTTGCCATAGAAGAACGAGAGCTGCTCGACCCGGAGCTTGGTGTCCCCGCCTCCGTGAACGGCCAGAAGCTCCGGCCTGGCGGCACCGGCCATCGGCTGCATCACAGGACGTAGATCTGCCATCCCCGAGGTCAGGATATGCCGGCCTGGGTTAAGGCAGCTTTATCCGCTGGTTAAGACTTGGTGCGGGAGAGCGATGTGGAACACCTGTCCACCATCGCGCGCGGTCTCGGTCCAGATCCGGCCGCCGAGCACCTGGACAAGGTGCTTGGTGATGGCGAGCCCCAGGCCGAAGCCGCCGGCTTCTCGCGGGCGAGCGCGATCCACCTTGTAGAAGCGTTCGAAGACCCGGCTCCAGTGCTCTGGCGAGATGCCCGGGCCGCGATCCCGGACGCTCATGACCACCTCGTCTTCGTTCACCTCGATGTTGACGTCGATCGCCGTGCCGGGGGGAGAAAACTTGGCCGCGTTGTCCAGCAGGTTGCCCAGCGCCTGGGCAAGCTTGGGGCGATCGGTCGAGATGACCAGGTTTGGTGGAATCGACGTGTTCACGGTGCGGTCTGTGTCCAGGCGGGCAACCCTATCATGGATCAGCTCGGCCAAATCGAAGTCCGACGCGTCCACCGCAATGACGCCCGTCTCGATGTCGCCCAGCTGGCGCAGGTTGTCGATGATCTTGCTCATCAGGTCTGCCTCGCGGACGAGCCGCTCCGCAAAACGCCTCCGATCTTTGGGTAGCGGATCCCCGAGCAGGCTCTCGGCCGTGAGTCGCAGTGAGGTGATCGGCGTCTTCAGCTCGTGCACGAGGTTGGCGACGAACTCCTGCCGCACCGTCGAAAGACGTCTCAGCTCTGTGATGTCGGTGAGGAAAAGCAGCTTCTCGCCCTCTCGCCGGCCCGCGACCAGTTGGGTCAGCACGGTCGCGCGGCGATGCACGAGCTGCGCCTCCGCTTGCGCCTGGTCCAACCGCACCACATCGAAGAGCCGCGATTCCAAGGTCACCTCGACGAGGCTTGCGGGGAGCCGCGACTGCTCGATCTCGAAGAAACCGCGCGCGGCCTCGTTGGCTCCGACCACCCGATTGTCCGCATCGAGAAGGATCGCCATGGCCGGTGCGTGCTCGAGCAGCTCGGCAAAGAGATCGCGAGGTGCGAGGTTTGGTTCGAGCGGCCCGAGGTCGCGGCGCCTGTCCCACATCACGGCCGGAGTATATGAGCGCAGTGAGAGCGTCGAGGCTTAAGGAGCCGTTAACCCGCTCTTAAACGGCCGTCCATAACGTGGGGCGGTTAGTACAACGCGTTTCAGGAGGGGTCGATGGTTCGAGTCGGTTTCAGCACGCGATTCCTGCTTGTGGGGGTGGCGGCCGCCATCGTCGGAACCGCATGCGGCGGTTCCGGCGCAGGCGCGACGATCACGGGCGCGGGCGCCACCTTCCCGGCGCCGTTCTACCAGGCGGCTTTCTACAACTATTCGCAGACGTACTCACAGGTGACGATCAACTACCAGCCTGTGGGTTCAGGAGCTGGAATCCAGCAGTTCATCAAGCAGACGGTCGACTTTGGAGCCAGCGACGTCCCGATGGCCGCCGCCGACATCACATCGGCGGGCGGGCCCAGCACGCTGACCCAGGTGCCAACCACTCTCGGGGTCATCTCAATCGCCTATAACCTGCCGGCCGTCAGCAAGCTCATGCTCGACGGACCGACTGTCGCAAACATCTTCCTGGGGCACATCACCAGGTGGAACGACCCGGCGCTGACCGCCCTCAACCCGGGCGTGAAACTGCCGAGCACATCGATCACGGTGGTCCACCGCTCGGACGGCAGCGGTACGACCTTCCACTTCACCGACTACCTGAGCAAGATCTCGCCCGAGTGGATGACAAAGGTGGGGAACGCAAAGTCCGTGAGCTGGCCGGTCGGGATCGGAGGCAGCGGCAACCAGGCCGTCGCGCAGGCGGTCACGCAGACCGCGGGCTCGATCGCATACGTCGAGCTCGCCTACGTCGTGCAAACTGCCATGCAGCAGGCATATTTGAAAAACGCCAACGGAAAGTTCGTCCAGGCCAGCGTCGCGGGCGCCACTGCCGCGGCAGCTTCCAATACCAACCTCAGTCCGTCCAACTTCTCGATCACCAACGCGCCGGGCGACACCGCCTACCCGATCGCCGGCTTCAGCTGGGTCATCCTGCGGACGTCTTACAGCGACGCGGCGAAAGGCAAGGCCATCGTGTACCTCTTCAAATGGTTGGTGACCACCGGCCAGGCGCAGGGCGCCGCGTTGGAGTACGCGCCTCTGCCGGCCAGCGTCGCGAACCTCGCGCTGACCAACCTCAAGCTCGTCACCGCAGGAGGCGCAGCGGTCCTCAGTTGAACACCCTCGTTTTCACCGCGAACAAACGGCGCGTCACTGCCCGCGCCGGTTCCCTTTTCTACAGGGGTTTTCGGGCCGGCACGCCGGCCCGGCGCGGATAGGCCGGCGGCGTCGACCGGAGCTTGTCGACGACGACGACCGTGCCGGCGCCACGCGCTGCTGATGGAGCAGCCACCACCCTGCTCAGCGAACCGCCCAGCGCCTCGATCGCGCGGGTGGCGCCCGCCAGGTCCTCGCTTTCGGTTTTCTGCGCCAGCAAGCGCCCGCCGACGCGGACCAGTGGAAGGCACAGCTCGACCAGCACGGGCATCGGCGCGAGGGCGCGAGCGACCGCGACGTCGAAAGATTCGCGATAGCTCGGGTCCCGCCCGACCTCCTCGGCACGCCTGGCCACGACCTCCACGTCACGCAATCCCAGGGCGGCGCAGGCCCGCACCAGGAAAGCCGCCTTCGCCTGGTCCGCCTCGACCAGCGTCATGCCCAGCCCGGGTAGCACGATCTTCAGGGGCAGTCCCGGCAGCCCGCCGCCGGAACCGACGTCGACCACCCTCTCCGCTTCACCGAGGTGATCGCGGAGGACCAGCGAGTCCGCGATCAGCTCGCCGGCGCGCCCCGACACGAGCCCCGGCCATTCCGAGATCAATCGCGTGAGCTGTTGCAGCTTAGAATCAATCACTGAAATGCCCATCTACGAGTATCGGTGCGAGAGTTGCTCCGGGAAGTTCGAGCTCCTGACCAGGTTCGCCGAACGGGACACCGCCCAGGCGTGCCCTGCGTGCGAGTCGACGAGGACGCGCGTGCTAGTCTCGAGCTTCGCCTTCGCGGGCGGCGAGTCACCCGAGTCGCTCGATTTCGGGAGCGCGGAGGGTGGCGGCGGCGGCGGTTGCTGCGGCGGCGGTTGCGGCTCCTGCGGCACCAGCCCGAACTGATCGCTTAAGTTGCTGTTCCCGGTCACGTACCGGGTGAACGCCGCCGGCCACATGGAGGTGGGCGGCTGCGACCTCGTCGAGCTTGCCCGCGCGCATGGCACTCCGCTTTACGTGTACGACGAGGCGACCGTCCGCCAGCGTGCCTCCGAGTACGTCGCAGCCATGGGCTCGCACGGTCAGGTTCTCTACTCGGCCAAAGCATTCGCCTCGCCCCAATTCCTGCGCGTGGTCGCCGAAGAGGGGCTGGGGCTCGACGTTGTGTCGGCGGGCGAGCTTCATCTCGCGCTACGGTCGGGATTCCCGCAAGACCGCATCCACTTTCTCGGCAACAACAAGGGTCGCGACGACGTGAAGGCCGCGTACCTGGCCGGTGCGACGATCGTCATCGACGGCGACTATGAGTTCGAGCTGCTGGAGGAGGTCGTTCCCAAGGGCGAGCGAACGCCTGTCATGCTGCGGCTGTCACCGGGGGTCAAGCCGGACACGCACGACCACATCTCGACCGGCCAGCTGGATTCGAAGTTCGGTTTTTCGATCGAGTCCGGCGCCGCGCGGCGGGCTGTCGAGAAAGCGTTGCAGCATCCGCGACTCGACGTGGTCGGCCTGCATTCACACATCGGGTCGCAGATCTTCGGACTCGGCGCATACGAACAAGCGATGAGCATGATGCTCGACCTGCTCGTGTCGCTGCGGGACGAGCTCGGCTTCGAGCCGCGCAAGCTGGGCGCGGGAGGAGGCCTCGGTATTGCGTACACCCGAGATGATGACCCGCCCACTCCGCGGCACTTCGTCGAGGTGGTTCGTCACGCACTCATCGCCGGCTGCATCGAGCGGGGGTTGAAAGTCCCTCAGCTCGTGGTCGAGCCGGGGCGGTCGATCGCCGGGCCGGCCGGCATGGCGCTGTACACCGTTGGCTCGATCAAGGACATCCCTGGGGTCCGGCGCTTTGTCGCGGTCGACGGTGGAATGGGGGACAACATCAGGCCGAAGCTCTACGGCGCGCGCTACGAGGCGTACCTGGCCTCTGATCCCGATCGAGCTCACGACGGCAAGGTCACCATCGCGGGCAAGTACTGCGAATCCACCGACATCCTGATCACGGACATCGAGATGCCCCCGCTCAAAGCGGGAGACGTCATCGCGTTGCCCGCGGCCGGCGCCTACTGCCTATCGATGGCGAGCAACTACAACGGCATGCCGCGGCCCGAGGTGTTGATGCTGAACGACGGTGAGGCGCGCGTCATGCGCCGGCGGGAGAGCCTGGACGACATCATCGCCGCCGAGGTGTTCTAGCCCGCTACAAGTCAACTTTGAGCGTGGCCGACCTCAAGCACGAGCCGCCCGTGTTGGGACAGACGTAGACGTACGCGTCGAGCTGCGCAAGCACCAGCGGCGGAGTCGAGAAGGATTGCTCGTAGGAGGCGCTTCCCGTAACCCTGGCGCTGCCCGCCAGGGACGACCTCCCGCTCTGGATCACGTCAACCGTATAGGTACCCAGGGAAAAGTTGTGGAAGGTCACGACGAAGCCCTTCGTCTTGGAGATCGAAGGGACCAAGATGAAAGGTTCCGGCGCCGGGCTGGGGGACTTTGCGGCCGTCGCGGTCGATTGTGGAGTTGGGGACGGTGTTTCCGAGGGTGAGGCTGGTGAGACTGGCTCGAGGACTTGCAGCGTCGCAGTCAGGTGGCAGATAGATGCCCAGCAGAGCTGGAGGGTGTGTCCGCCGATTCCTGCGTTGACGGGCACGCTGATGTACTGCCGGATGTTTCCGTAGGAGTCTGTTCGGAACGGGAACACCCGGAGCTCGCTGTGCAGCCTGATCTCACCAGCCTGGTGGGCCGGCAGATTGCTGGCTGTCACGAGCAGCGAGTCCCCCGCGACCACTGTGGATGGCGTGAGCAATACCACTGGCGTCGGACGTCCCGCGAGATATCCCGCGATTCCAATGATGAGCAGCACGATGAGCGCGACGGCGATGAGGATCGCGTTACGGCCGCGATGGGACTTCGGTGCCGGCACCGGCGGTGGCGAGGGGTACGCCACGGCGATCGGATCGCTTGGTGTCTCGGTATCGACATAGGTGGGGGCGCCGAACGCTGACGCTTCCGCAGGCGCGGCGGTGGATGGCATGGGCGGCGCCATCACAACCGTTCTGGCCACAGCCGGCTCCGGCCGGCGCGCCAGCGCCGCGCTGAGCGCGTCGACCATCGCCGTACAGGTTTCCCAGCGCGCTGCGGGATCCTTGGCAAGGCCGCGCATGATCACGGCGTCCACGCGAGGTCCGAGCGTGTGATTGCGAGCGCTCGGGGGCACAGGTTCGCGATGCACGTGCGCGTAGAGCAGCTCCATCAAGCCTTCCCCGTCGAAAGGGATCACGCCGGTCAACATCTCGTAGGCGATGGTCGCCAGCGCGTAGCGGTCCGCAGCCGGCCCGACCTTGGTTCCAGTCACCTGCTCCGGCGCCATGTAGGCGGGCGTCCCGGTCGTCACGCCCGTCATGGACTTCAGCGATGTGCCCTGCAGCAGCTTCGCCAGCCCAAAGTCGGCGAGGACCGGCGTGTCGTCTTTCTCGAGGAGCACGTTCGCCGGCTTGACGTCCCGGTGGACGATCCCGAGCCCATGGGCGTGGTCGAGGCCCGCCGCGATGCCGCGGAGGTATTTGAGCGCGGTGGGGATGTCGAGCGGCCCACTGCTCAACCTGTTGGCCAGGCTTCCGCCCGGAACGTACTCGATGATCATGTACGGCACACCCTCGTGCTCGCCGAAGTCGTAGACGTTGACGATGTTCGGATGGCGCATCTGGGCGATCGCCTGCGCTTCATGACGGAAGCGGGCCGTCGCGTCGGGGCCGGGGGCGAGTCCTTGCAGGACCTTGACGGCTCCGGTGCGCTCGAGTTGCATGTGATAGGCCCGGAACACGAGGCCCATCGCCCCCTGGCCGATGAAGTCCTGGACCTCGTACTGCCCCAGCCTGGTTCCGGGAGCGATCGGCACGGGGTCGATTATGAGGTGCGGTTCGCAGAGCCCGGCGCTGTCCACCAGGCGCTTTACAAGAGGATCGAGATCGTGGTCGTGGCGCATCGGCTCGCGGAGTCACAGGCCTGGAGCATCGCCGCGCCCGTAGACCACCCCGCAAGCGAGGGATTGATCGCCTTGCTGAAAGAGCCATTGCCCTGCACCACCGCAGGCCAGCTCTGGGCCTTGGAGCCCTGGGTGAGGGTGATCGTGATTGTCTTGCCTGGCGTGAAGTTCGCCCCGTTCACTGTCGTGCCCGTCACGCCGATCAGAACGATGGTGCTTGGATTTGCGGTAAGAGACGCCGGAGGCGGCGGCGCGGGGGTTGGAGTCGGCGTCGGTTTGGGGATTGAGCTTGGAATAGGGCTCGGCACAGGTGTGGGCGGAAGCGTCGGCGTCGGGCTTGGCGCCGGCTGCGAGGTTGGCCTCTGGGTTGGCTGCGAGGTTGGTCTGGGGCTGGACCCAGGCGTGGGGTTTGACGTTGGAGTCTGGCCGGGGATGGGGCTCGTAGAGGCTGAGGGCGTGGCCGGCGGGTTGGCAACCGGCGTGGTGATGACCGTGCCCGGGGCGACCACGTGCAGCGTTTGGTGAGCCCGGCAGCTCGAGTCCCAGCAGATCTCGACCATGTGAGCGCCCAGGGCGATGTCCGCCGGCACGACGATCTCCTTGCTCACGGCGCCGCCCGAGTTCGCCGTGAACGGAAACCGGTACGTCTGGCTGTGCAGCTGAATCTCGCCGACCTTGTTGGCGGGCACATGGGTGGCGGTGACGAGTACGCGACCGCCTGCGACCACCGTGGTGGGGGTGAGCGTCAGCGTCGGCGTCTGCGCGGCGGCGCAAACACCGAGCACAAGGAGCAGGACGAGCACGAGGACGCCGGCCACCCCGATCATGAGAGGCCGGCGTCGCCGCTTTGCGGTCTGGGCGTGGGCTGAGGTTCCGTTCGCGCCCGCCGGCACGCCCTGTATCACCGGCGGCCCCGGCATCGGCACGACCATCGTGGCTGGAGCTCGCTCGCGGGCGGGACGCGGGGCAACCAAGAGCGGCTTGGTGGCCGGTAGGGCATTGGGTCGTAGGGCGACTGTCTTGTCCGCCACCAGGGCTTGGGCAGGTGCCGGTAACGCGAGGGCTGCTGCCAAGGCGTCCACGAATCGGGCGCAGCTCTCCCATCGGGCGGCAGGGTCTTTGGCCAGACCGCGCATGATCACCGCGTCGACTTCTGGCCCCAGCGAGGCGTCACGCGAGCTCGGAGGCGAAGGCTCGCGGTGGACCTGCGCGTAGAGGAGCTCCATCAAAGCCTCGCCATCGAATGGGATGGCTCCCGCCAGCATCTCGTACGCGATGGTCGCGAACGAGTAGCGGTCCGCGGCGGGTCCCACCTGGCGGCCCATCACCTGCTCGGGGGCCATGTAGGCGGGTGTTCCCGTGGTGACGCCGCTCATCGACTTCAGGGATGAGCCCTGGAGCAGCTTGGCGAGGCCGAAGTCGGCGAGGACCGGTGTGTCGTCCTTCTCGAGCAGGACGTTCGCGGGCTTGACGTCCCGATGGACGATCCCCATGCCGTGCGCGTAGTCGAGGCCGGCCGCGATGCCGCGCAGATATCTCATGGCCGAGGCACGGCTGACAGGACCCTGGTTGAGCCGGTCGGCGAGGCTGCCTCCGGGCACAAACTCGACGATCATGTAAGGCGTCCCCTCGAATTCGCCGAAGTCGTAGACGTTGACGATGTTCGGGTGGCGCATCTGGGCGATCGCCTGCGCCTCGTGCCGGAACCGGGCGGTGGTGTCGGGGTCAGGCGAGAGCGCCTGCAGCACCTTGATAGCGCCGGCCCGCTCGAGCTGCACGTGGAAGGCGCGATAAACCAGGCCCATGGCTCCCTGGCCGATGAATTCCTGGACCTCGTACTGCCCCAGCTTGGTTCCCGGCGTAATCGACACGGGTGCTGATTATGCGGAACGGTTTGGCGAACTCGACCTTGCTTAACCGATCCTTGATGCTTGCTTCCAGCCGCCGCTTCCATGCCGCCTCACAGCGACGATCCCGGCCAGGATCGACAGCGCGATCTCGCTGGGCGTGACCGCTCCGAGGTCCAGGCCGACCGGGCTCTGGATCCGAGCGATGACCTCTTCCGGCACCCCCTTGGCGCGCAGCGCCTCCAGGTGGTGCCCGGTGTGGCGCCGGCTGCCGACGAGTCCGATAAACCTGGGCTCGGCCGGAAGTAACGCCTCGAGCGCCGCAACCAGGTCCTCGGCGTCGTGGTCCGTGTGCACCGCGTAGACCTCGGAGCCGAGGGCCGCCGCGAGTTCCGTGAGCGAGGTCAGGGCCTGGGGCCAGGAGCCGCCCTTCAGCCGGTCGGGCCGGGTCTCGACCAGCACGGTGCGAAAACCGAGGTCGGGTGCCCAGCGCAGGAGCGCCGCGGCCACCGGTGTGGCGGCAAAGACGACCAGGATGGGAGCCGCCACGTGCGGTTCCAGGTAGACCTCGATCGAGCCGAGGTCGTGCTGATACGTTCGCAGTGCGGGCGTGCCGGCTGCCGCGATTTCCGCCGCGCCGGCCAGCGCCATGGAATCGAACTCGCTGCAGCCGAGCGTTCCGGAGAGCATGGCCGTACGCGAGAGGAGGAGCTTCGCCCCCGCCCGAGACGGCGGCTCGCCATCCACCTTGATGACCGTCGCGAGCACAACCTCTTCGCCGCGGCCGAGCCGGCGGGCCAGATCCTCTTCCGGTGAGGTCGGGCCGAGGGACCCGGCCGGCTGGCTAGGCACGGGCGGCTGAGCGCTCCAGCGCCGCCCGGATGATCGCCTCCGCGCGCGATACCTCCTCGTCGGTGGTGGAATAGCCGGTGCTCAGTCGCAGGCTGCCCAGGGCCGCATCGAGGCTCAAACCCATCGCGAGCAGGACGTGCGACGGGTCGAGCGAGCCGGATGCACATGCGGAGCCGCTCGAGGCTGAGACACCGGCCAGGTCGAGCGCCAGCAGCAGGTCTTCGCCGCGGCGATCGGCGAATGCACACGTCGCGAAGTTGGGCAGGCGTGATTCAGCTCCCGTCGAGACTCCGCCCATGTCAACGAGCATCGCGCGCAACCTCGATGCCCGGAGTGAGGCGGCCGCGCTGCGCGCCACGCGATCGCGATGGCACGTCGAGAGTGCGGTCGCAACCGCTGTCGCAGCGCCGACGTCCTCTCGACCGGCCCGCCGTCCCCACTCCTGTGGGCCTCCATAAAGAAGCGGATCGATGCGCACTCCGTCTTTGACAAAGAGCACCCCGCCGCGCCCGGCGCCCAGCTTGTGGCCGCTGACGGAGACTGCGTCCGCGCCGTCGGGGATGCCGATCCATCGGGGACCGGCGCACGCGTCGACGTGCACGAGCGCACCCGCCTCGTGCGCCCGAGCGATGATCGCGGCGACGGGCTGGATCGTGCCGACCTCGTTGTTGGCCAGCCCGATCGACACCAGGGCGGCCGATGATGGGATGTCGTCCGGGTCCGACCGACCGGCTCGGTCGACCTGCGCCACCTCCACCGCGTGGCCTTCCGATTGGAGGCGTCGCACAGCCCCCAGCACGGATTGATGCTCGGCGGCCCACGTCACGATGGTCGCGCGTCTCGACAGGCGGCGCGCCAGGCCGAAAAGCGCGAGGTTGACGGCCTCCGTGCCAGAGCTGGTGAAGGAGATCTCGGCGCGGTCCGCGCCCATCGCCTGCGCCGCAACGTCGCGAGCCCGATCCAGCGCGGCACGCGCGGCTCGTCCCTCGGTGTGCGGGCTGGATGGATTGCCCTCGGGGAGGTCGCGCAGCGCCGCGTAAACCTCAGGTAGGACGGGCGCGAATCCCGCGTCGTCTAGATAGATGCGGCCCATGCCGCGATCAGCGATCAGCCGCGGCTGTGGTCGGGCTGGTGGAAGAGCTCTGCGAGCGTGCCCTGGAACGTCTTGAGGTAGAGGTGAAGGTCGAGGATCTCGTCGACCGTGATCGGCTCGGCTGCGATGACCTGCGCCGGCTCGGGAATCGCCTTGTCGATCTCCTCGACGGCGCCACCCGCGATCGCCAGCACCACGATGAACGTCACCTGGCATTGCGCGCACGTGACCTGCAGGTGGAACCGCTCCTCTTCGTGGCTGAGGACCTGGACCTCGCAGCCTTTGAGGCTGCGTCCGCAGACCGGGCAGTTGTAGAAGCGGGCTCGGTCGCGGATGAACTCGATGATGCCCATCGCGAGCCCATATTACGCCCCGCGAATTCCCTGACGTGCGCTCAGCGCTTGCCCTCGATGCAGGTGCAGCCTGCCGGTCCGACGGCCGCTGAGTGAATCGTGCCCGCGGGCAACACCATGCGATCCCCGGCCTTCAGCTCGATCCGCTTCCGGTCCATCACTTCGACGTCGAACGTGATCGAGCCGTCCACGCAGTAGAGGACCTTCTCGTACGCGTGGCTATGCGGCGCGTAGCGATCGCCCGGCCCGTTGGACCACGAGTAGCAGCCGGTGGCTTCTGCGCGCAGCCTGGCCATCAGGTCTCCAGGAGTCGCCATGCCACCGATTCTAAGATTGGTTCGGTGAAGCCTCGGTTCCTCGCCGACTGCAACGTCGGGCGCCTTGCGCGCTGGCTGCGCGCGCTTGGATACGACGCGTCGTACCACGCTCGCATCGGTGACGCCGAGCTCGTGCGCGAGGCGGCCGCCGAGAGCCGAGTCCTCCTGACGCGGGATCGTGACCTGACCAAGCGACGGGTGATTCAGACCGGCGTGGTGCGAGCCATTCTCATCCGCGACGACGAGGTGACCAAGCAGCTGCGCCAGGTTTTCGCCGAGCTGGGACTGGAGCTCAAAGAAGCACTCACGAGGTGCATCGAGTGCAACTCGGAGCTGCAGGCGCGGATCCCGGCGCTGGTCGCGGAGCGGGTGCCGCCATACGTACGCAGCACGCAGTCCCGCTACTCGGAGTGCCCCGAATGCGGCCGTGTCTATTGGGCCGGGACCCACTGGCAGCGGATGCGCGAGGTCCTCGCGGGACTGTGATGAACGTCCTGCGGCGCCTGCTCGCCGGGGAGCTCACGGAGGAGGAGGCCATATCGGAGCTGCGCTTGATCCAGCTCGAGGAGCTTGGAGGCCGGGCCCGGCTCGATCTCGGGCGCTTCCTGCGCCGGGGCATTCCCGAGGTCGTGCTGGCATCCGGCAAGACAACGGCTGATGCGGCACGCCTGGTGGTCGCCATGGCCGAGCGGATGGGCCAGGGGTTGATCAGCAGGATGACCGCCGAGCATCGCGACGTGCTCGGCAAGGGCGCTGCGACCGCAGGCATGCGGGTGATCGACTACGCCTTATCGGCAAGAGTGCTTCGCCCGGGATTCGAGGCGGTGCCTGCCGGCGGAAAAGTTGGAATCCTGACCGCCGGCACCTCCGACCTGCCGGCGGCCGAAGAAGCGCGGATGGTGGTGGAGGCGTGCGGTCTCGAGGTGAGGCTCAGTGCCGACCTGGGTGTCGCGGGCCTGCATCGATTCGTCGGCCCACTGGCCT
>JBOHUQ010000044.1:0-2092 GCA_050734495.1 Candidatus Dormibacteraceae bacterium
ATTGGGCTGGCCGCAGTGGTGGCCGCGAGGTCGAGGACGATGCTGATCGACCTGAACGTCGATAACCCCGAAATCGCCACCATCCTCGACCTCGATCCTGAGGTCGGGATCTTCGACCTCGCCTACAAGGCGCAACTGGCGCCTGTCGATCGCGACGAGCTCGAACCGCACACCGGTATGCGAGATCGCATCGCAGTGCTGCCAGGGATCAACCGCAGCGACGACGTCGATCGCATCACGCCGCATTTCCTGTCAGGACTGATCGACGCAGCATCGCGCCGCTACGAACACATCGTGATCGACCTCGGCCGGATGCCGGCGCTAGCTGCGACCATCGACTTCGACCGATTGCTGTGGGTAGTCACGCCGACACCGCGTGGTACGGCCGCGTTGGAACGGCGTTACTGGGAGGCTGAGCGAGAAGGTGACGAGTGGCTTAAGAAAGCGACGTTGGTCGTCAACCGCCACAACGAGCGGGCGTTCACCGGCTTCGAGCGCTATGCCGCCGATGAGTACGCGCTATTGACGGTTGGCACCCTTCCGGAAACCCCCGACTACTGGGCGCGGGTTGATCTGCAGCATTCCGTTGAGGCTCTCAACATGGCTGAGGCACACACGACCGATCCTCGCTATGAGAAACATCACGGAGCGCAGGCACTCACGACTCGCCGTGCATTCGAAGCATTGACCGATTCGCTGGCTCCAGTCGACCTAGCTGCGGCCGAGAGGCAGTGAGATGCAGACGCTTGAAGCTACAGCAGACGAGGTAAGGCAGGCCGAGACCCATATCCTCCCGGCATTCCAGAAG
The DNA here is from genome assembly GCA_050734495.1 of Candidatus Dormibacteraceae bacterium. Lineage (GTDB taxonomy): Bacteria > Chloroflexota > Dormibacteria > Dormibacterales > Dormibacteraceae > Palsa-870. The sequence goes on from JBOHUQ010000044.1 coordinate 809, forward strand.
AGCCTGGAAGACCTGTTGCGTGAGCGCAAGGACCCGAGGCCGCAGTTCTCAGACGACCGAGCGATATTCGGATTGGCCGACAAAGCGGTGCGCGACTATCACGCCGCGACAGCTCGTTCTTCGACGTTGCCGCAGCTCTCGCAAGTCCAGCTCTGGGAAATACGGCAGCGTCTCTACATCGAGCACAGCGCGCTGGGTCCGCTCGGCGAGCTGCTTGCCAAGGAAGGGGTTGAGGACATCCACATGAACGGCCTCGACCATGCCTACCTGGAGTACGGCGACCACCGCGAGCCATTGCCGCCGTTGTTCGAGTCGGAGGACGAACTCATCAGCGTCGTTCGCTTCTAGGCGGAGCAGTCGGGCCGAAGGTTCGACGTCTCAAGCCCGATGGTCACGGTCACGATGCGCGACGGCAGCCGGCTCAACGCCGTGCTTCCGCCGATCGCGAAACCGCTTGTGGTAACGATTCGAAAACAGCAGCTGCGCCGCTTTCTGAGCTTGGTCGACCTGGTCAAGTCAGGAACTATCCCGAGCCGCGCAGTGCCGCTTCTGGAAGCCGCGGTGAGAGCTCGGCTGAACATCATCCTCAGCGGACCAACGGGCACGGGTAAGACGACGCTGGCGCGAGTGCTGGCGCTGATGATCGCCGAGGGCGAGCGGACCTGCGTGCTGGAGACCGAGACCGAGCTGTGGCTGCATGAGTTGCGTCCACAGTTCTTCAGTCTCGAAGAACGTGATGCCAACGTCGAGGGCGTCGGTCGGATAACGATGCAAGATCTGTTTCAGCGCGCAGCCTTGCGCCAGCGGCCGAAGCGGATCATCGTGGGCGAAGTCCGAGGGACGGAAGCGCTCGACATGATCCACGCCATGTCCAGCGGGCACGACGGCAGCCTGACGACGCTTCACGCCAGTAATCCCCAGACGGCGCTTGATCGCCTGGAGGTCCTCGCCATGTCAGCCGACAGGAACCTCGCGCCGCATGTCGTCCGCCGCCTGATCGGCACCGGTGTCGACCTCATTGTCCACCTGAGCACCTACCACCGCGGCGACCAAGAGCTTCGCCGTCTCGCGTCGCTGGCCTTCGTCTCCGAGAACCGAGAGAGCGAGCTCGGCTCGCCCGTCGTTTCGAGCCTGGCCACTTATCGCATCCTCGATGACTCCTGGGACTGGCGACGGGAGGCCCTGGTGCACATGCCGGACAAGGTCTGGAGAAAGCTGCTCGCGGCGGGCCTCAATCCGGAAGACGTCGTCCGCGAGGTGGTCGGGAATGGCGAATCTTAGAAC
>JBOHUQ010000045.1:0-2100 GCA_050734495.1 Candidatus Dormibacteraceae bacterium
GACCGGAATCGCCTCTATGAGCTGGCACGACCGTGGCCGAAGGTCGGTGGCGCATGACGACATTGGTTGAGAGCGCCGAACAGTATCTCGGCTTGCGCCGCAGCCTGGGCTTCAAGCTGGGACGCCCGGGCCAGCTGGTGACCCAATTCGCGGCTTACTGCCACAACTCCGGATACGAGCTCATCACCACGGAACTGGCGCTGGCCTGGGCTCGACAACCGGCCGCCGGCCAGCAACTCTGGTGGTCCTACCGCCTGAACGCCGTACGTTCCTTTGCCCGATATCTGCATGCGATGGACTCACGCCACGAAGTGCCAGCTTCCGATCTGTTGCCCGCGGGCTCACACCGGGCCGAGCCCTTCATCTACACGGACGCGCACATCGTAGAACTGATGATGGCGGCTCGCCAACTGCCTCACCCGCTCAAGTCGCGAACCTACGAAACCTATATCGGGTTGTTGGCCGTTACGGGTATGCGTGCGGGTGAAGCCATCAGCCTCGACCGCGATGACGTCAACTGGTCGAATGGCCTACTGACCGTCCGCGGGGCGAAGTTTGGCAAGTCTCGTGAAGTCGTCCTCCAGCCGTCGACGATGTCCGCTCTGCACAACTACGACACTCAGCGACTTCGCCTGTCTTACCGACCCTCGACGCCCGCTTTCTTCATTTCCACCGTCGGAACTCGACTCAACTACAACCACGTCCACCATGTCTTTCATCGCCTGACACAGAGCATCGGGCTAACGCCGCTTTCGGCACGCTGCCGACCGAGGATTCATGACTTGCGCCACAGCTTTGCAGTGCACACCCTGGTCGGTTGGTACCACGACGGTGTTGATGTCGCCGAGCGCATGCCGTCGCTCACCACGTACCTTGGCCACAGCCAACCGGCGCACACGTACTGGTACCTCTCAGCCACTCCGGAACTCTTCGCCCTCGTCGGGAATCGCCTTGAGAAGCAGCTCGGTGATCTGCCATGACGAATCTCGCCCCGACCCTCCAGGCCTTCTTCACCGAGCGGCTCGCGCAACAGCGCAATGCGAGTCCACATACGATCGTGGCTTATCGGCGAACCTTTCATCTCCTGCTCCGCTTCGTCGAGCAGAACACCGGCAAGGCACCCTCTCGTCTGGACTTCATGGATCTCCGAGCGTCCACCGTCTTGGACTTCTTGCGGCATCTGGAGACTGAGCGTGCGAACAGCATCGGTTCACGCAATGCGCGCCTCGCCGCGGTTCACTCCTTCTTCCACTTCGCTTCGGCGCGCCATCCAGAGCATGCCGCGGACATTCAGCGCGTTCTCGCCATCCCGCACAAGCGCTCCCGGCGAACCGACATCACTCACCTCGAACACCGCGAGATCGTTGGCATCTTGGCAGCTCCGAACCGGTCAACATGGCATGGCAGACGCGACCACGCCTTCTTGTTGTTGGCCCTCCAAACTGGGCTTCGTCTGACCGAACTCACCGCTCTCAGGCTTGAGGACCTTCACCTCGGCGCTGGCGCCTTCGTGCACTGTCTCGGGAAAGGGCGGAAGGACCGCTCGACGCCCCTGAACGCTCACACAGTATCCGTTCTGAAGCTATGGACGCGAGAGCGAGGCGGCGCAGCCAGCGACATTCTCTTCCCAACACGTATCGGCACCCGCCTCAGCTCCGACGCGGTGGCGAGGCTGGTTGCTGAACACGCTCGAACAGCAGCTGACGTGTGTCCCACGCTGCGCAGCAAGAACGTCACCCCGCACGTCCTCCGTCACACGAACGCGATGCAACTACTACAGGCCGGCGTCGACGCTGCCACCATCGCTCTCTGGCTGGGCCACGAGCGGGTACAGACCACGGATGTGTACCTGCATGCGGACATGTCGATGAAGGAGAAAGCCCTGGCAAGGCTCCGACCGCTCGCTTCCTCGCGGGCCCGGTACCAGGCGTCGGACCCGTTGCTGCGATTCCTGGCCGGCCCCTGATTATGCCGAGGAGCGAACCCTCCCTTGAAGGCGCCTTCCTCATGACATCGGGATAACGGGCGCCTCGGGATAACGCCCGCTCCACGGCCGCCAGTTTTTCGAGGAGGTGATCAAGGACCACATCGATCTTGGCC
>JBOHUQ010000046.1:0-18717 GCA_050734495.1 Candidatus Dormibacteraceae bacterium
GCGTCAAGGCGACCGACAGCTCGAAGGCGAACGGCAGCGTCAAGGCGACCGACAGCTCGAAGGCGAACGGCAGCGTCAAGGCGACCGACAGCTCGAAGGCGAACGGCAGCGTCAAGACGAATGACAGCTCGAAGGCGAACGGCAGCGTCAAGACGAACGGCAGCGTCAAGCTCGACAGCGCGGACAGCATGAGCACCGGACCGAGCACCGGCCTTTCCACCACAAGCACCGCGACGACCGGGGTCGGCGGCGGCGGCACCAGCACTGGAGCGCAGACCACGGGCAGCACCGCCAGCGGCGGCACGACCGGGGTGGGCGGCGGTGACAACGGCAGCACCGGAGCGCAGACCACGGGCAGCACCGCCAGCGGCGGCAGCTCCGGGGTCGGCGGCGGCAACAGCACCGGCACCAGCACGGGCAACACCACCGGCTCGGCCGGCACGGGCGGGGTCGGCGGTGGCACCAGCACCGGCACCAGCACGGGCAACACCACCGGCTCGAGCGGCACGGGCGGGGTCGGCGGCGGCACGGGCGGCGGCACACTTGGCGGCGGCGCGGTCGGCGGAACGACGGCTACCTCACCGAGTGGCTCGGTCCTGGGCGCAACGGCGATCAGCGGCTCAGGGGTGACCCTGGCCAACACCGGAGCCCCCATCGCGGGGGGCCTTCTCGGGGGCCTCATGGCCCTCGTCGGCGGCATCGGTCTGCGGATTCGCCGGCGCCGATAACCGGCAACCAAGGGGACCGGGCTCGCCGCGTGCGGGCCCGGTTTTTCTTTGCCGGCGCCGAGTTCAGCCTGATCTCGGGTAACGATCGCTCTCGGGGCGTTTTTTAGACGTGCCCCCCTCGCGAGGGGGGGCACACCAGTAATCGGGACTCTGCTTACAGCAGCCCGCCTACCTCACTTGTACGGCGACGAACCCCACCTCCAGGCCCTTTCATGGAAGGTAGGACATTCTCGCTGGAGGGGAACGTGGAGACAGTGGCGCTGCCGGCAGGACGCCGAGAGGATCCGGCTCACGCCGGGAACCGCGGCGGCCTTGCTGCTGCCGGCGAGACCAAGCGCGATCCGAAACAGCGTTCTGCCCGGCAACTGGAGAAGGCCCAATCTGCGGCCATCTCGGCACTTGCCGCCGTCTCGTCCTACCTCGATGCGGACGAAGACCTGCCCGTCTTTTTCGGCCGGCTGAGCGAAACGGTGGCAGGCCTGGTCGGAGCGCGCCGCGCTGGGTTCTGGCGCCTCGGAGCGCGCGGCATGCTTGGGCTCCAGCCACAGGCCTTCGGGTTTCCTGCCGGTTCGCCCATCCACGCACTGCGCATCGAGCGCGGCCCGACCGGCGGAGCCATCGTCGACCGCATCGTCTTCGGTGACGACCTCGACGTGGTCGGCGGCACCTGCACCGAGCTCGATGCCATGTGGCGAGAGCTCGGCCTTGCCGGCATCAAGAACTCGATCGCGGCGCCATGGCGAGCCGGCGACCGGCGCATCGGCGCCGTGGTCGCATTCGACTCTCGTCGCGGCTTCACGTCCAGCGATCAATGGGTGCTTCGGCTGGGGGCCATGGCCACCGGACTCGTATGGCAGTACAGGGAGGTCGAGGACGAGCTCGGTACCGCCGCGATCCGCCTGGAAGATGCGGCAGCCGCTCGCCGCCGGCTGATGAACAACATCGCTTCGGGTGGCGATGAGGCCCGCCGGCGGTTCACGAGCACGCTTCACGACGACGCCCTCCAGCTTCTGACAGCGGCCGAGCTTCAGCTCGAGCGCATCCGAGCCGAGGCGAACGGGAGCCACCAGGTGGTCCAGTTCGACCAGCTCAAGACAACGCTCGGCAAGGTCGAAGACTCGCTTCGGCAGCTGCTCACGACCTTGAGCACCGAGAACCTCGAGCTCGACGTGGACCTCAACGCAACGATCAGGGAGCGCTTGGAATCGGTGCGCGTCCATTTCGGGATTGAAACCCAGGTCGACCTTCGGCTGCCCGACCAGGTCGCGGCACCGATCCAGGCGATCGTGGTCAAGAACATCGCCGAGGCGCTGACCAACGTCGCCAAGCATGCCCACGCCACCCGGATGCTCGTGACGGCCCACGAGGCGGACGACGGCATCCGCGTGGAGATCGTCGACGACGGAACGGGCTTCGTCGTCGCCGAGGCGGTCAACATGCCGGGTCATCTCGGCTTGCTCGCGATGAAAGAGCGAGCGCAGCTCGCGGGCGGCTGGTTCCAAATCGAAAGCGAACCAGGCGCGGGAGCAAGGGTGGAATTCTGGGTGCCTCAGAACCTGTGACGTACGCGACGACTCCGGTGCGGATCAGCGAATCGAATCGAACGAAAGGAAGGTAGGAGAACAGATGGCGACAAAGGTCACCACAAACGAAATCGACGCTCGAGTAGCTCTCAACGTTCTGACCGCTGTCAAAAGAGGCGACTTTTCCGTTCGCATGCCGTCGAGCTGGACCGGAAATGCGGGCAAGGTCGCCAGCTCCCTGAACGACATCATCGAGTCGAACCAGCGCCTCGAACGGGAAATCCGGCGCCTCAGCAAGAGGGTTGGCAAGGAAGGCCAGGTCAAGCGGGCGGGCCTCGGAGATGCGGGCGGTGTTTGGGCCTCCACCCTGGATGCCGTCAACGACCTGATCGAAGACCTCGTGCGCCCGAACACGGAGATGGCCCGCGTGATCAGCGCAGTCGCCAACGGCGACCTCACACAGACCATGGCGCTGCAGATCGAAGGACGAAGGCTGCAGGGCCAGTTCATGGAGACGGCGCGGACGGTCAACACGATGGTCAACCAGCTTCGGTCGTTCAGCTCCGAGGTGACCCGCGTGGCGGGCGAGGTCGGAACAGAAGGAAAGCTCGGTGGCCAGGCACACGTGCGCGGTGTGGGCGGCGTGTGGAAGGAGCTGACCGACAACGTCAACCTGATGGCCGGCAACCTCACCAGTCAGGTGCGCAACATCGCCGAGGTAACGACCGCGGTCGCCAACGGCGACCTGTCGAAGAAGATCACAGTCGACGTCCAGGGCGAGATCCTCGAGCTCAAGAACACCGTCAACACGATGGTCGACCAGCTCAACGCCTTCGCCAACGAAGTCACGCGTGTCTCGCGCGAGGTGGGCACCGAGGGACGCCTGGGCGGCCAGGCCGAGGTCAAGGGCGTCGGCGGTGTCTGGAAGGACCTGACCGACAACGTCAACTTCATGGCCGGCAACCTCACCAGCCAGGTTCGCAACATCGCAGAGGTCACCACGGCGGTCGCCAACGGCGACCTGTCGAAGAAGATCACAGTCGACGTCCGAGGCGAGATCCTCGAGCTCAAGGACACCGTCAACACGATGGTGGACCAGCTCAACGCGTTCGCCGGCGAGGTGACGCGTGTCGCGCGCGAGGTCGGCACCGAAGGCCGCCTGGGCGGTCAGGCCCAGGTGCGCGGCGTCGGCGGGGTTTGGAAGGACCTGACCGACAACGTGAACTTCATGGCCGGCAACCTGACCAGCCAGGTGCGCAACATCGCAGAGGTCACGACGGCGGTCGCCAACGGCGATCTGTCGAAGAAGATCACGGTCGACGTCCGAGGCGAGATCCTCGAGCTCAAGGACACCGTCAACACGATGGTCGACCAGCTGAACGCGTTCGCCGGTGAGGTGACGCGTGTCGCGCGCGAGGTCGGCACCGAAGGCCGGCTCGGCGGCCAGGCCGACGTCAAGGGCGTCGGCGGGGTTTGGAAGGACCTGACCGACAACGTGAACTTCATGGCCGGCAACCTGACCGGCCAGGTGCGCAACATCGCCGATGTCACTACGGCTGTGGCCAACGGCGACCTCTCCCGGAAGGTCACGGTAGACGTGCAGGGCGAGATACTCGAGCTGAAAAACACGATCAACACGATGGTCGACCAGCTCAACGCGTTCGCCGGAGAGGTGACCCGTGTCGCCCGCGAGGTCGGTACCGAAGGCAAGCTCGGCGGGCAGGCTCAGGTCCGCGGCGTGGCGGGTGTCTGGAAGGACCTCACCGACAACGTGAACCTGATGGCCGGTCAGCTCACCGAGCAGGTGCGCGGAATCGCGCGCGTGGTGACGGCCGTCGCCGAGGGGGACCTCAGCAAGAAGATCACAGTCGACGTTCAGGGCGAGATCGCCGAGCTGAAGGACACGATCAACACGATGGTTGACCAGCTGAACGCATTCGCCAACGAGGTGACTCGCGTGGCGCGCGAGGTGGGCACCGACGGCAAGCTCGGCGGCCAGGCCAACGTCGAAGGGGTCGCGGGCATCTGGGAGGACCTCACCGACAACGTCAACACGATGGCGAGCAACCTCACCGACCAGGTGCGAGGAATCGCCCGGGTGGTCACCGCCGTCGCGAATGGTGACCTCAAGGGCAAGCTGACCCTCGAGGCGAAAGGCGAGATCGCGGCGCTCGCCGACACCATCAACAGCATGACCGACACCCTGGCGGTGTTCGCCGACCAGGTCACGAGCGTCGCGCGCGAAGTCGGTGTTGAGGGAAGACTGGGCGGTCAGGCCAGGGTGCCCGGAGCGTCCGGCACGTGGCGCGCCCTCACCGACAACGTGAACCAGCTGTCAGCCACGCTGACCACCCAGGTGCGTGCCATCGCCGAGGTCGCTACCGCCGTCACCAAGGGCGACCTCACGCGATCGATCGGCGTCGATGCAAGCGGTGAGGTCGCGATCCTCAAAGACAACATCAACGAGATGATCGTCAACCTCAAGGAGACGACCGAGAAGAACACGGAGCAGGACTGGCTCAAGACGAACCTCGCCCGGTTCACCCGCATGCTGCAGGGCCAGCGCGACCCGATGACGGTGTCCAAGATGATCCTCTCCGAGCTCGCGCCGCTGGTCAACGCGGAGCACGGCGTTTTCTACAGCATGGTGGGGCCGAACGGCCAGCCCGTTCACCTGGCCTTCCAGGCCGGTTACGCGTACAAGCAGCGCAAGAACCTGCCGAAGTCGTTTCACCTTGGCGAAGGCCTGGTTGGACAGTGCGCGCTCGAGAAGCGGCGGATCGTCCTGACCCAGGTGCCCGGCGACTACATCCGCATCAACTCGTCTCTCGGAGAGGCGATTCCCGCGAACATCGTCGTCCTGCCGGTCCTTTTCGAAGGCGACATCCGGGCCGTGATCGAGCTCGCATCGTTTCGGCCGTTCAGCCCGACGCACATGGATTTCCTCGATCAGCTGATGGAGAGCATCGGGATCGTCCTCAACACGATCGAGGCGAACAGCCGGACGGAGGACCTCCTGAAGCAGTCGCAGTCGCTCGCCAATGAGCTGCAGAGCCAGCAGGACCAGCTCCAGCGCACCAACGAAGAGCTGGCCGAGAAAGCGCGACAGCTGGTCCAGCAGAACGCCGAGATCGAGCAGCGCCGGGACGACGTCGAGGCGGCCAAGACGCTGGTGGAGGAAAAGGCGGATCAGCTCGCCATCACCTCTCGATACAAGTCCGAGTTCCTGGCCAACATGTCGCACGAGCTCCGCACCCCGCTGAACAGCCTGCTCATCCTGGCCCAGGAGCTCGCCGCCAACCCGGACGGCAACCTCCTTGCGAAGCAGATCGAGTACGCGACCATCATCAGGTCGTCGGGCACCGACCTGCTCAAGCTGATCAACGACATCCTCGACCTTTCGAAGATCGAGTCGGGGACGGTCACGCTCGACATCGCCGACTGGCCGGTGCAAGAAATCAAGCCAATGCTGGAGCGCACGTTCCGGCACGTGGCCGAGGCGACCAAGCTGGCCTTCACGATCGACCTCCGACCAGACCTTCCCGAAACCATCCCCACCGACGCCCAGCGTTTGCAGCAGATCCTCAACAACCTGCTCAGCAACGCGTTCAAGTTCACCGAGAGAGGCAGGGTCGAGTTCATCGCCCAGGTCGCCACGTCCGGCTGGAGCGCGCACAACGAGGTACTCAACTCGGCCTCGAAGGTCGTCGCGTTCAGCGTGATCGATTCGGGCATTGGGATCCCTGAGAGCAAGCAGCACTCGATCTTCGAGTCCTTCGCGCAGGCCGATGGCACCACCAGCCGCAAGTACGGCGGCACGGGGCTTGGACTTTCGATCTGCCGGGAGCTCACCCGCCTCCTGGGGGGCGAGATACAGCTCCAGAGCGAGCTCGGTGTGGGCAGCGCGTTCACCGTCTACCTGTCGGTCGCAGCGCCCGCGCAGGCCCTGCATGTTCTGCCTGGTGGAAGCGGGAACGGACGGTCGCAGAGTTCGCCGCGGACGGCCCCCGTGGCGGTCGGCGCCGGGACAGGGCTCATGCCCGGCTGGCATGTCGAGGAGTCTCAGGCAGTCGCCGGCCCGCCGGCCAAACCTCACAAGACCGTGCTGGTGGTCGAGGACGATCCCATCCAGCGGCAGCACCTCGTCGAGCTGATGGTGTCGGTCGAGGCGCGCACGATCGCCACCGGGACGGGCGAAGAAGCCCTTGCGCTGCTCGAGGATCAGAAATTCGATTGCCTGGTCCTCGACCTCGGTCTTCCAGGCATGAGCGGCTGGGAGGTCATCGACCACATCCGCAGCCACAAGGCACTGCGCTCATTGCCTCTCGTGGTCTACACCGCGAGAGACCTGACCAAGAAAGAAGAGCTCAAGCTTGGTCGCGCCACCAAGACGATCGTCATCAAAGAGGTCCGGTCGCCGGAGCGATTGATGGAGGAGGTGAGAGCCCTTCTCGAAGATCCCGGCGCCGTCACAGCCTCGTCCCAGCCGGGATCGAATGGCGGCTCCGGGTCGCATGATGCTTTGCTCGCGGGCAAGAAGGTGCTCGTGGTCGACGACGACATCCGGAACATATTTGCGCTCACGGCGATGCTCGAGCGTCACCGGATGGACGTGACCGCGGTCGACTCCGGCCAGGAAGCGATCGACACGCTCGGCGACCGCAGCGACTTCGATGTCGCGCTGGTCGACGTGATGATGCCGGAGATGGACGGCTACCTGACGATGACCAGGATGCGCGAGCACACTGCGTTCCAGGACCGGCCGATCATCGCCCTTACCGCGAAGGCGATGAAGGGAGACCGGGAAAAGTGCATCGAAGCGGGTGCGTCCGACTACATCGCCAAGCCCGTGAACACCCCCGAGCTGCTGGCCATGCTCCGCTCGTGGCTCACGCCTTGACAGCACGCGAAGCCGCCGGCATCCGGCTCGAAGGCAACGAAACCGGAATCGAGGAGATTGAGGTGCGCCTCCTGCTCGACGCCATACGCCTTCGCTACGGGTACGACTTTCGCGAGTATGCGACGAGGCCCCTTCGAAAAAGCATCTATGACGCGATGGCGAGCGAGGGCATTTCGACTATCTCGACCTACCAGGGCCGGATCCTGCACGACGAGCCGGCCATGCACAGGTTGCTCAACATCGTGGGAGTCGGCGTCACGGGCATGTTCCGCGAGGCAGACTTGATGCGCTGCCTGCGCGATGAGGTTGTACCGGTGTTCCGCACCTATCCATCCGTGCGCATCTGGATGGTGGGCTGCGCGACAGGCGAAGAGGTCTACTCCGTCGCGATCCTGCTCCAGGAAGAGGGCCTGCTCCGGCGAGCCGGCATCTATGCCACCGACTTGAACGAGGACGCGCTGGCCGTAGCTCGCATCGGCGCCTATCCCCTCGACGCTGTTCACTCGTACGAGGAGCGCTATGAGGCCTCGGGCGGACGCGGCAAGCTATCCGATCACTACAACGTTTCCGGCCGCACAGCTCGGTTCCACCGAAGCCTTCAGCACCACGTCACGTGGGCCCGCCACAACCTCGTGACCGATATGTCTTTCAACGAATTCCACCTGATCGTCTGCGCCAACGTGCTCATCTACTTCCGCCCATCGCTGCAGGAACGGGCTCACCGCCTTTTCGTCGACAGCCTGGTACGGCTCGGATTCCTGGCCCTTGGCAAAGGCGAGTCGCTCGTTTTCTCGCCGGAGAGCAGTCGCTACAGACAGGTGCGGAATGGCGTGAGCCTTTTCCGAAAAGTCCGATGATGACCTGGCGGCTCGAAGACGTCGACGAATCTCACACGAGACCGCAAGCCCCGGTGAGCATCCTCATCGTGGACGACGATGCGACCAAGCGCTTCGCATTGAAGGCCATCCTCGCGCCACTTGGCGAGACCGTGGTCGAGGCTTCGTCCGGAGCCGACGCCCTCCGCCAGCTGCTCAGGCAGGACTTCGCAGTGATCCTCCTGGACGTTCGCATGCCGGTGATGGACGGTTTCGAGACCGCTCAGCTGATCCGCCTGCGCCCTCGCTCTGAGCTGACCCCGATCATCTTCGTCACGGCCCTCGACCAGGCCGAGACCGACATGGGTCGCGGTTACGACCTTGGGGCTGTCGACTTCGTTTTCGCCCCAGTGGTTCCGCCGATCCTCCGCGCCAAGGTCGCGGTGTTCGTCGAGCTGTATCGGGCGCAACAGGAGCTGCGCCGCTATCGCAGCCGGCTCGAGACCCTGGTTGAGGAGCGGACCACCGCCCTGACCGCGATCAACCGCGAGCTCGAGGCCTTCAGCTATTCGGTCTCTCACGACCTCAGGGCGCCGTTGCTCGCGTTCGACGGGCTGAGCAAGAGCATGCTCGAGGAGTACGGCGACCAGCTCGACAAGCGGGCCAAGGACAACCTGAAGCGCATGCGGGGCGCGAGCCAGCGCATGACCTCCGTGTTCAACGGCCTCCAGGACCTGTTTCGCCTGACGGGGGGTGAGGTCCATCGCGAACGGATAGACGTCGCGAGCCTGTGCAGGGAGATCGTCACGGAGATCAGGGCCGGCGCTCCCGAGGCCGAAGTCAAGTTCGAGATCGCCAAGGGAATGACCGTGTTCGGAGACCGGAGATTGGTCCGCATCCTGCTTTCCAACCTCCTCAGCAATGCGGTGAAGTTCACGAGTGTCAAGCCATCGCCGCGAATCGAGGTCGGCACGGAGATGGTCGAGGGCGAGTCGCGGATCTTCGTGAGGGACAACGGCGTGGGCTTCGACATGATCTACGCCCACCGTCTCTTCGGGGCCTTCCAGAGGCTGCACAGCCAGAGCGAGTTTCCCGGCGCAGGGATCGGGCTCGCCACTGCGCGGCGAATCGTCAATCGCCACGGGGGCCGGATCTGGGCCGAGGGCGCTGAAGGTGAGGGAGCCACCTTCTACTTCGTGATCTAGTCCAGCCGGCGCCAGCTGTGCGTTCTAGTACCGTGGGCCACGCTTTTCGTGCGTTCTGGGTGGTCTGCCTGGTGGTCGGGCTGTTCCTCTTTGGAAACTTCGCGTACGGCATGTGGAATGGCGTGCGCGAGCAGCAGCATCTGAACCAGGTGTGGAGTGGGGTGATCCGGGCGCGCCCGGCTGCCGCCGCGGTTGACCCGAGCCTGAAGCAACCCGTCAATGGCGTTGACTTCGCCATTCGCGTGCCGAAGCTCGGCTATTACGCGGCGGTGAAGGAAGGCGTGAGCGCGGGTGTTTTGTACGCGAGCCCCGGACACTACGCGACGACCATGTGGCCAGGCGATGCGGGGATGGTCGGGGTCGCGGCGCACAACGTCTACTGGATCAACTTTCCGCAGCTGACCAAAGGCGACGAGATCGACATCGAGACGCGTTACGGGACGTACCGCTATCGCGTCACAGGCAGCGAAATCGTGAACCCGGACAACCGTTCGGTGCTCGTGCCGGACGCCAACGGATTCCACCTGACCCTGACCACTTGCTGGCCGCTGTGGGCGGGGGCATTCGCGACCCAGCGATACGTGATCTTCACCGACCAGGTGTGGCCGGTCCCGATCCACCCGGGGTATACCTAAGAGCTAGCATCACGTTTGTAGATGGACCGCGGCTCGCTTGGACTGCCCCCGACCATCACAGCGTGCCTCTTCGACCTCGACGGCGTCCTGACGAAAACCGCTGTCGTGCACGCCGCGGCCTGGAAGTCGACGTTCGACGCTTACCTGAGGCAGCGGGCCGAGAAGACCGGAGAAGCCTTCCGGCCTTTTGACGAGGTCACCGACTACGACGAATACGTCGACGGCAAACCCAGGGAAGACGGCGTCCGCTCATTTCTCGCGTCGCGCCACATCACCCTGCCCGAGGGCGCGGAGGACAACGCGCCCGAAGCCGAAACCGTCCACGGCCTGGGTAAGCGCAAGGACCAGCTCTTCCTGCACCTGATACGGACCAACGGGGTCGAGGCTTACGAAGGATCGATCCGGTACCTGCACGCCGCTCGTGAGGCGGAGCTGAAACTGGCTGTCGTGACCTCGAGCAAGAACTGCAGCGAGGTCCTTCGCGCCGCCCGGCTGGAGGGCATCTTCGACGCACAGGTCGACGGCAACGTGGCGCACGCGAAAAAGCTGGCCGGAAAGCCGGCGCCGGACACCTATCTCGAGGCGGCGCGCATGCTCAACACGATTCCATCAGGTTCAGCGGTCTACGAAGACGCGCTCGCGGGAGTTGCGGCCGGACGCGCGGGCCACTTCGGCCTGGTCGTGGGCGTAGACCGCGTGGGCCAGGCGGCCGCGCTTCGTGAGCACGGGGCCGGTTTGGTGGTCAAGGACCTTGAAGAGCTGATCAAAACATCGTGATCAACGAAGCCTTCGAGTGCGCACCCTGGACCGTGCGCGAGCGGCGCCTCGTCCTCGAACTGATGGGCCAGACCGAGTCGATCTTCGCCCTCTCCAACGGACACATCGGCTGGCGGGCCAACCTCGACGAGGGCGAACCTCACGAGCTTTCGGGTTCCTACCTGAACGCTGTCTTTGAGGAGGTTCCGCTGCCTTACGCCGAGACCGCATACGGGTACCCGGAGGCGGGCCAGACGATCGTCAACGTCACCAACGGCAAGATCATCCGGCTTCTCATCGATGACGAGCCTTTCGACATCCGGTACGGAACCCTCCACCTGCATGAACGGGTACTCGACCTGAAGGCAGGGGTACTCCGACGGACAGTGGAGTGGGAGTCGCCGGCCCATCGCGTGATCCGGCTGCGTTCGACGCGCCTTGTCTCGCTGGTCCATCGGGCGCTCGCCGCCATTCTCTACGAGGTGGAGCCGGTCGGCGGACCTGCGGACTTCGTGCTTCAATCCGAGCTGGTCGCCAACGAGCCCGTCGGCAACGTGGTGAGGGCCGACCCGCGGACAGCGGCCGCCATCGAGTCGCCCCTGGAGGCGCGCTTCTCGCGACACGAGGGCAGCCGGGCAATCCTCATCCACTCCACAAAGAGGAGCCGGCTCACGATCGCCGCGGGCATGGATCACGTGATCAGGGCTCCGGGCAAGAGCACGACGACCTGTGAAAGCAGCGAAGACCAAGCGCGGGTCACCGTGACGGCACATGTCGCCCCTGGGCAGGCGTTGAGCCTGGTGAAGTTCGTGGCGTATGGATGGTCCAGCCAGCGCTCGATTCCCGCGCTGCGCTCCCAGATCGAGGGTGCGCTGGAAACAGCGAAGAGTCATGGCTGGAAAGGCCTGGTTTCCGCGCAGCGCAGGTACCTGGCGGATTTCTGGGGGCGGGCGGACGTCGAGCTGAAGGGCGACCCTGAAGTCCAGCAGGCGATCCGCTTCGCGATGTTCCACGTCCTGCAGTCCGCGGCTCGCGCGGAACAGCGGGCCATCCCGGCCAAGGGCCTCACCGGACCGGGGTACGACGGCCACACATTCTGGGACACCGAGACGTTCGTGCTTCCCGTGCTGACGTACACGGCTCCAGCGGCGGCGGCCGACGTCCTGCGCTGGCGACTTTCGATCATCGACCTCGCACGAAAACGCGCGCAAGATCTCGGCCTGAAAGGGGCAGCCTTTCCGTGGCGAACGATCCACGGCGAGGAATGCTCGGGTTACTGGCCCGCGTCGACCGCGGCCTTTCACATCAACGCCGACATCGCCGACGCCGTGCTGAGGTACGTGTCCGCCACCGACGACCGCAAGTTCGAGGAGACGGTCGGGGTTGAGCTCCTGGTCGAGACGGCGCGGCTTTGGATCTCCGTGGGCCACCACGAGCGGGGCGGCCGGTTTCGGATCGATGGCGTCACCGGGCCGGATGAATACAGCGCCCTCGCTGACAACAACCTGTACACAAACCTCATGGCGCAGCGAAACCTGGTCGCGGCCGCAGATGCCGTCGGGCGCCACAGCCGCGTGGCGAAACGGCTCAAGGTGACCGCCGCCGAGGTGAAGGCATGGCGCCGCGCGGCGGACCGCATGTTCATCCCGTACGACGAAGAGCTCGAGGTCCACCGTCAGGCGAGCGACTTCACCAAGCACGAACGCTGGGACTTCCGGCGCACGGGCCCCGACCAGTACCCGCTGTTCCTGCACTTCCCGTATTTCGATCTTTACCGGAAGCAGGTGGTCAAGCAGGCGGACCTCGTGCTGGCGATGCACCTCCGTGGAGACGCTTTCACCCAGGAGCAGAAGGCCAGAAACTTCCTGTATTACGAGGCGCTCACCGTCCGCGACTCCTCGCTCTCCTCAAACACGCAGTCGATCATCGCGGCCGAGGTTGGCCATCTCCAGCTCGCGTACGACTACCTGGGCGAGGCCGCGCTGATGGATCTCCACGACCTCGAGCACAACGTCCGCGACGGCGTGCACATGGGCTCGCTGGCCGGGGCGTGGCTCGCGGTCGTGGCCGGCCTCGGCGGCATGCGCCATCACGGGGACACACTTGGCTTCGCGCCACGCCTACCGCCGGGTATCCAGGGCCTTGCCTTCCGCCTGACGTTCCTCGGCCGCTTGATCAAGGTCTCGGTCAACCGCAACCGGGCAACCTATTCGCTGTTGCGGGGCAAGCCCATTTCCTTCGAGCATTACGGGAAGGAATTGCACCTGACGTCGCGCAGCCCGGTGGCGCGGCCGGTACCCAGGGTTGCTCCACTTCCCGAGCCGAAGCAGCCGCCGGGCCGAGCCCCGGCGCGGCGGGGCCAAGAGAAACCGCGTGCGCTCCGTCCAACGGGCGGAATCGAATGAGCGCCTCCATCATCGAGTGGCTGGAGGCCGGCCTCGAGTCAACCGATCGGCTCTGAGCCGGAAAGTCCTCCAATCAGGTCGAGCTGGGCGAAGCCACCATCCATGCGGCGCTCACCCGCCATCCACCCCACAGGCCACTTGAAGACAGGGCCGGAGAACGCGAACGAGTGGTATTCGCCGTTCTCGCCGCATGCATCGACGCCCGCGGTCTGAATGTCCGTGGCAAATCGGTCGTCGATGGTCCGGCCGAGCCAGGACGCGTCCAGCCTGGCGAGCTCAACGCATGTGATCACCGCCCGCCCGCCGGAAGCGATGAACTCGGCGAGCAGGACCTTCGGCGGCTCGCCCCATATGGGCTCAACATGCTCGAGGCCGGCCGCCACCGCACGCGTCTCGTACCAGGCCCGTACGTCAGCGAGATGGATGTCGCCGAAGACCACACCGGCAAATCCCTCTTCGGAGAGCAATCTGAGCTCCCGATCGAGCCGCGCCTCCATCTCCGGCCAGCTCGTGGGGATGGCGTGGAGGTCGACCCCGATCGACGCCGCCTGGGCCTCGAGCATCGGGACCCGTGTGGCGTGGAAGCGCACGCGCCGCGTCGCCGTGTCATAGAAGGAGATCAGCCGGGCGACGTCAAGGCCCGACTGCCGCGCGCGATCCAGAGCGAGGGCGCTATCCTTGCCACCCGACCACATCAGGGCGTACCGCTGCGTCATCTCACCTGCCAGGAAATAAGTTGCTTGCGCAACCAGTTTGGCCTGATGGAGCGGTTTTCGCCGCAAAGGCTGCACAGGAGGTAGTTGATGGGTACCTGGAAGTTCGACCCCTACCACACTCAGGTTGAGTTCTCGGCCAAGCACCTGGGGATGATGACCGTCCGAGGTCACTTTTCCGAGGTCACCGCGACGGGTGAGATCGACGTGGAGCACCCCGAAAAGTCAAAGATCGCGGCCACCATCAATACGGCAAGCATCCGGACGCACAACGAGACAAGGGACAACGACCTGCGTTCGGGCAACTTCCTGGAAGTCGACAAGTACCCGACCATCACGTTCGAGAGCACCAAGATCGAGCCTGCCGGCAAGGACAAATACAAGCTGACCGGCGGCCTGACCATCAAGGCGACCACCAAGCCAATCACCCTGGACATCGTGAAGTACGGCGAGTTCAACGACCCCGCCATGGGGCACCGGATCGGCTACGCGGCCGAGGGCCGTCTCAACCGAAAGGACTTTGGCATGCAATTCGAGATGATGCTGGACGGCAAGTTCATCGTGAGCAACGAGATCCAGATCAACATCGAGGGGGAGCTCGTCGAAGAGAAGTTGCCGGCGGAGACGGCCTCTACCTAAACATCTGGGCGAGCACCGCCTCGCCGTCGCCGTCAGCAGTCAGGGTGACGACTGAGCTGTCGCTCACGTCGAAACGGATCCAGGCGCAGCACTCGCGCTCGAGGTCGATCAGGTCGATGAGCGCGGCCGCGGCGCCCGCGGCCGGCCTCAGGCGGATGCCGCCGGGCACGACGTCGCGTTCCACCAGGCCGCTGGACATCAGCTTCCTCCAGGCGCCCTCTCGATCCTCGAGCTCGGCCGCGGACAGGGTGCAGGCGATCGACGGTGTTTCTGGCATCGGGAACTTCAAGCCAGGACGCTAGCACCGCGTTCGCGACGGCGGCATGCCGAATCGGGACAATTGCGCGCATGTCCGCGCCAGCCGGCTCCCGCCCGCCGCTCTGGCTCGCCGCGGCGGCGATGGCAAGCTTCTGGGCCGCGGCCTTCGGAGTGTTTCGCGTGGTCCGCACGTTCCTGGACGATCCCTATGGCAACGACTTCAGGGTTTTCTACGCGGCGGCGAAGGTCGGCGTGAGCGCGGGGTGGTCGCATATCTACGACGCCGACCTGCTGCGTTCAGCTTCCGCGGGTTTTCCTGCGCGGGACCAGGTGTACGACTCGGCCCACTACTACGTGCAGACACCTCTGCTCGCCTGGATCATCACGCCTCTCACGGCGCTGCCCGAGCCGGCCGCTTTCGCCCTGTGGACCGTGATCGGTCTGACCGCGTTCGCCATCGCGTGGGCGGTGGCATGTCCCTTCGCGGGGCTTGGCCGCATCACGCTGCTGCTGCTGGGCATCGCTCTGTGGTCCGTGGAGGAGTCGCTGAGATTCGGCCAGCCGACGCTGCTCATGCTGGCCATGCTTGCGGTTGCCTGGCAGCAGACCGGGCGAGCTCGATCGGTGGTCGGCGGCGCGCTGCTCGCTCTCGCCGTGATGCTCAAACCCCAGGACGCGTTCCTCGTCCCGGTCGCCCTGGTGGTGAGCGGACGCATTCCGGTCGTCCTTGCGTTCCTGGCATCGAGCGCGGTGCTGACCATTGCCTTCCTGCTCACGCTCGGCGCCGCCGGGACGAGTGGGTTCCTGAGCGCAACCGCCATGGTGCAGGCCGACCCCATTCACCAGTACGACACGCTTGCTTTCGTGTTCGGCATCGGCCCCGCCACGTACGCGACCGAGCTCGTACTCGGGGCCATCGCGATCGGCGTCGCCTACCTCCGGCGGTTGGAGCTCGACGCGGTGTTCGCTCTGGGGTTGCTCGGATCGGTGATGGCGAGCCCGCACCTGCACCAGCCCGACTACGCCCTGAACGTGCTGGCCGCGTGGCTCGTTTTGAGAACGGGTCCGGGCCTCGCCCACAAGGTCTGGCTCGTGGCCGGCATTCCCGCCTGCCAGTTCACATCCATCGGCCTGCCGCTGCCGCAGCTGTTGTGGCAGACGGTCTGGCTCGGTCTCATCGCGCGTGACGCAGCGGCCAGGCAGCCGCGTGATCTCGTCGAGGCGGACGAGCCCCAACGAGCAACCTGAGGTTATCCTCGGCCAGTGAGTGGGAGACCGCAAATCGCCCGGAAGGTGCCGGCCATCACCGCTCATTTCTGGGCGGTCAAGATCCTCACGACCGCCATGGGCGAGGCGCTGTCCGACTACCTCGTCCACACGATCGACCCGTACCTCGCGGTTGCGATCGGCGGCGTCGGCATCGTGGTCTCGCTGGCGCTGCAGTTCGCGGTGCGTCGATACATCGCACCTGTCTACTGGTTTGCGGTTGCGATGGTTGCGGTATTCGGAACCATGTGCGCCGACGCGGCCCACATCGAGCTGAAGATTCCGTATGCGGTGTCGGCGGCGCTTTGTGCGACCGGCCTCACCGCCATCTTCATCGTGTGGTACGTGAGCGAGCAAACGCTTTCGATCCACAGCATCAACACTCGGCGACGGGAGATGTTCTACTGGGCGGCCGTGCTCGCCACATTTGCCATGGGTACGGCGGTCGGCGACATGAGCGCGTACACCCTGCGCCTCGGCTGGCTGACATCGGGCCTGATGTTCACCGTGATCTTCGCGATCCCCCTGGTGGCCCGCCGTGTCTTCGGACTCCACGAAGTCCTCGCGTTCTGGTTCGCCTACATAATCACGCGGCCGCTGGGCGCGTCATATGCCGACTGGCTGGGGGTGCCGCAGAGCCTCGGCGGTCTCAACTACGGACGTGGCACGGTCGCCGTCGGGCTCACGATCGCGATCATCGCTTGGGTTGGCTATCTGTGGGCGACGCAGGTCGACGTGGAACCCGCCGGCGCGCATCTCGCGCGCGCCGCCGGGTAGCCGGCTCCGGCGGGGCCATCAAGCCCCGCCCATCGGGATAGAGCTTGATGGCCCGCGCGAGGTCTCGTTACGGGTAGCTGACCACGGTGACCGGGGAATCCGGGTTGGCGATGGTCGACGATCCACCGGTCTCGTTGACCACGTGGAGGATGCCGCCACTCCCATTGACCTTGTCTAGAAAGATGGTCAGGAGGTCGTGGAGGCTGCCGGCCGGAAGCGTGCCTGGCACCTCGAACGCACGCTCGGCGTAGATGTTGATGTGCTGTTTGAAAAAGCTGTAGCTGCCCATGCCATAGCCGCGGAAGCGCGTCACCTCGTCGGCGATCTTGAAGGCCGCGTATCCGTTGACCCCAGGCGCCTCCATCCAGGCGGCCTGGCTCGGCACGTCATAGGGCATCTCGTTCTGGAAGAAGACGTCGGTGCCGCCGTTGCCATTCCAGATCACCTCGTACTTCTGGAAGTGCTCGACGAACAGGCCGTACGCGGTGACGTTGTCGCCGTTGACGATGACGCCGGTGTCGGCGGTGTTGGTGGTCCACCCCACCCCGGTGCCGTGGTCCGCACGCCACGCCCAGACGTCGTCGAGGATCGTGTTGTCACTGTTGACGACAAGGCTGGTCGTCGCTTTCCCAGCCGCAGCCCCTCCGATGCGGAAGAAGACATCGGTGAGCGCCGCAGGATCCGCTGTGGCGCCCTCGCCGTTGCCGCGTTCGTCGTTGCCGCGAGACTGACGGTCCCCCACCTGGAGCAGCACGCGGGAGTTCTCCGCGCCGGCGTCAAAGAGGAGTCCGGACAGCAGCACCCCCTTGCCGGTTTCGACGCCCATCGCCAGGTTCCCGTCTGTAGGCATCAACGTAGCAAACCCCAGGCCGAGAACAATCGTGTCCGGGCGGGTGACCTCAATGGCGCGGTCCAGCTGGTACACCCCAGGCGTAAGGATCAGGTTCTTGCCGCGTCCCAATGCGTCGTTGATCGTGTCGACCGAGTCACCCGGTTTCGCGATAAAGAACCTGCCGATGGGAATCGTCTTTCCCGCCGGATGCCCACCACTCCAGGACGTGCCTGAAGAGTTTCGCCGCGCCGACGGTGCGAAGACGTTGTACTTTCCGCTCGCGTCAACGTAGAGGAATGGAGCTTCACGGGTCACCGGACTGGTCGCCAGGGTGGTGTATGGGTTCGTGCACGGAAAGCACTGGGCCGGTGCCCCGGCGACGCCGGAGAAGACCTGGTTCCAGACACCGTTGGACCACCCGCCGAGCTGGCTGTTGCGAACCAGGAACTGCTGCTGCGAGCCATTGCTGACAGGGCCGGTGAACTGTGAATCGGCGATGAAACCGCCGCTCGTGAAGCCGGTGTTGCAGTAGTCGAAGAGGAAGAACGCGCCGTTGACGTGGACCCGCCGGATGGGAGATGCCTGCGAGATCGCGTAGAGGTCGTTCGTGTTCGCGCAATCGGGATCTTCCGGCGGCGCAGGTGCGTAGGTGGGATGCGACTTGGGGAGCACGATGTTGAGGGTCAGGTTCGACACCGATCTCCAGAAGTTGTTGAGCCCTGTGCAAGCACCGAAGCACTGGTTGAACGAAACGATCGCGCCGTTGACGACCACGTCGTTCGGGCTGAAACCTAGACCGGCGACGCTCGTGTAATAGCCGACCTGGAAGACGAGCGGATGCGCGGCCGATCCATACGTTCCAGGCTCGAAGAACAGCGCGTAGCGCTGAGTTCCGAACTGGTTGTTAACCTGCTGGCCGGACACCGAATCGAGAGTCGCCTGGACCTCGCTCTGGGGCATGGTCGGATTGAAGATCAAAACGTTTGAGCCAAAATCCGGTGCTCCTGATGAAGCCAGGGCTGTCGTCGCAACAGCCCCTGTCATGACGACTGACGCGCCGGCGACGATCGCGCCGGTCACAAGAATCGAATGCAATCGGGAAAGGAACGCGCGCATGCTCGCCTCCTCAACTACTGATCAACTGAGCCCACCGCAGCTTCGGCGGCCCTCAACTCCCTGGCCTGCTCGGTCTACCTCCTCGCATCACCACCTCGTGGCTCAATCTGAGGTCCCTCGAGGACCGGCCGGCTCGCACGGTGTACGTT
>JBOHUQ010000047.1:0-50222 GCA_050734495.1 Candidatus Dormibacteraceae bacterium
CGCTTACGGGGTGTTGGGGGTTGGGTTGGTGCTGCTTGCCATGTATGCGATCGCGGCGGGGCGCAGCACTACCAATCCCCTCCATGGGGCCGCCTACGAGGAGGCCACTCTCCGCACGGCAGGAGCCCAGTCACAAGCAAAGACTTAAAGCAGGTTCCCGGGACCCCTTATCTCGTCATACTGCGGTGATTGCGTAACGTGCGTTCATCCCCCCATGGGGCCGCCCACCAGGGCGAACCTGACGAGCCGGCACCCCTGGCGACGGTGACCGTTTCGGCTTTGGCGCTCGATCCGAAACGGCGTCGGCGCTACCTCCAGATTGCCTTCGGTTTCGGGGCCCTGGTGGTCGCGATCATCGTCCTGTACCTGCTTCGCGACTTCCTTGGCGCGTTCGTGCTCGGCGCCGCCATTGCCTTCCTCATCCAACCAGCCATCGTCCGTCTCGTGGCCCTGGGGATCCCGCGCGTGCTCGCAATCGTGATCATTTTCGTGGTCATCATTGCGGTCCTCGCGGGCCTCGTGCTCCTCATCGTCCCGCTGGTGGTCAACGAGGTCGGCCAGCTCCAGCGCCAGGCGCCGGCCCTAGCCGCAGCCGCCCAGGACCGGATCAACAGCCTGCAGGGATCGCCGATGCAGATTTTCGGCATCGATGTCGACATCAAAGGCACCACCGCAACGATCAGCTCCCATCTCAGGGAGTACCTGTTGGGTCAGGCCGGGAACGCCGTCACGATCGGTGTGAGCGCGCTCACCACGCTTCTGCAGCTAGTGCTCATGTTCATCGTGGCCTTCTTGCTCGCCCTTGACGCCGCCGCGTTCAGACGTGTCCTCCGAAGGCTCGTTCCAAACGACTATCGCATTGACTTCGATCAGATCTGGCGCAAAGTGCGCAAGATGCTGTACGCGTATGTGCGCGGCCAGCTGATCATCGCGGGGCTCATCGGAATCCTGTCGGGGATCGCATGCGCGGCGTTGGGACTTCCCGACGCGATCGCCCTTGGAATGCTTGCCGGCGTCACCGCCTTGATTCCATATCTCGGCCCTTTCATCGGTGCGATTCCGGCCATCCTCGTCGGCCTCGCCGCGAGCCCACTGAAGGCTCTGCTGGTTGCGGCCATCTACTTCCTTATCTCAAACGTCATCCTCAACTTCGTCTATCCGAAAGTGATGGGCGATGCGGTCCGGCTGTCACCCATCCTCGTCATCGTCGCGTTCATTGCGGGGTTCAGCTGGGCTGGGATTCTCGGAATGTTCGTCGCCGTTCCAATCGCGGCCACACTGCGAATCCTCTTCGATCACATCTATCCGCGCCTCTACGAGAAACCCGCTTGAAGGTCGCGATCTTCTCGGACATCCACGCCAACTGGCACGCGCTGGACGCGGTCCTTCGCGACTGCCCCCAGGTCGACGAAACCTTGTGCCTGGGTGACGTTGTCGGGTACGGCGGCGACCCTAAAAGGTGTGTAGATGAGGTGGTGCATCGAGGTTGGTTGACGCTCGTCGGCAACCACGATCGCGCATGCACCGACCCCGAGATCCTCGAGTGGTTCAATGAGGATGCCGCCTCCGTTGTGCGGTGGACGGTCGACGTCATCGGCGCCGAGCGTCTCGGTTGGTTGGGCGGATTGCCGGACAGCCACGTCGAGCACGAGGTGCTCATGGTGCACGCGAGTCCGCGCGACCACATTTACGAATACGTACTGGATACGGCGGTCGCATATGCGAACCTGGAGCTGATCGACGGTGGTGTCTGCTTCCATGGGCACACACACGTGCCCGGGATTTTCGGTTTGTCAGATGGAGCGGTCACGCACGAGTATCGGGTCGATACGTTTCACCTCAAGGGACCTGCGCTCGTGAACCCTGGCAGCGTCGGGCAACCACGCGACGGCAGCCCCACCGCGAGCTATGGCATTTGGGACACCGAGTTGGAGACGCTTGAGTTCCGGCGTGTTCGCTACGACATCAAGGGCGCGCAGCGAGCGATCCGGAAGGCCAAGCTCCCGGAACGCTTCGCACTCCGACTCGAAACCGGGCGATGACGCTGCGCCTCACTGAGAGGCTGCGGCGGCTTGCCTACGCGGCAGCGACGGGTGCGGGTGCGGGCTCGTTGCTGGTCTGGGTTTATTTCTGGGTCAGCGTGGCCCGGGGCAACCTCCAAGGACCTGACTTCGTTTCCTTCTACGCCGCAGTGCGGCTTTACGCCCTCAAGGGCGGGGCAGCCGTTTACGAGCTGGCTCAGCAGAAACAGTTCGAGCTGCAGATCATTCCGCAATCCGCCGATCGGTTCGTCGTCCTCCCGTACTTCCACCCGCCTTACTACACGCTGCTCATAGCGCCTCTGGCGGCGCTGAGCTACCGCCAGGCGTATTACGCCATGGCCGCGTTCAACGTTCTGCTCGTGGCTGCACTGATCGTCCTGCTCGTGCGGAACAGCCTGAGCATCCACAACCGCGGAGCGATCGTTGCGGCGGCGATGATCGCCGGTTTCTTTCCGCTTTTCGTGACGGTGCTCCAGGGCCAATCAGACCTCGTCGTGCTCGTGCCGTTGGCGGCCGCCTACACCGCGTGGGCCAAAGGACGGCACGGCTGGGCCGGCATCTTCAGCGCCCTGGCTCTCGCCAAACCTCAGCTCCTCCTCCTGGTGCCGGTGCTCTTCGTCGCCAGACGCGCTTGGCGAGCGCTGGTGGGTTTCGTGGGAGTGGCTGCAGCCCTCGGGCTGATCTCAGTTGTTGGTTTCGGCTTCAATGCGGTCCTGACTTATCTCGGCCTCGTCGGGGCTTGGGCGATCGGCGGCAAGCTTCCAACCAACGGACAGCTTGTTTACACGGACACCGCCGCCTACTCGCTTCGCAACATCCTCGAGGCGGTCCCCGGCGCAGGCAAATACATCGCGCTGATCGTCCTCGTCCTTCTGCTCGTACTGGCGGCTCTGTCCCTGAGCTGGCGACCCGACAAGCCGCGGCTGGACTTTGCCCTCGCCGTGGCCGCTTCTCTCGTCCTGAGCCCGCACCAGAACGTGCACGACCTCGCGCTCATGGTCATTCCCGGATTTGCGCTCGCCGATCTTGCCCTGGCCGGCCGGCTGCGTTCGCCGCGGGCGGCGGCGGTCGCCCTGGCGATCGGGTACACGGCGATCAACATGACGCTGGCGATCAATCTCTGGTCGGCCGCACTGGGAGCACTGCTGGTGGCCGGCTACCTCACGTTTGAGCGCATGTCAGTACGCCCCGATCCCGTCCCGCTGGGTGAGCTGACCTGGAGCGGTCCGCGGCCCCGTCGTGTCATCGTCCTGCCGGCCTACAGGGCGGCCAAGACTCTCAAGGAGGTCGTCGGGGACATTCCGCCCGGTCATGCCGACCGCATCCTGCTGGTCGATGACGCGAGCGCGGACGCGACGGTCAGCGTCGCAACCGCTCTCAGCCTTGACGTGATTCGACACACGCACAACCTGGGCTATGGTGGCAACCAGAAAACCTGTTACAGCCAGGCGCTCAAGATGGGCGCCGATGTGGTGGTCATGCTGCACCCAGACGGCCAGTACGACCCCGCCATCATCCCCAATCTCTGTCGAGTCGTCGAGAGCGGCGAGGCTGAGATCGTGCTCGGGTCACGGTGGTTAGGCATCGATCCGGCCAAGGCGGGGATGCCGTGGTGGAAGCGGATCGGCAACCGCTTTTTGACCTCGGCCGAGAACCGCGTGCTGGGGCTCGACCTGTCCGAGTACCACACCGGCTATCGCGCGTACTCGCGCCGATTTCTCGAGGCGATTCCATTTGTTGAGAACAGCAACGATTTCGTTTTCGACACCCAGGTGCTCATCCAGGCCGCGGCGTTCGGATTCAAGATCGGTGAGGTCCCCGCCATCGGCAAATACCACGAGGACGCGAGCTCCGTGAATTTCGTGACCTCGGCTGTTTACGGCCTGAAAACGTTGGCCGCGCTCGTGAGGTACGTGACGCACCGCGCCGGCTTCAGGTGCCGGTGGCTGACCCCGGCCTCAGATGCCGACAAAGAGGCGCTTGCGGTAAGCCAGGTAGCCCACCACAGCTAGGTTCAGCAACAAGGCTCCGACCTTGAACAGCGTCACGTGATGGATCACCTCGTACGCCTCGTAGGGGATCAGGATTCCGGTGGCGATCACCGTCAGGTATTCGGCCCAGCGCCGGCGCATCGCCAGACCCACGCCCTCGGTGCCTTCGAGCACGGCATAGGTGATCGCCCCGATCGCCACGATCGTGATGTGGTTGAACTTTCCGACCAGGAGCAGAAGACGCAGCAGAAGCTGGGCGATCACTCCGTTGTCGGCATCCAGGTTGAGCTGGTCCTGTGCGTAATGCGCCCACATTGTGAGTAGGCCTTTCTCGCCGGCCACGAGCAGTCCGATGGCGAACGCGATCAGGGCGATGGACTTGACGATGCGCTCCACGATGATCACCTTGATGAAGGCGTCATGCTCTCCGCCGATGCGGCCAAGCTCGGCCCAGAAACGTAGGAGGTAGTGCGGCCGGCGGGAGGTCGCCCGAGTCATCGACCTGACCTTAACAACCAGGGTTGTCAAGGGCCCTTGAGGTCCATAACGTGATGTGCCAGGCTCGGCAGGCTGGGGGAGGGAGCGGCCGGGAGAGGGAGGGCCCCGAGAGGGGTCGTTTTTCAGACCGGGTGTTCGCGGTGCTCCCGGAACAGCATCACCCGGCAGTTCGCGTTCTTCAACACATACGGCACGGTCTTGCCCATGTTGAACTCGCCGAATCGCCTCTTGTAAGGCAGGCCCATCACGATCAGGTCGGCGCCCCACTCGGCGGCCTCGTCGACGATCGCCGGGCCCGTATCGCGCGCCTGTACCAGCTCGGTCTCGACCGGCAGCTGACTTTGCGCGACCAGTTGCTCGACCTCGTCCAGGATCTTCTCGCCCCGCTCGACGACATCCTCCAGCACCGCTCCCAGCGGCAGTGACCGGTTCACCTCGATGATGTGCACCGCGTACAGCTTTCCGCCATGCGGGTCCGTCATCCGGCTGGCGAGCCGCACAGTCTCGGCGTCGATCCCCTGCCCGCCCACGGCGACCAGAACCTTCTTGGAGGCAGTCGGGTGGGAGTGATCGGCCATCAGTGCTCGGGGCCTCGCCGGATCCGGCGCACCAGCACGTACACCCCAAACCCCAGGCAGATGGCCACTGTGAACAGTCCCACCCCTTGCGAGGCAGGATCGAGTCCCCGGTGCCCTGCCAGGTAGACCAGCACCCAGAGCCCCAGTCCGAGGGCCAGCAGACCCATGAACGTGAATGGGAACCGCAAGGGTCCAAATCCTAACAACCCGGCGGGGAACCCCTTCGAGGGCTCCCTATAATCAACCAGCTTTGAAGCTGTTGATCGTTGGGTGTGGTCGGGTCGGTTCGCAGATCGCCGCGGACATGGACCGGGCCGGCCACCAGGTGATCATCATCGACAAGGACCCCAACCAGTTCTCGCGCGCAGCCTCGCGGGGCGTGCTCACCGCTGATTTCAAAGGCGACCAGGTGGTCGGCAACGGCACCGACGCCGACGTCCTGCGGCGGGCCGGGATCGAAGACGCCGACGGCTTTGTCGCCGTCACCGAAGGCGACAACCGCAACATCATGGCCGCGCAGGTCGCAAAACATGTCTTCAAGGTTCCGCGCGTTGTGGCCCGCATCTACGACCCCGAGCGGGCCGAGGCCTACGAGAAGCTCGGCCTGCACACGATCTGCCCGACGATCGAAGGCGCCAAGCACATCGAGAAGACCCTGCTGGAGACCCACTAGGTGTACGTGATCGTCGTGGGCGGGGGCACCGTCGGCTACTACATGTCGCGCGACCTGCTCGAGCGTGGCCACGAGGTCACGCTAATCGAGAAAAACTCAGTTCGGGCCGACTGGCTCGAAACACAGCTCGGCAGCATCGTCATGCGTGGGGATGGATGCGAGGTGAAGTTTCTCTCGCAGACGGGCATCGAACGCGCCGACGCGATACTCGCGGTCACCGCCGACGACGAGGACAACCTCATCGCGTTGCAGATGGCGAAGAAACACTTCAACGTCAAGAAAACCATCGCTCGGGTCAACAATCCGTCCAACGTCGAGATCTTCAAAATGCTCGGGGTCGACGACGCGGTGTCGGCAACCGACGTCTTGCTCGCGGCGCTGGAGCCACCGATTACCGACTGACCCAAAAAAGAAAAGGACCGCTCACAGGAGCGGCCCTCTTCAAAAGACTGATTACGTTGACTTACCGATCCGGTAGATCTTCGTCCCGCAAACCGGACATGTGCCGACCGTTGCGGGTTTGCCGTTCTTCATCGTGATCGGCTGAGGGTCGACCATCTCGACCTTCTTCTTGTCCTTCAAACAGTAGCCTTCCATCGTTCACCATCCAAATCACGGATTGATCCGAAAGAAAAGGGATCGCAGTAAAAAGCGGTCCTTGATCGATTCGGGTTATACAGCCTTGCCGATTTTGTAGATTTTCGTGCCGCAGTTAGGGCAAGTTCCAACTGTTGCCGGCTTGCCGTTCTTCATTGTGATCGGCTGAGGGTCGACCATTTCGACCTTCTTCTTGTCCTTCAAACAGTAGCCTTCCAAGTAGTCACCGTCCTTATACGAGATTCTGTTTCGGGGGCCCAGACGTGCCCATTCTAGGGGTGGGTCTTTCCCGAATACAACCCCAATTCAAACTGAATTCAGAATTACGGGTCAAAAGGGGCCTTGAAAAAAGCCATGAATGAACCCTCAAAAGCTCGCGTCGCAGCCTCGTCAAAGAGCACGAAACGGACTTCGTCCGGCGCCCATCCGCCGGCGAGCGCGTCGCCAAGAGACTCCGCCATGATGATTGCGCACTCGTCCATCGGAAACCCCGCTATCCCAGTCCCCACGGCCGGAATCGCAATGGTGCGCACAACCTTCTCGCGAGCGAGCAGGAACGCATGTTGCATTGAAGATCGCAGCGCATGCGAAGTTGTCACTCCCCCGAGACCCATGCTCGCGGCGTGAATCACGAAGCGAGCCGGCAGGTCTCCGCCGCCGGTGAGAGCGGCCTCACCGACCCTGATCGATCCATGTGCATCGCATTCCTGTTGAATCGTCGCCCCGCCGCGCCTGCGAATCGCCCCCGCGACGCCAGCGCCGAGCACCAGGTCGTTGTTGGCGGCGTTGACAATCGCGTCCACGTCCTGCTCGACCACGTCGCCGGTGATGATCACGATTCGCGGCGCAGGTATTGCTTCACCTCAGCCACACGCTTTGCCAATTCTTCGGGCGTGGCTTTCGCAATGCCTTTGACGCCAATCGACCCGATTGCGATCGACGCGCACGCGACGCCCCACACAAGCGCATCTTGCAGGCCGCTCGGCTCGCCGCCGGTGCTCAACCATCGCGCAAGCATTCCGCCGGCGAGCGCATCGCCGGCTCCTGTGGTGTCGACGACCGGCGGGTCTGTGACGGCAGGCACGCGCACCAGTCCATATTCCGTGTACGCGGCAAGCCCTTCTGGCCCGCTTTTGATCACAAGACCCTGGAGCCACCACTGGCGGCGAAACTCCTCGGGGTCTTTGCCTCCAAGGGCCGCGAACTCCTCGCGGTTGCAGAAAAACCAGCCCGCCCTGCGTAAGACATCTCTGGCCTCAGGAGGTCGCGCCTCCACGTACGAGAGCATGGCGTCGGCGGCGAGAAACTGTGCGCCGCCGAGCAACGCCATCAGCTGCGCCTGGCGATCCGGCCGCATCGAGCCAACAAACGCCCACCCGGCGAAGTCCGCGGGCACCGCCGGCGACCAGCTGTTGTAGATGTCGTCGCTGCTTCCGAGATCGACGTTGCGGCCGTGTTCCTGATGCGCGCGCCAGCGGTATGTCGGAGCGTCGAGGATTTGAAGCATATCGACGTCGATCGTGTGCCCGCTGAACGCCTGCGCGACGCGCTTGGCCCCATCGACACCGACGGGTGCTATGAGCTTCACCGGGACGATCAAGCTCGCGGCGAGCGCAAAGTACACGGCCGATCCGCCGAGCGTCTCTTCGACCTTGCCAAAAGGGCCGTCGCGCGTGTCCAGGGCTACCGACCCCGCAACGAGAAGCTCGCGTAGCTGCTCAGGCACGGCGACCCGTGCCGCTGCTCGCCGTGACGACGTGGCGGGCATGCCGGAGCTTCTCCAGGAAGTCCTGCGGTGTCGTGTAGTCCTCGATCTCCATCCAGCTGCGACCCAGCTCACTTGCGGCATGCGCGTCGGACCCGGTCGCCGAGACCTTCTCCAGGTCTTTCGCCAGCAGCGCGGCAGCCTGGTTTTCTGCCGGTTCACACCATGCGTTGTAGGTCTCGATGATGTCGATCCGGTCCGCGAGCTCCAGCACGCGTTCGGCGCTGAAGTGCGAGCGATGGCGGTCGAGCGGATGAGGCAGATAGGTAAGGCCTCCCATCTTGTGAATCATGTCCATCACATCCTCTGCGGCCATGTACGGCGGAATGCGGCGCGTGATGAACAATCCAATCACCTCACCCTCGCGCGTTTTGGCCTCTTCGCCGACGATGGCCAGGCTTGGTGCAATCTGGGCCAGCGCGAGCGCTCCTTCGACAGTGTTGTGGTCGGTCAGCGCGATGCGGTCGAGGCCGCACTCGGCGCAGCGTTCTACGAGCTCTTCGAGCGTGCTCTGGCCGTCATGCGAGTAGCACGAGTGCAGATGAAGATCAACCCGCACCGCTGAATACAGCTAAACGCTGGCGGCTTCTCTGAGCATTCGCTCGCGGGCGCGAGCAAACAGCGGGATCACCTCGGCCGGACCGCGGTTGTTGCTGGACTGCGTCATCAGCGCCGCCTGCGCGTCGTAGATGATCTCCATCACCTGTTCGGGTCGACGCTCGCGGCCCAGCCGTCCTGGCAGCTCTGGATGTGCGTTTCGCAGCACGACCATCAGCCGGGCGACCAACCAGCCGGGAACGATGCGAATTTCCTGCACGAGGCATTCTTCGACCCAGAACAGAAGCTCATCCGATTCCTGGAGCAAACGGCGCGGCGTCATTTTGCGCTGCCGCCTCCGATGCCAGCGCAGGTCGCGTTGCTGCTCTTCAATCGTTTCTTGAAGCATCGCCTGCAACCCACTATATCAGCGCCCCACCGCAGTCCTGACTCTTGTCGGATAACACAATGTTCGCCATCCGCCGGCCGCCGGCACGAGATGGACCTGCCGGTCAAACGTCCACTCTCGCCACTGCTGCCGAACGTGATAGCGCATCACCATTCGTGCGACGTTGCTGTAGGCGCGCTGATGTGCCTGATCGGTCCAGTCTTCGATGACCTTCACGCTCACGACTTGCATGTCGAGCAGCTCGACGTCATCGTCAAGACGGGGCATGTCTCGCATGAACGTCTCGCGTCCGCCCCACGCGCGCTGTGCGTCTTCGGCGACCATTTCCCACATCTCGTCGAATCGACCTGCGGCGTGCAGCTTCATGAAACGCATCTCGAACGTCGCCGGCGCGATCGACGTCGGCGGAGCGGGCCGCAATGGCTCTGCCGGTGGGGGCATGGCGGCGACCGCGCCTGCCATTCCCGTGCCGATCGATGCGCTGACGAACTTTCCAAAGTCGTCCGCGGGCCACGTCGTGAACTGCCCGGCAATTCGCGCAAGGACCGATTCGACGGCCGTCCAGCGGCGGAGCCGGCGAAGAAGCCTATTGACCATTGGCGCTAGATGTTGTGTGATGTCCCCAGACTGTATACAGAATGTGGATAACTCGCAACCCCTGGTCGTTGACCGCCTGCCGCCGTCGCGGCGGGGCGGCGAGCCGCCAGCGCCCGGCGGGCTGCGGTCATCCGCGTCGTTGGGAAGGCGCCTGGGCTCTTGTGGTCCGCCCGTGCCGCACCAGCCGGCTCCAGCTCGAGAGGATCACCTCTTGATCCGGATTGGGGTGTCCGCCTGGCGCGTCGCCCCGCGGACTCAGCCGAGCGTCAAGCGACGTACGATTGCCGCCACCTCCGGAAGCGGCACGCCCACCGGGCAGGCCGCCGCCGCGGCTTCCAGGTCGGGCTCATCCCCGCTGACATCGGGGGATGCTTCGCCCAACCGCGCGTAGAGGCGCATATACGAGGAGGCCAGGTCCGGAAGGCGCGTCTTTCCGATGCGGCCCGCCGCGAGGGCGCACAGGCCGCAGTTGATGCATCCGATCAGCTGCGGATGTCGTTCGCGCTCCGCAGGCTGCAGCGCTCGAATTCCATCAGGCGCGTAGGTCTCGAACAGCTCATCGAGCTGCGAGCGAGGGCGCGTGAGTCGCCGGCGTGCGACATGCACGCCGTATGCCAGCGCGAGCTTCGCCAGAGAGTCGGTTCGGCCCATATTCAGCTGAAGAGTCCGCGCATCGCGCCCTGCGCCAGCTCTTCCTGCGCCCACCCCGCCTGTCCCATCACGGGCGCTCGCCCCAACCACGCGCCGCGCACGAACTCCCGCGCAGCCTCGAACCGCTGCGATGCGCTCCACCCGAGCTCGGAGCCGATGACCTCGGCCGCGCGCAGCACGCAAGCGGCGCCGGCGCACGGACCCGCGGCGAGGCCGACCCGTCTGAATGCATCGGCAAGCGAGCGCACCTGCTCATGGCGGGCGGCGTACGCCAGCTCTGCCTCGGTCATCGGTTCGCACCGGCATACCAGGCGTCCGGCGCGCCCGCCGTCCAGGACTTGCTCCGCGCGCGAACCGTGCCGGCTCTGCAGCTTGACTGCGGCCAGCGTAGGTATTCCGCAGCGACTCGCCAGCTCCGAGGCGGGCTCCACCTCCGACTCGTTGCCGGGGAGGGGAGTCGTCGCCGTCGTGCACGGGGCCTCGTGTCCGAGCTTGCGACACACAGCGTCGGAGGTCTGCTCGGCCATGAGCCGGTACATCGAAAGCTTGCCGCCGGCGATGGTCACAAAACCTTCGACTCCCTCTGTGGCGTGGTCGATGACCTCAAATCGTCGCGAGAGCTCGTCCTCGTATCGCCGCCACTTGAACAAGGTCGGCCGCACGCCGGTCGTTGTGCGCACCGGCCGGTAGTCCCTGATCGATGGGAAGACGCGCTCGAATGCCTGGAGGAGGTAGTCGACCTCGTCCTCGACCACGTCAACTGAGTCGAGGTCTCCATAGAAATCGTCGTCTGTCGTTCCGAGCAGCGTGAACCCGGCGTGCGAAACCATCAGGAGATCGCGACCGTCCACGGACTCAGCGCTGATCGCGAAATTGGAGATGCGGTGCGGATACACGATGTGGATGCCTTTGGCGGGTCGGAGCTGCACGTGCAGGCCGACCCACCCGCTGATCTGTGGAGACCACGGGCCTGTGGCGTTCACGACCACGCGGGCTCGGGCTTCGGACATCGCGCCGTCTGATCCGCGATAGCGCACACCGATCACCTTCCCGCCGTCGCGCATCAGGTCGGTGACCCTGGTGTGGTTGAGAGCCCGCGCCCCATGCGCCACCGCATCCTCGACGTTTGCGAAGACCAGTCGATACGGGTCGACGCCCCACTCTTCCATGGTTACCGCGCCAATCAGCTCGCGCGTCAGCCCGGGTTCGGCTTGCAGCGCCTCCTCCGCCGTCAGGCGCCGGTGGGGATGAGCTTTCTTCAGCGGCTGGAAGCGGTCGTAAACCTCCATCGCAGTCTCCATCCGTTCGATGTTGTTCCTGTCATGCGGAAGCACCGGGATGATGAAGACGACCCTGTAGACGAGGTTGCGCGCGATCGACACGATGGAGCCGGCATCCTGCGTGGAAAGTCGCGTGGTGTCCCAATCAAACTCGAGATAACGCGGGCCACCGTGGATCATCCAGCTCGAACCGCCGGTGGTGCCGGCGCCCCAGTCGCCCTTCTCCAGCAGCAGCACTGACAGCCCTCGCAAGGAGAGGTCGCGCGCGACGCCCGCACCGGTCACGCCGCCGCCGATCACGCAGACGTCATGAGCGCTCGGCGCGCTCAAGCGAGGATCACGCTCGAAGCTTAATTAGTCAGCTGGCGGCTTCGTGCTGCTTCTGGAACTCGTCGATGATCGCCTTGGCCAGGTGCGCGGGCATCTCGTCGTAGTGCGAGAACTTCTGGTGGAAGCTTCCGCGCCCCTGCGTGATCGAGCGCAGGTCGAGCGCGAACCGCAGCATCTCGTGCGCCGGCACGGTGGCCCGCACCTTCTCATAGCCGTCGTCCGGCTCGGTCCCGAGGATCTTGCCGCGCCGCCCGTTGATGTCGGACATGATCGCCCCGAGATTCTTCTCTGGCACGCGGATGTCTGCCTCGACGACCGGCTCGAGCAGCACAGGTCCTGCGTCGAGGGCGCCCCTGCGGATCGCCATCGAGCCCGCGATCTGAAACGCCATGTCGTTGGAGTCGACCTGGTGAAACTTCCCGTCCACCAGGGTCACCTTGACGTCGACCATCGGATATCCCGCGACCACTCCCTTGGCCATGTTGTCGACGATCCCCTTCTGTACCGAGACCCGGAAGTTCTGCGGGATCGCGCCGCCGAAGATCTTGTCCTCCCAAACAAAGCCGTCGCCTCGCTTGGTCGGGGCCACCTCGATCACGCATATCCCGTACTGGCCGTGGCCGCCGGACTGCTTGACATGCCTGCCCTCAACCCGGCTGTGGCCCGAAACGGTCTCGCGGTAGGCGACGCGTGGAACCTCGGTGGTCGCCTCGACGCCGTACTTTCGCTTGAGCTTGTCGAGGGTGACGTCCAGGTGAACGTCGCCGAGCCCGGCGATCACGAGCTGCTTTGTCTCTTCGACGCGCTCCACATGCAGGGTCGGGTCCTCTTCGCTCAGCCGAGCCAGCCCGCTCGAGATCTTCTCCTCGTCGCCCCTTGCCTTGGGCGTGATCGCAAGCGTGTAGGCAGGGCCGGGCAGGTCCAGCGGCGGAAGGGGGCCCCCGTCCTTCATGCCCAGCGTGTCGCCCGTCAGGGTGTGGGCGAGCTTGGTCGCCGCGCCGATGTCACCGGCTTTCACCTCGGTGGTGGCGACATGTTCTTTGCCGCGCGGAAAAAAGATCTGTGCGAGCCGCTCCTCGCCGCCACGGGTCAGGTTGGGCAGGTGCGCGTCGGCCTTGACAGTGCCGGCCACAACCTTGAAGTAGCTGACGCGGCCGAACTGGTCGCCGCCCGTGCTGAACACGAATGCCTTCGCGGGCTTGTCCGGCTCGACCTCGGGCGGAGGCATCAGCTCAGCGATGGTCGACATCAGCGTGCGCACCCCGAGCAGCTTGGTGGCCGAGCAGCACACCACCGGTGCGACCTTCCCGGCCAAGATTCCCTCGCGCAGGCCCCGCTGGATCTCATCCTCGCTCAACGTTCCGGCGTCCAGGTACTTCTCGAGCAGCGAGTCGTCGCTCTCCGCGGCGGCCTCGATCAGCTGGCCGCGGTACTGCTCGACAAGCTTCTGCATATCGTCCGGGATCGGGACCTCGCTGCCTTTGCCGTCGGGCGTCGTGACATAGGCCTTGACGTGCAGCAGGTCGACGATGCCGCGGAAGTCCTGCTCTGAGCCGATCGGCAGGTGCAGCGGAAACGGGCGCGGCGTGAGAACCTCGCGCATCGCGGCGACCGCGCCATAGAAGTCGGAGTTCTCCTTGTCCAGCTTGTTGACGACCACGATTCGCGGCTTGCTCGTCCGGTTGCACTGCTCCCACGCGACCTCGGTCCCGACGGCCAGCTGGGAGCCCGCGCCCACCACCACGACAGCGCCTTCGGCCACCCGGAGGCCGCTGAGCACCTGGCCCGCGAAGTCGAAGAACCCCGGGGCGTCGAGGATGTTGATCTTGAAACCGTTGTGCTCGGCGAAGGCCACGCCGAGGTTGATCGAGATCTTGCGCTTTTGCTCTTCGGGCTCGAAGTCCGTGGTGGCGGTCGCCTGGTCAGGGGCGCCCAGGCGCTGGATCGTTCCCGAGGCGAACAGCATCGCCTCGGCGAGCATGGTCTTTCCGTCGTGGGAATGGCCCAGCAGGACCACGTTCCTGATCTTGTCCGAAGCGTACTCAGTGGCCATCCAACCCCCTAGCACCCCGCTTGCAGCAGTCGGTGATGACAAGTCTAAGGCGCGGTTAAGAGCGGGTTGGCTTGGGTATCATCAACTACCAGTGGCCAAGAAGACGGCGTCCATCGAAGAGGTTCTCGCTGCAGTCGAGGCTGCCCGAGACAAAGTCATGGCCGACGAGGTGAAGTCGCTCACCAAGCTCGGTATACCCAAGGCGATGGCGTACCAGATGATCGCCAGCAGATTCCACCAGAAGGTGGGGAACCAGGAGGAGGCCGAGGCCGACCCGTTTGAGGGCAATGCGACCTCCTGGGAAGAAATCGGCTAACCACGCACCGGCGGCGTGAATCGAGCCAGCCGGCTCGCTCGCCTTCTACGGATCCTGTCTGTGGTGATCGCCGAGCCTGGCCTCAACCCACTCGAGCTGGCCGAGCGCGCCGGTGTTTCCGAACGGACCTTGCGGCGCGATCTGGTGCAGCTTCGCGCCCTTGGCTACGAGGTGGCGTACACAGGAGGCTATGAGGTGCAGGAGAAATTGAACCTGGAGGGCCGCACGGGCCACCGCTCCCTGGGCCGGGTCTATGAGCAGCACCTGGACCTGCTGCGCAAGCAACTTCCCAAACGGCTGGCCGCCCAGGTCACCGAGGAGGTCGACTCGCTCGCGCCCGCTGCGCTGGCGTCTCTGTTCGCGACCGCCATCGAACGGCACGCCAGGGTGACGCGATGAAACCGATCGTCCTCATCCCCAGCGGCGAAGGAGACGCTGATTTCATCTATGCCACCGGTCTCGCGGTCGAGACGAGCCTGTACATCCGATTCGGTGAGGGCGACGACGTGCTGGTGACGAGCCCGCTCGAGATCGAACGCGCTCGCATGCAGAGCAAGGCCGTTCGCAAGCTCCTGCTCGAGGAGGCCGGCTATGAAGCCGCCGGCCCATTCGTCTCCTATGCGCGCCTGGCGGCCAGGATGCTGCGCGGGCGCGGGCTGGAGTCGGCCCGAGTGTCGCCCCGGCTGCAGGCAGGCTACCTCGAGGCCATGCGCGAAGCCGGCCTCGATGTCGAGGTCGATGCCGCGCTCTTCCAGGCGGAACGGAGGCGCAAGTCTGCGCAGGAGGCGGGTTTCATCGAGGCCTCGCAGCGAGCCGCCGAAGCCGCTGTGGTCGAGGTGGTGAGCCAGCTCGCGCAGGCCGACATCAGGGACGGGATCCTGTGGCTCGACGAGCGGCCCCTCACCTCTGAGCGCCTGTACGCTCGGGCCTCCTTGCTGCTCGGTGAGCGTGGATTCGTGTGCCCGGACATGATCATCGCCGGCTCACCCGAATGCGCCATGCCTCACTACCGGGGCGAAGGTCCGATCCGCGCGAACGGGCCGGTCATCATCGATATCTTTCCGGGCAGCAGGAACACTCACTACCACGGCGATCTCACGAGAACGGTCGTCGTGGGGGAGGTTCCAGAAGGGATCCGCACCATGCACGCGGCGGTCTTGCAGGCGCTCGATGCGGGCATCGAAACGATCAAGGCCGGGGCCTGTGGACGCGACGTTCACCACGGTGTATGCCAGGTCTTGGTGGATCGAGGCTTCGGAACGACGACCAAGGGCTTCGAGGGTGCCGATGGCGGCGCGCAGATGAATCACTCCACCGGTCACGGGGTAGGGCTCGATGTGCACGAGGAACCGGCGCTCCGCGGCCCGGACGAGAACACCCTGCATGAGGGCGACGTCGTGACGGTCGAGCCCGGACTCTATCTCCTGGGCCT
Organism: Candidatus Dormibacteraceae bacterium; assembly: GCA_050734495.1. Lineage (GTDB taxonomy): Bacteria > Chloroflexota > Dormibacteria > Dormibacterales > Dormibacteraceae > Palsa-870. The sequence continues at coordinate 15,750 of JBOHUQ010000047.1, forward strand.
CGGTGGAGTTCGCATCGAGGACACCGGCATGGTCACGACGACCGGCTTCAAGAACTTCACCACCCTCACGCGAAGCCTTGATCCCCGCGATTACCTGTAAAGTTCTCCTTTACATTGCCTGAGGACGAGACGCTCGGACAGAGAATTCGCCGCGTGCGCCAGGAGCGCGGGATGAGCCTCGCCAAAGTCAGCGGCCCCGACTTCAGCCGCGCCTTCCTGCACCAGGTCGAGCACGGGATGAGCCAGCCCTCGACTCGAGTGTTGAGAGTGATCGCCGGCCGGCTCGGCACGGAGGTCGACTACCTGTTGGAGGGCCGCCTGCCGGGTGTCCAGCGAGAGCTCGCCCTCGAGAAGGGCCGTGTGCTGCTGGCGCGTGGGGATGCCCGCCGCGCCCTGGTGGCGCTGCAGGCGGCCGCCGATTCAACCGAATGGCCGCTGGGCGCCGACGCCCGTCTGAACCAGGCCGAAGCGCTTCGCGCGCTCGGGCGCGATGCCGAGGCGAACGAGGTGCTGGCCCGAGAAAAGGAGGCCATCGCCTCGCGGCACGATCGTCACCGGCAGCAGCGCCTACGGGCGATCGAGAAAGGTGAGCCGGCCGGCTACGGCGAAGGGGGCACGAAGGGTGCGCTGGAGTCGGCGGTCAAGGCGCACCTCAAGCTGGCCGACCAGGCGGAGCGCAGCGCCAACAGCCGTGACGCGCTCGAGCACTACCGCGCGGCCCGAGTCCTTCTCGAGGTGCGCTAGAGCCCGCTCGTAAAGGTGAACGAAGGCGGTGGTGTCACCGCCGGCGGAGTTATCTCCAGCGTGATCACCTCGTGCGACGTGAGCACGATCGTGTTGGGGTCTCCGGCGAAGAGCTGCGGGCCTTTGCCGTCCTGGAGGTCGATGTACACGACGAGCTTTTCGTCGGGCGTCAGGGTCAACGTCGACACGTGTGTTGCGTTGAGCGGCTCGTTGGGCAGCCCCTGCGCTTTGTTCCAGGTGCTCCAGACGGAGAAGAACTGGCCGAGCGTGAACGTCTGGGTCGCCGGCGACTCGATGTGGATGACGTTGGTGTTGGCCGGGTGGACGTGGAGCCAGTAAAAGCAGGTCGTGTTGCCGGAAACCGGATCGGTGACGATCCCGATATTCTCGGGGAGCGGCAGAACGTTGCCCTGGTAGATGATCTGGACGGCGGCGTGGTAGTGCACCTGAGTGTGCTCGAGCTGGTCGCAGGGGATGCCCGAGGCCGCCACGGGAGCCGTGGACTTGTTGTTCGCAATGTAGTAGATGACCAGCGCGATCGCGAACACCAGCAGGATGGCCATGACCGCGATGGGCAGCAGCGGGACGCCGCTTCCCTTCTTGACCCTGACCGGCGGCCGGCGGCTGCCTTTGCCGGCACCGGGGCGCACCGGCGCCTTCGTTTTGGTTGCCATGACCCTTGGTAGAATACCGACCTACCCTTTCTGGCTTCGGCCGGAGGCACATGCCCCCGATCGACCGGAGCCTGAACCCATAGGAAGGAGGTCCCCGTTGCGGGATTACGAAGTTCTCTACATCGTCCGCGCTGACCTGGATGACGAGAAGGTCCAGGACGCGGTGAAGCGGGTCAACACGCTGATCGAAAGGTCGGGCGGGACAGTCGAGCGCACCAACCTCTGGGGCAAGCGCAAGCTCGCCTACGAGGTGAAGCACCAGAAGGAAGGCTCGTACGTCCTCCAGGACTTTCAGTTCGACCCGGGCCGCGTGCCCGAGCTCGAGTCGGCCTTGAAGATCACCGAAGAGGTGCTGCGGCACCTCATCGTGCGCAAGCCTGAAAAGGCCGCTGTCGCGACCGTCGTCGCCCCGCCGCCGGCGGAGGTCGTGCTGGAGCCCGTTGCGACGGAGTCGGCCCCTGTCGAGGAACCGACGGCTAGTGCGAATGGGAAGGAGTCCTAAAAATGTCAAACCTGAACAAAGCGCTGCTCATCGGACGGCTGACCAAGGACCCGGAGATGCGCTACACGCCCAGCGGGACCGCCGTGACCAACTTCAGCATCGCCACCAACCGCTGGTCGTCCGGTCCGGATGGCGAGCGCAAGGAGTTCACCGACTACCACAACATCGTGGCTTACCCGATCGGCAAGCGAAACCTGGCCGAGACGGTGGCCCAGTACACGCGCAAAGGCGCGCTCGTCTTCGTCGAGGGCCGCATCCAGACCCGCTCGTGGGAGGGCCAGGACGGGCAGAAGCGTCGCGTGACTGAGATCATCGCCAACGACGTGCAGTTCCTCGAGCCGCGTGGAGCCGGCAGTGGCGGCAGTGGCAGCGGCGGCGGCGTAGGCGCAGGGGCTCCGGGCCGGAGCGGCGGCGGCGCATCACATGAAGACATCCCCGCTCCGGACGACGCTCCGCGCGACGTCGACCCGGACGAGATCCCGTTTTAGGAGTTAATTGATGGCAGTCAACCGACCACCACGTGAGTCAAGCGGCGGCGGCGGCGGAAGAGGGCCGAAGCGTCAGCACCGCAAGGTGTGCAGCTTCTGCGTCGAAAAGATCCACTACATCGACTACAAGGAGATCTCCCGGCTGCGGCGGTTCATCAGCGACCGCGGCAAGATCCTGCCGCGGCGAGTGACAGGGACGTGCGCCCGGCACCAGCGTCCGCTCACGACAGCGCTCGAGCGCGCGCGGGCGATCGCGCTGCTCCCGTATACAACCGAGTCCCATTAGCCGCGCTAAGGGGCGATCGAAATTCGATCGCCCCTTAGAATCTACGGTGCCGCCGCAACCCCGTGATGGAGCGCGCCTCATGACCTTCCAGACCCAGCTCCGGATTCCCGGTCCGACTCCGTTGCCCGAGCGCGTCGTGCGCAGCATGAACCGGCCGATGATCGATCACCGCGGCGCGGAGTTCGCGGCGATTCTTGCGGAGATAACAGCGGGCGCGAAGCGCGTCTTCAAGACATCCCACGATCTTCTGCTGCTCACTTCGTCAGGGACCGGAGGCCTGGAGTCCGCGGTGGCGAACCTCGTCTCGCCCGGCGACGAGGTGGTCGTGGCAGTGTGCGGCAACTTCGGCGAGCGGTTCGCCGCCCTCGCGGCCGCGTATGGCGCGGACGTGGCGCGCCTCGAGTCCGAATGGGGCCAGCCCGTCGAACCTGACGACCTGGCTCGCGTGCTCGAGCAGCACCCGAAAGCGAAAGTTGTCCTGCTCACCCACAACGAAACCTCCACCGGGCTGACCAACCCGCTGCGAGGGCTCGCGCGCGTTGCCCGCGACGCGGGAAAGATCGTGGTCGTCGACGGAGTGAGCTCCATCAGCTCGATCGCCATCGAAACCGAAGAGTGGGGCATCGACGTCGCGGTCAGCGGCTCGCAAAAAGGATGGATGGCGCCGCCGGGAATCGCGCTCGTCAGCGTCAGTGAGCGTGCGTGGGCCCAGCAGGCCAAGGCTCATTCACCGCGTTTCTACTTCGATTGGAAAGAGGCCAAGACCTGGGCCGAGAAGGGCATGACGCCGTTCACGCCGGCGGTCGGCGTGGTGTTCGCCCTGCAGGAGGGCCTGCGCATGCTGGAAGAGGAAGGCCTGGAGGCCGTCTACGAGCGCCACGCCCGCCTGGCGCGTGCCACACAGTCCGGCCTGCAGGCGCTGGGCTTTCAGCTTTTTGCGCGAGAGGCGTATCGCTCGAACACCGTAACTTCAGCGGTGCCGCCCGCGGGTCTCGACGTGGCGGCGTTCCGGAAGTTGCTCGACACGAAGTATGGAGTCGTCATCGCCGGCGGCCAGGGCAAGATGACCGGCAAGATGATCCGCGTCGGCCACCTCGGGGCAGTCGCCGAGGGCGATGTGGTCCAGGTGCTCTGGGCCATGGAACAGGCGCTCGAAGAGCTGGACATCGCGCCGGCGAACGGGCGCGGGGTGGCAGCGGCAACCGCGTCACTGCAGGGCGTCGCCGCCGCGACCCACTAGCGTGCCCCGGATCCTGGTCGCCGACCCGCTGGCCGAGGATGGCCTGGAGAGGCTGCGGCGGGCGGGAGACGTGACCGTGGTCAGCAAGCTGGGCGAGGCCGAGCTGATCCAGCGCATACCGGAGTTCGACGCATTGGTCGTGCGCAGCGAGACCCGAGTCACGGCGCCGATCCTCGAAGCCGGGCGAAAGCTCCGCGTCGTGGGACGCGCCGGCGTTGGGGTGGACAACATCGACGTGCCGGCCGCGACGCGCAAAGGCATCCTCGTGGTGAATGCCCCGCGCGGCAACATCATCGCGGCCGCCGAGCACACGATCGCGCTGCTCGTCTCCCTGGCGCGCTGGATCCCGCAGGCCGACGCGTCGGTCAAACGTGGGGAGTGGACGCGCTCGAAATTCACCGGCACCGAGATCCGCGGCAAGACGCTCGGGGTCATCGGTCTTGGAAACGTCGGATCAGAGGTGGCCAAGCGCGCGCACGGGCTGGAGATGGAGGTGGTCGCCTACGACCCGGTCGTGTCGGTCGAGCGAGCCGAGCTGTTCAACGTCGAGCTGGTGAGCCTCAACGACCTCCTCGACCGCGCCGACTTCGTCACCGTGCATGTTCCCCTGGTCGACGCCAATCGCAACCTGCTCGGCGCGCCCGAGCTGGCTCTCATGAAACCTGGCGCGCGCCTCATCAACACGGCGCGTGGCGGCATCGTCGACGAAGCGGCCCTTTATGAAGCGCTCAAAGCGGGGAGGCTTGCGGCAGCGGCGTTTGACGTGTTCGTGAACGAGCCGCCTGGGGGTGACCATCCACTGCTGTCGCTGCCCAATTTCGTCGCCACGCCTCACATCGGAGCTTCGACGTCGGAAGCGCAGGTCTCGGTCGCGTTTGACGTCGCCGAGGAAGTGGCTGCCGTCCTGGCCGGTGACCTGCCGCGTTTCGCGGTCAACGCGCCGGCGCTGCCCCCGGAAGAGCTCGCCTACCTGAGACCGTTCGCCGATCTGACCGAGCGACTGGCAGCTCTGCACGGCCAGCTGTTCGGCGGTCGCGTCAGCTCGATCGAGCTGGACTTCGAGGGTGAGCTGGCCGAGCACGACGTCAACCTTCTCGTCGCCTCCGCCATCAAAGGTGTCCTGCAGCCGTTCACCGAGGACCGCATCAACCCGGTCAACGCGCGCCTCATTGCCTCGGGCCGCGGGGTGAAGCTGGTGGAGCGCCGCAGCCCGGCGCACGGGAGCTACGCGAGCCTGGTCACCGTTCGTATGGGCGGCCACGAGCTGGCGGGCACCGTCATGAACGGCGAGCTCCGCGCGGTGCGCATCGACTCCTTTCGCGTCGACCTGGTGCCGGAAGGCCGCTTCCTGGTCAGCCGCCACGAGGACCGGCCGGGGGTCGTCGGGCGTTTTGGCACCATCCTGGGTGAGCACGACGTGAACATCGCGAGCATGCAGGTCGGGCGTGACTCACCGCGCGGCAGCGCGATGATGATTCTTGCGGTGGACGACCGCGTGGCGCCGGCCGTTCTGGACAGGCTGCGCCAGGTGGACGGCATGGCGGACCTGCGGTACGTCGAATTGGGCGGCCCCGGAGATTCCGATCGCTGACGTCCGGGCCCTACCGGGCATCCGCTACCACCTGTCCCGGGCGGGCGACCTCAGCAAGCTGGTGGCTCCGCCGTACGACGTCATACCCGAGCCGGAGTTGGCCCGATATGAGGCGCTTTCTCCATACAACGTCGTCCGGCTGACCCGTCCCGGCCGGGACTACGAGCGGGCTGCCAACACCCTCCAGGACTGGCTCGCGGGAGGCATCGTCGCCCCCGACCCACCGTCGATGTACGTGCACGAGGTTCGGTTCGACGGCCGGCGCCGGCGCGACCTGATCGCAGCCCTGCGCCTGCAGCCCTACGGGGACCGCGTCGTGCTGCCTCACGAGCTGACCCACCGCGGACCCAAAGCAGACCGGCTCGCCCTTTTGCGCGCAACCAAAGCAAGCCTCGAGCCCCTCTGGTTCGTTTACGAGGGGCGCGGCAGCGGCCTGCCGCAGATCGTCGAGGTCGTCGGCGCGCGCAACCCGGCGGTGGTTTTTACCGGTCCCGAAGGGACCGAGCACCGGCTCTGGGTGATCTCCGACCGCGCTCTTCATTCCGCCGTCCATGCCGCTCTCGAGCCGCTGCCTGTCCTGATCGCGGATGGCCATCACCGCTACGAGACATCGCTCGCGTACGCCGAGGAGGTGGGTGGCGCACCCGACGTAGCTTCCCGGTTCACGCTGGCGCTCCTGACCGATCTCGACGACCCGGGCCTGCAGGTGCTCCCGACGCACCGGGTGCTCAAAGCAGGCGTGGCCATCACCGGCGGGGAGGACAGGGCCACGCTCCAGGAGACGCTCGAGGCTCTGCGAGGGCGCGTAGCAGTCGGGACGTATCGCGACCATCGTTTCCAGGTCTTGCCGTTGGAAGGAGAGTTGGCCCTCGTGGAGTTGCACACGCAGGTGATCGACAACATCCTCGGCAAAAGGAACCCCGAGGAGTTCCTGCTGTACACGCGCGACCCGGCCGAAGCGGTCCGCCTGGTGGACGGCGGAGTTGGCTCGGCCGCCTTCTTCCTCGACGCGCCGGACCTCAGGCTGGTTTTGAAGCTGGCCCAGGAAGGGAAGACTCTACCTCAGAAGAGCACCTACTTCCATCCGAAACCACCGTCGGGGATGGTCCTTTTCGAGCTCAACCAAGACCTCCACTTATAGTTAGGAACCCAAAAAGAGAAATGCCAACTTACGGTTACCGGTGTGGCAATTGCGGCCACCAGTTCGAGATCGTCCAGAGAATCTCCGAGGAGCCACTGACGGCCTGCCCGAAATGCCAGGGCAAGCTCTCCAAGTTGCTGTACCCGGTTGGAATCAGCTTCAAGGGCAGCGGGTTCTATACGACAGATTACAAAGGCGCCGACAAGGGCTCGGCGGGCTCGAGCAACGGCTCGGCGACCAGCTCCGACGGGAGCGGCGACAGCAAGCCTGAAGCCAAGTCCGAGCCGAAGCCGGAAACCAAGAAAGAGTCAAAATCGGATACCAAGACGGAGAAGAGTTCTTAGATGTCAAACATCCAAGCGGTCACCGACGGCGAGTTCGAGAACCTGGTTTTGAAGTCGGACGTCCCTGTGCTGGTCGACTTCTGGGCGACCTGGTGCGGTCCGTGCCGCATGATCGCACCGATCGTGGAGCAGATCCACGGCGAGCTCGGCGACAAGGTCAGGGTCATGAAGATGGACATCGACGAGAACCCGGCGACGCCGATGTCCCTCGGGATCATGTCAATCCCCACGGTGATCATCTTCAAGGGTGGCAAGCCCGCGGAGCGCACGGTGGGATACCGCCCGAACATGAAGGGCGACCTGCTGGCCAAGCTCGAGGCGCTGATCCAGGCCCCTTCCGCCTAGCTTCCTCGCCTCGCGCGCGTCGTTAATGTAGGTGCGCTGGGGATGTACGGGGGCTGGTGCCTCCCGCGGTCTTCAAAACCGTCTGCGGGGCGCTGTTGAGGCGTCCTGGGTGGGTTCGATTCCCATCCATCCCCGCCACTTTCCATTCCCGCCACTCTCTTTTACGCGATCCCGGGCTTGCCCGGAGCGTTCGATCCTTCCTCAGCGAAGCAAGTCTTGGCGCGATAGGCTCTACGCATGATGAATGGCAAATTCGGCGCGTTGGCGGCGGCATTGCTTTTAGCTTCAGCCTGTGGCGGCGGCGGTTCCGGGGGCGCCGCTTCGACGATTGTCTTGGGGGCCCCGTTGGGGTTGACCGGCTCCCTTAGCAAGGAGTCGGCGCTCACCCAGCAGGGCTACAACCTGTGGCTGGATTGGATCAACCATCAAGGCGGGATCAACGTCAACGGTGTCAAGCATCCCGTCACCATCAAGTACTACGACGACACGAGCGACTCCAACCAGTCGGCAGTCTTGATGCAGAAGCTGATCACTACAGATCATGCCCAGTTCCTGTTGGGGCCATACGGGAGCGGTGCGACCGCGACCGACGCTGCCATAGCGGAGCAGAACCAGATCCCGATGGTGGAAGCTAACGGCGCCGCCCAGTCGATTTTCAACCAGGGCTACAAGTACACGTTCGGGGTCCTCAGCCCGGCCAACAAATATCTCGAGGGCGTCATCGACATGGCGGCGACACTCAACCCCAAACCAACCACCCTCGCGATGCTGAGCGCCGACGACAACTTCAGCCTCGAAGTGGCTGACGCAATCAACACATATGCACCGACCAAGGGCATCAACGTCGTGCTCTACAAGAAATACAAAAATGGTGCTACCAACCTCGTTGCCGAGGTCCAGGCGGCCAAAGCAGTTCATCCGGACATGGTGCTCAACTCGGGCCATCTCCAGGAAGCGATCGCCATCAACAAGGCTGCTAAGGAACAGCAGCTGAACGCTAAGATCTTCGCCTACTCGGTCGGGCCGTCGACGCCCGATTTCATCAGCTCCCTAGGCAAAGACGCGAACTATGTCTATGGAGGATCCCAATGGACGCCTCAGGTCAAATACACGCCCGAGTTCTATCTGTCCGTATCCGACTACGTGGCGGCGTACAAGGCCAAGTATCCGGGCCTCGGCGACCCCGACTACCACGTGGCTGAGTCTACCGCGGCGTGCCTGGCTCTTCAGCGGGCCATCGAGAACGCCAAATCGCTCGACTCCAAGAAAGTGCGGGATGCGCTCGCGGCGCTGGATGTCGTGACCTTCTTCGGACGAATCAAGTTCGACAGTCGGGGCATCAACATCTACAAGCCCATGGTGGTGGAGCAGATCCAGGATGGTGCGCACCATACCGTCTTTCCACCCGAGGTCGCGGACGCACAACCGAAGTACCCGACGCCGAACTGGGACCAGCGCTGACATAAAGATTTGGCGGGCCGATGAAGCCGGGGCGCACCGCATCATGAGTTGGCTGTTCGAGCCCGGCTGATTTGGCCGATTTCGTCCAGTTGGTCATCCTCGGAGTTTTGGCCGGCGGCGTCTATGTCGCCGTTGGCCTCGGCTTCGGCCTGGTCTGGGGTGTGTTGAATATCGTCAATCTGGCTCATGGCGCAGCCGTCATGGCCGGCGCCTATCTCACGTGGTACCTGTTCAGAAGCTTCGGTGTGGATCCATTCCTCTCACTTCCACTTGATGCCGTCGTCATGTTCGCGCTCGGCTATGCGCTCCAGCGGGGGGTGATCAACCGGATCATCCGGGCACCGTTCCTCTTCACCTTCCTGCTCACGTTCGGGGTGAACCTGATCGTGATGAACCTTCTCCTTTATATGTTCAAGTCCGACTTTCGCTCGGTGACGCCCTCCTATTCAGGCGCGGGGCTCGAGATTGCCAGCGTCGTGATCCCGTATACGCCTCTGGCCTCGCTCGCCGCTGCCCTGCTGCTGGCGGGAATCCTCGCCTTTGTTCTCAATCGAACCCGAACTGGCGCTGCAATCCAGGCTGTTGCGGCCGATCGTGACGCCGCGCAGCTGGTGGGTATAGACCTCAGGCACCTGTACGCGCTGACCTTCGGGTTCGGCGCCGCCTGCGCCGGCGTCGCCGGGGGACTCGTCACGTTGATTCAGGCGATCACCCCGACGGCGGGTGAGCCGTACATGCTCCAGTCGTTCGTGATTGTCATCCTGGGCGGCCTGGGCCGGGTCAGCGCAACCGTCGTCGGTGGCCTTGCCTTTGGTTTGGTCGAGGCGTTCGGCCAGTCCATACCCGGTTCAGGATCCGTGTTTGCCAATGCCATCGCCTTCGGCCTTATGGTGCTCGTGCTGGTGATCCGCCCGCAGGGTCTGCTGGGCCGGCTACGATGACCCCGCAAACCGACGCCGCGCGCAGGTGGCGGCGGATCTTCGTACTCCTTGGAGCCGCGCTCGCCGCCTATGCGGTGCTGGCTCCGCTCACATCCCTCAACGTGGCCGGATCGTTCGGCCTTCCCCTCCTCTCGGATCGGCTCTGGTTCCGTCTCGCGACCATGACAGCCATGTTCGTCGTGATGGCGTCCGCCTGGAACATCATCGGCGGCCTGACCGGCTACGCCGCCTTTGGCAACGTGGCCTTCTTTGGCATCGGCGCCTACACGACGGGCATGCTGATCGTCAAGGCCAAGTGGCCATTTCTGCTCGCCCTTCCCATTGCGCCGATGGTCGCTGCGTTGTTTGCCGCACTCGTCGGCCTCCCGCTGCTGCGCCTCCGGGGCCACTACTTTGCAGTGGCGAGCCTGGGTGTCGGGGTGGCAGTGGGAGAACTGGTTCAAAACATCGACTATCGCGGCGGGCCGCTGTTTGGCGGCGCCAGCGGTCTGTTTCTCCCCATCCTATCGATCGAGAATCGCGACCTCTACTTCTACTACCTCATGTTGGGCGCGGCGGCGCTCTCAATCGCAGTGACCTGGTGGATACTTCGCAGCCGCTTCGGCTATGGGCTCATCGCCATCCGCGAGAACGAAGAGGCCGCGGCGGTCACGGGCGTCAATACGACCGCGTACAAGGTTTCCGCTTTCGTGGTCGCGGCCGCTCTCACGGGATTTGCCGGCGGGATCTTCTCGCAATGGAACGTCTTCATCGACCAGGAGAATTCGTTTCCCATCGCGTACAACGTCCAGATGATCTTGATGGCGCTGGCGGGCGGCACCGGAACCGTGTTCGGTCCTGCGGCAGGCGCCGTGCTACTGCAGCTGCTCATACAGTTCTTGAGCGGCAGCCTGCCGATAACGCTGGATCTCCCATTCGTCCCCCCCGATGCCCTTCCCGTGGTGGCACAGATCATCCTTGGCGTCCTGCTTGTGCTGGTCGTGATGTTCGCGCCGCGCGGGGTCATCGACTTCTTTGGCGGCCGCAGTCGCTTCACACTCGCGGATCTCCGTCGATCCCTGCGTGAAACCTCGATTTGACAGCGGCTGCTTCCGCACCGCTCAGGCTCGACAATGTCACCAAACGCTTCGGCGGCGTGGCTGCCCTCGACGGCGTCAGCTTCGCGGTGGGCGAAGGCGAAATCCTCGGGATCATTGGACCGAATGGCGCAGGCAAGACCACGCTGCTCAACTGCATCAGTGGCGTCTACCGAGTCGACAGCGGCGACATTCTGTGGCAGGGACGTTCGATCTTGAGGCTGGCACCTCACCGGGTAGCGAAGCTTGGGGTGGGTCGGACGTTTCAGGTCGTAAAGCCGTTTGGATCGATGACAGTTCGCGAGAATGCAGCGGTTGGCGCGTTGTTTGGTAGCGACGAGGCAAGGCTCGGCACGAAGGAGGCTTTCAAGCGCGCCGACGAGGTGCTCGCGCTGGTCGGCCTTGGCCCCAAAGGTCATCTGAGGGTGACCGCGCTCACGATCCCGGACCGCAAACGGCTCGAGGTTGCGCGGGCCGTGGCCACCCGTCCAAGGCTCCTCCTCCTCGACGAGGTCATGGCTGGACTCAACAATGTGGAGATCGACCAGGCGCTGGACATGGTCCGCGCCGTCCACGCCACGGGTGTGACCGTGGTTCTGATCGAGCATGTAATGCGTGTGATCGTCGGCATCTGTCAGCGGGCGATCGTTCTGGACTTCGGCCGTGTTCTGGCCGATGGCGAGCCTCAGGTCGTGCTGCGCGACAAACGCGTCATTCAGGCATACCTCGGTGAGCGATATGCAAAGCGGATCCAGGGCTGAGTCCCTGCTGCAGGTCCGTGGCCTCACCGCCGGCTACGGCGCGGGTCCTGTGCTGTTTGGAATTGATCTCGATATCGGAAAGGCCGAACTGGTCGCCCTGGTGGGCGCAAATGGAGCTGGCAAGTCAACCCTGCTCGCTACGGTAAGTGGCCTGGTCAGGGCGACTGCCGGAACGGTGACGCTGGCGGGGCGCGAGATCACTAATGCCCGGCCAGAGGCAATCGTCAGGCACGGTCTGGCCCACGTCCCGCAGGGTCGACGGCTCTTCGGCACGATCTCGGTCGAGAAGAATCTGCTCCTTGGTGCGTATATCCGACGCGATCCCGCGGTTCGCGACGACTTCGCTCGGGTGCTCGATCTGTTCCCCACGTTGAAGAACAAGCTGGGCCGCGAGGCGAATACGCTCTCCGGGGGAGAGCAGCAGATGGTCGCGATCGCACGGGGTCTGATGACCGCGCCCAAGCTCTTGATGATCGATGAGCTCTCGCTCGGACTGGCTCCCATTGTCATCGACCGGTTGATGGAGGTAATCCAGCAAATCAACCGCGCCGGCACCGCCCTGTTGCTGGTCGAGCAAGACGTGCTCGTTGCACTTGATGTGGCAGATCGCGCCTACGTGCTGGAAAGCGGCTGCGTGGCACTGAGTGGAAGGGCGAGCGAATTGAAAGATGATCCGCGAATCCGCCGAGCCTACCTGGGGATCTGATCTCGCCGCCGATGCTGACTGGGCTGCACGGCGAAGATGCTGGCGCTCCTGGGTGCGCATCCCCGAAACCTCGTGACCATCGAGCCCAGCGACCAAGATGGGTACGCAAACCTGCTCTGGCTCGACGGCTGCAAGTGCCTTCGATCCTCATTTGCGGCTATCAGATTCTGCTAGCATGAACATATGGCGTCTGTGCGCACAACCTTTAGTCTTGACGAAGGACTTGCTGAGCGAGCGCGAGAGTTAGGCGTCAATGTCTCGGCAGCTGCCCGTGATGGAGTTGCGGCCGCCGTCCGTGCGGCACTTGCGCGATCGGATCGAGAGGCATACCGCAAGCATCCAGAACGTACTGACGTGTTCTGGCGCGAAGCTGAAGCGTGGGGCGAGCGGTGACGCGAGGCGAACTGTGGCTCGCCGAGCTCGGACGCAAACGGCGGCCGGTGCTGGTGCTGACGCGAACCGAAGTGTTGGAGGTTCGAGCCCTTGTTACCGTTGCTGAGGTGACGACTTCAATCCGTGGCATCGGTGCGGAAGTCGAGCTCGATCATGCGCAAGCTGGGCTGGACCGCCCATCCGTAATCAACTGCGACGGTCTTCATACAGTGACGCAGGCGTCACTTACAACGCGGATTGGAGCAGTCGGTGACGTGGTCATGGACCGCGTGTGTACGGCCATCAATTACGCCCTTGGCTGCTGAGCCATCCTGGGGCCGACGCCACGAGACGTTGTTGACGGACGACACCTGACTCGCGTTTTCAGAACCGTCTGCTCGGGTCCGCCGACGTCCGCACAAGGCCACCGTCGTCCGCCAGCGTCCAAGGGTGGCGTCGATGACAGCCAATGACCGCCAAGACGTCGCGCGTCCCGGCTCGCGGGCGCTAACCTCATGCGAATGCGGGAGTACCTGAAACTCTTCGATCTGACGGGCCGCACCGCGCTCGTGGTCGGCGCCGGCAGCGGTATTGGTGAGGCTTGCGCGCAAGGCCTCGCCGCGTTCGGCGCGCGCACCATCTGCGCCGACCTCGACGTCGAAGCGGCGCGGCGAACCGCCGAAGCGATCGGTGGCGAAGGTGGCGAGGCGAAAGCGCTTGCGCTCGACATGCGCGAGGCAGCTTCCTGCGCGACGGCGCTCAAGCACGTCGGCGCGCCCGACGCGCTGGTGATAACGCCAGCGATCAACGTCCGCAAGCGCGCCTCCGCCCTGACCGACGATGACGTCCGCCGCGTTTTCGAGCTGAACCTGGTCGGCACCTTCCGGCTGATGCGAGACTTCGGCCAGGCGATGGCAGACTCCGGACGCGGCGGAAGCATCGTGGTCTTCTCCTCGATCCGCGCCCAGGTCGTCGAGCCCGGCCAGTCGATCTACGCGGCGACCAAGGCGGGTGCGCTGCAGCTGGCGCGGACCCTGGCGTCCGAGCTCGGCCCGAGCGGCGTCCGGGTGAACGCGGTCGCCCCCGGTGTGGTCGAAACGCCGCTGACCGCGCAGATCAAGAATAACCCTGAGTGGTACGCGGCCTACGCGGCCAAGAACGCCTTAGGCCGGTGGGCCAAGCCGTCCGAGATGGTGGGAGCCGTGATCTTCCTTTGCTCCGACGCCGGCAGCTACGTAACCGGTTCCTACCTGGTCGTGGACGCCGGGTGGCTGGCCCAGGACGGCCGCTTCACGCCGCCGTTGTAGGATCTGCTTCTCAGTCCAGAGTGGCGGGAGGAAGAAAAATGGACGACCGAGAACTGCAGTGGGACAGGGACGTCGTTCGCCAGCTCAACCAGCTCCTGGCAGGCAAGATCACCCGGCGGGAGGCGCTGCGCCGTCTCGGCATCCTGGGCCTGAGCCTTCCGGTCGCCTCATCGCTGATCGCCGCCTGCGGAACCGGCTCGTCTACGAATCAGCCGGTCTCGACCAAGAGCAAGGCGATCGTCGGGATCATCCAGGAGCCGACTTCGATGGACCCGACGGCCGACGCCACTGCGTCGATCGCGACGTGCCTCCTGAACAACGTGTACGAGGGCCTGATCCGGCTCGACGGCACCGGGAAGATCATCGGCAACCTGGCGAAGTCCTGGGACGTGTCCTCTGACGGCACCACCGTCACCTTCCACCTCGCGCAGGGAGTCAAGTGGCACGACGGCTCCGCCTTCTCGGCACAGGACGTCGTCGATTCGTGGACGCGAGCCAAGGACACGACAGCAAAGCCGGCCAACCCGCACGCCGACTACTGGCGGCCCGTGCAGTCGGTCACCGCGTCCGATGACCACACGGTAAAAGTGACCCTGAGCAGCTACAGCGACAACTGGCTCTTCCACATGGGCGCCGGCTCGGCTTGCATCGTCTCCCAGAGCTCGGTCGCCTCCAACAAGACCAACCCGGTCGGCACCGGTCCTTTCAAGTTCGGCGCCTGGAACCGGGGCTCGTCACTGCAGCTCACCCGCAACGACGCCTACTGGGGGACGAAGGCGAAGCTCAAAGACGTCGAGTTTCGCTTCATCAGCGACGCCAACGCAATGAACAACGCGCTTACCGCGGGGGACATCGACGCCATCGGGCAGGTGGGCGGGCCGGAGCAGCTGCAGTCGTTTGCCTCGAACCAGAACTTCAACGTCATCAAGGCCGCGCCGACCGGAAAGGTCATGGTCTCGATCAACAACAAGAGCGGACCGCTCGCCGACAAGCGCGTGCGCCAGGCTATCTACGCCGCGATCGACCGCAAGGCGTGGATCGAGGGCATTCAGTTCGGGTACGGCGTCCCGATCGGGTCGCACGCGGTGCCCAACGGCGGTGAGCCCTACTACGTGGACGAGACAAGCGTCAACCCCTTCGACACCAACAAGGCCAAGCAGCTGCTCTCGGCTGCCGGGGTCGCCTCAGGCCTGACGCTGCGGCTGGCGCAGATCAGCGCCTTCCCATATGCGGTCCGCGGCTCGGACATCCTCAACAGCCAGCTGAAGGCGATTGGCGTCACGCTGAACATCATCCCGATGGAGTTCGCGCGCTGGCTGAACACCGTGTTCCTGCCTCCGCAGGACTACGACCTGACGATCATCAACCACGTCGAAGAGCGCGACATCGGCAACTACGGGAATCCCAAGTACTACTGGAACTACGACAATCCGACTGTCGCGAGCCAGCTCAAGCAGGCGGACGCCGAGCCCAACGAGAGCACGCGCAAGAACATCTACGCGCAGATCCTGAAGACACTTGCCGACGACGCGGTCAACGCCTGGGTCTTTTCGCCCAACCAGCTGGCCGTACTCAAGCACAACTTCCAGAGTTATCAGGTGCAAGGCATCTCGCCGTCGCTTTTCCTCGGAGACGCGTACTTCAGTTGATTTGGTAGTCGCCATCACGACCAGGCTGGCCGCCCTGGTAGCCAGCCTGGTCGCAGCCTCGGTCCTGGTGTTCTTCGTGGTCAACCTGCTACCCGGTGACGTGGCGACCGTGATGCTCGGAACCAACGCGACCCCGGAAAACGTGGCCATCCTTCGCCACCAGCTTGGCCTCGACCAGCCCTTGTGGCTGCGCTACGTGCAGTGGCTGTGGGGCATGCTCCGCGGCGATCTGGGCGTCTCGGTCCTCTCGCACACGGAGATCGGACCGCTGCTCGTTCAGAAGCTGTCTGTCAGCGGCCCGCTTGCGCTCCTCGCGGCGGTGATCGCGCTCGTGGTGTCGGTGCCGGTGGGCGTGGTCGCGGGCGTTCGCTACCGCCGTTTGAGCGGAGCGATCATCTCCGCGCTGAGCCTCGGCGGCATCGCGATTCCGGCATTCTGGGCCGGCCTGCTGCTGGCCACCATCTTCGCGGTGAAGCTGCGGCTCTTTCCGGCGGGCGGTTTCATCGACTGGAGCGAGGACCCGGTGGCCGCTGCGCGAAGCCTGCTGCTGCCCGCGGTCGCGCTCGGGCTGGTCCAGGCGGCCGTGCTGACCCGATTCATCCGGTCGGCGATCATCGAGGTCCAGCGCGAGGACTTCATCCGCACCGCCCGCGCCAAGGGCCTGACGCGCTGGCAGGCGCTGCAGCGGCACGGTTTCCGGAACGCCGCGATCCCGGTCGTGACCGTCCTGGGCATCCAGATCACCTCCCTGCTGGTTGGTGCAATCGTGATCGAGAACGTGTTTGTGCTCCCCGGGCTTGGGCGCCTTCTCTTCCAGTCGGTCGGCAATCGCGACCTGATCGTGGTGGAGGACCTGGTCATGCTGCTGACCGCGGTGGTCCTGGTCGTCAACTTCCTGGTCGACCTCTCCTACCGGGCGCTCGACCCGCGTATTCGGAGCCGGCGATGAGGCGGTTGCCATTGCCCCTGATCGCGGGGGCGGTCCTGGTCGGCCTGGTCGTGCTGGTCGCCCTGCTGAGCCTGGTCTGGACGCCGCACGACCCGGACCACGTCATCGTTCCCAGCCGCTTCCAGGGACCGAGCTCCGCCTACCTGCTGGGCACCGACCAGTTCGGCCGCGACGAGCTGTCCCGGATCATGGCCGGAGCGCGGAACACGTTGCTGGTGGGGATCGTCACGATCCTGATCGCGATTGCGGTCGGCGTACCGGTGGGGGCGCTCGCGGCCCTTTACCGGGGCCCGCTCGAAGAGGTCTTGATGCGCGCCTCCGACGTCCTCCTCGCCTTTCCCGCGATCCTGCTCGCCCTGCTCTTCGCGGCCGTGTTCCGGCCCAGCACGGTCACCGCCATGGCCGCGATCGGGATCGCATTCGTTCCCGTGTTCGCACGCGTCGTCCGCGGCGCCGGCCTGCAAGTGATGGAGATGGACTACGTGACCGCGGCGCGCACGTTCGGCAGCCGCGGCTGGTCGATCCTGCTCCGCCATCTGCTGCCGAACGTCGCCAACGTCCTGATCGTGCAGGCCACAATCGCCTTCGCGGTCGCGATCCTGGCCGAGGCGGCTCTCAGCTACCTCGGCATCGGCACGCCGCCGCCGACCGCGTCCTGGGGCCGGATGCTCAGCGACAGCCAGGACTATCTCAACCAGTCTCCTCTGCTCGCGATCTGGCCCGGCCTGGCGATCGCGCTCAGCGTGCTCGGTTTCAACCTGCTCGGGGATGGGCTACGGGACCTGCTCGACCCCAAGCTGGTCGTGCGCCGCCCGGCGCAGGCCTGAGAGTCGTGGCAGACTCGCTGGAGGTCGAGGACCTGCGCGTGCGGGTGGCGGAGGTGGAAGCGGTGCGCGGCGTGTCGTTCGTGCTCCAGGCGGGCTCTCGGACCGGGCTGATCGGCGAGTCCGGCTCAGGTAAGACGCTGACCGCACTGGCGCTGATGGGTCTGCTGCCCGACGGGCTCAGTGCCACCGGTCGCGTCCTCTATAAGGGCCGCGACCTCCTGTCGATGGCCGAAGACGAGCTCTGCGAGCTCCGCGGAGACCGGCTGGCCATGGTCTTCCAGGAGCCGATGACGGCGCTCAATCCGGTCATGCGGATCGGCGATCAGGTTGCGGAGCCGCTCATGCTGCACCGCCAGATGGGCCGGCAACAGGCCTTGGCGACCGCCACGCGAAACCTCCAGCGCGTCCAAATCCCGGATCCGGAGGAGAACATGCGGGCCTATCCCCACCAGCTGTCCGGCGGCCAGCGGCAGAGGGCCATGATCGCGATGGCGATGGCCTGCTCGCCCGATATCCTGATCGCGGACGAGCCGACGACCGCGCTCGACGTCACTGTGCAGGCTCAGGTCCTGCGCGTGCTCGACGAGCTCGTGAACGAGCAGGGCGCGACCCTGCTGTTGATCACCCATGACTTGCCCGTGGTGGCGAGCACCTGTGACCACGTGTTGGTCATGTACGGTGGGACGATCGTCGAGACCGGGACCGTGGACCAGGTCTTCGACCATCCTCGACACCCTTACACGAGG
Source organism: Candidatus Dormibacteraceae bacterium (assembly GCA_050734495.1). Classification (GTDB taxonomy): domain Bacteria; phylum Chloroflexota; class Dormibacteria; order Dormibacterales; family Dormibacteraceae; genus Palsa-870. The sequence continues at coordinate 33,900 of JBOHUQ010000047.1, forward strand.
GCGCTGCTCGACGCCATCCCTCCGCTGGACGAGGAGCTGGCCGGTCGCCACCTCGGGGCGATCCCGGGCTCAGTGCCCGGCCTCGGCCAGTTCCCGCCTGGCTGCCCCTTCCGCAACCGCTGTCCCAACGCGGATGGGAAATGCGTCGAGATGCCGCCGCTGGTGAGAGTCGGCGATCACCTTGCTGCGTGCTGGCACCCTGTCGGCGGCGAGCCATGAACGAAGCCGGCGTTCTCTTCCAAGTCGAGCACGTCAGCCGCCGCTACAGGCTGCCGCGGACGCGCCTCTTCGGCCCCCGCCGCGAGATCACCGCTGTCAACGATGTCTCCTTCACGCTGCGCAGGGGGGAGACACTTGGCGTGGTCGGTGAGTCCGGGTCGGGCAAGACGACGCTGATGAAGCTTCTGCTCGGCCTCGAGCGACCGGACGAAGGCCGGGTGACCTACACCGGCGAAAGGCTGACTCGCGAGGTGCAGGTCGTGTTCCAGGACCCGGTGAGCGCGCTCGACCCGCGCATGAGGGTCACCGACATCATCCTCGAGCCGGTTCGGGTGATGCGGCTGCCGGGCGATCGACGCAAGCGCGTGGTGGAGTTGCTCGATGCAGTCGGGCTGCCGCGTGACTCGGCGCACCGCTACCCACACGAGTTCTCGGGCGGGCAGCGCCAGCGGATCGCAATCGCACGCGCCCTGGCGTCGCACCCTCGCGTGCTGATCGGAGACGAGCCCGTCTCCGCGCTCGACGTCAGCGTCCGCGCCCAGATCCTCAATCTGCTGGAGGACCTCCGCGTCGACTTCAACCTGACGCTGGTGCTGGTCGCCCACGACCTTTCCGTCGTCCGCCACATGTGCAATCGCGTGCTCGTGATGAGCCGCGGCACGATTGTCGAGGAGGGACCGACGCGCGAGATTTTTCGCGCGCCGCGCCACCCTTACACGCGTTTGCTGCTCGACTCGATTCCGAGGCTCAAGAATCGCCGCGCCGCCTCAACGTAGACCTCGGCGGCCCGCACTACCTCTTCGACCTCGACGTATTCGTCGACCTGGTGCGCGATCCACTTGCCGCCCGGCCCGTAGGTGACGATCGGGATCCCAGCGTCGCGCCACAAGATCGTGCCGTCGGTCGAGCCGGGGACGCCACCGAACGCGGGCGTCTCACCGTACACGGCCTTATGCGCCTCGACGACCGCGCGAACGAGGGGGTGGTCTTTCGCCGTCTCGGTTGATGGGCGGTCGTCGATCACGTCGAGCTCGAGGTTCTGCCCCAGGATCGAGCGCAGACGCGCCAGCAGCTCGGCATGGTCGGTGGCTGGCGTCGTTCGGATGTCGAGCCAGACAAAGGCGCGGTCGGGGATGACGTTGAGCTGTTCCGGGCGGTTGGCAACGACCACCGTCGGCGTGATGTAGTCCCAGCCCACGTACGGATGCTCACCGTTCGCGTGCTGCAGCTCTTCCTGTAGCTCCGCGGCTCGCTGCACGAACGCTACGAGCGGGGGGATCGGATTCAATCCATGCTGCGGCATTGCGCCATGAGCCATCCGGCCCCATGAGGTTACCCGGACGCGGATCGCTCCCTTCTGCGCAATGCAGACCTCGCGCTCCTCGGGCTCGCAGATGATCGCGGCGTCGAGGCCGCGAGCGCGGCCGCTCGCGACGAAGTCCTTGACGCCGATCATCATGCCTTCCTCGTCGACCAGGGCGGCGACGACGACGCGCCCCGGAAAGGGCCGCGCCAGGTAGAGGGCGCGCGCCGCGAACAGCATGGCGGCGACACCGCCCTTCATGTCCGCGGAGCCGCGGCCGTAGAGCCGCCCCTCGACAATCTCTCCGCCGTAGGGAGGATGCGCCCACTTCGAGGAGTCGCCCTCGCTCACGACGTCGGTGTGGCCTTCGAGGAGCAGCGTCCCGCCAGGTCGCCCGCCGTCAATGGTCGCGACCACGTTCGGCCGGCCGGGCTCGACCTCCCAGACCTCCGGCTCCCAGCCCCAGCTTCGCATCTGCCGGACGATCAGTTCCGCCGCCGGCGCCTCCGAGCGGCCGGCATCAGGCAGGTACTGAGAGCTTGCGCGAACCAGGTCCTGCAGGAAGGCGATCAGCTCGCCCCGGACGATGGTGGCGGGCATGCCTAGAGAGTAACGTTCGACCGTGGCAATCACCGACGTGACCGGCGTGAGGGTCGGGCACTGGTCGGACCCGCTGGCGCAGACAGGCTGCACCGTCGTGCTGCTCCCACCGGGCGGTGGAGTTGCCGGCGTCGACGTGCGGGGTGCGGCGCCGGGCACGCGGGAAACCGACCTGCTCAGGCCTGGATGTACGGTGGAGCGCGTCCACGCCGTGCTGCTGACGGGTGGCTCGGCCTTCGGCCTTGCCGCCGCCGACGGCGTGATGCGGTGGCTGGCCGAGCGCCGGATCGGGGTCGCCGTCGGCCCGGCCCTGGTTCCGATCGTTCCGGCCGCGGTGCTCTTCGACCTCAGCGCCGGCTCGCCAACGGCCCACCCGGGTCCCGAGCAGGGTTACGCGGCCTGCGAGGACGCCGCGCGTGGGGTCGACTGCACGTCCGGACGACACGGGGCCGGAACCGGGGCCACGATCGGCAAGCTCTTCGGCCCACCCAGACCAGGTGGCCTGGGGACCGCCAGTGTCACCATCCCGAGCGGAGCCACCGTCGGAGCGCTGGCCGTCGTCAACGCAGTTGGCGACGTTGTCGACCGCTCCGGCCGCATCGTCGGCGGCGCAGCCGGCGACTCCTGGGCGCGCCTGCTCAAGGAGGGCCCGCCCAAGGCCCTGGTGGCTGGGGCCAGCACCACCCTGGCAGTGGTCGCGACAGACGTCGGGCTTGACAAGACCGCCTGCAACCGCCTGGCCACGGTCGCCCACGACGCGCTTGCGATGTCGATTCGGCCTGTTCACACACCGTTCGACGGTGACACCGTCTTCGCGCTCTCGACCGGCGCCCGCGAGTCCGACATGCTGTCGCTCTGCGTCGGCGCTGTCGAGGCACTGCGGACGGCCATCGAGCGAGCGGTGACGGCGCCTTGAGGGGGGAGGGCACCACCGACCGCAGCGCGGCTTTCCTCCGCATGCTCGAGGAGATGCACGAGCGCCACCTGGTCGGTGTCGATGGCGTCCGCGAGGTCTGGCTGGTGCGCCATGGAGATGCCTACACGGGTATCGAAGGGCTCGGCGAAGGGGTGCTCGACCCGCCGCTGACTCCGCTCGGGCGCGAACAGTCAGCCCGCCTCGGGCAGCGCCTGTCCGACGTTGCGATCGACACCGTCTGGGCGTCGGACCTGCGCCGCGCGGTCGAGACCGGTGAGGTGGTCGCGAAGGCGCATGGCCTGACCGTGCACACCGACTCGCGGCTGCGCGAGGCCCGCACCCACTGGGACGAGGGCGGGGCGGTCGGGCTCAATGCGCCCGACGAGTACCCATTTCCGGAGTCGGAGCAAGACGTGTACGACCGAGTCGGAACCGCCATCCGCGACATCGTGGCCGGCCTGCCCGAAAACGGCCGGGCGGTCGCGATCACACACAATGCCGCGATCGGGATCTACGTGGCGAACGTGCTCGGGCTGAGCTGGGGGAAGCTGCCCGTGATGCCGCTGTACACGTCGGTCACAATTCTCGCCGTGAAGGGCGAACGTGTGGTGCTGCGGTCGCTGGCTGATGCGACCCACCTGCTCGAGGCGAGTCCCGGATAGCCTTTCCGGGCCTCGGTCCCCACAGCTGCGCCGCAGCCGGTAATCGCCTATGTTCCGAGCCCCCTAAAACTGGTTTTGAACTGTGGGGGTGGGTGGGCGCCTCGGACGAAATGGACTGGGGATGAGGTGACGCCACCTGCAGGCCGTCAAGCTGCCCGACCCTCCGACGCATAAGTGGATACTTGTGCATCAGCCCCAATTACGTTTTCCAGTCCGCGCTCGTTAGAGGTCTAGATGGCACAGAGCGGCGAGCGATTGGCGTCTCGAATGGTGCTCGCGTTCCTAGTTGTCATGGCCGTTCTCACCGGAGGCGCCCTCGATGCCCAGGCGAGCACAAAGCCGCTCAGCGTCACGGTCCAGGTGGGTTACGGCAACACCATAAAGCTCAGCCAATGGATGCCCGTGACAGTCAGCATCACGAACAGCGGTCCTCCGCTTGACGGGACCCTCGAGATCAAGGCACCAAACAACTTCTCTGGAAAGGGCGGACCGCCGGGTGGTCCCACGGCGGTGTACGAGACTCCGATCAGCCTGGCAACCGGGTCGACCAAACATTTCCGCTCGTACGTACTCGAAGAGCAGCCTGGCGCGATCTCGATCCAGGTTGTGCAGAACGGCCGGGTGGTCGACAGCGAGCAGGCGTCGGTGGCCGCGGCCCCATCGGGCCTCCTCGCAGCCGTGGTGTCGGATCAGCCGTCGACTCTCGATTCTCTGGCCGGCATCCACCCGGGAGGTCCCGGGCCGAGCGTGATCCATCTCGCAGGCCCCGATCTGCCCGACTCAGGCCTCCTGCTCAGGGCGTTCGACCTCGTGGCGATCGACGACTTCTCCACTGACACTCTCACGACCGCACAGCGAAATGCGCTCGTCGATTACGCGATGAATGGAGGCTCGATCCTCCTCGGCACGGGTGGGTCGTGGCACAAGACCGTCGCGAGCCTACCCAGCAGCATCCTGCCGATGCAGCTGACAGGCTCATTGGCCCTCGGCCAGTCCACAGCTCTCGGGGGCCTTATCGGGGTCGAGGTGGCCACTGGCACCCTCGCCGGCGCAACCACGTGGCTGAGTGAGGGCGACAAGCCGTTACTCGTAGAAAAACCAGTCGGTCATGGCTATGTGTCGCTCGCCACTTTTGACTGGAACCAGGGTTTGATAACGGGTTGGAGCGGCACGCCGGCCCTGCTCCGGCAGGTCTTCGTCCGCAGCGTCATCGGGCTGGGAGCATCGCAGAACAACGGGGGCTTCGGCGGCTTCGGCGGCTCCGGCGTCGCTTCGGTCAGCGCCAACGGCGGCACGATCTCGCAGGCGCTGGTCAGCCTGCCGTCGCTCAATCTCCCGGCATGGTGGCTGGTCGGGGCACTGATCGTCGCCTATGTCGTGCTCGTGGGCCCGATCAACTATTTCGTCCTGCGAAAGATCAATCGAAGAGCACTGGCCTGGCTCACCGTGCCCGCGATCGTCATCGTCACCTCCGGTGGCGCTTATGGCGCGAGCGTGCTGACGAAAGGCCGATCGACTCAGGCCAACGAGGTCTCCATCATCCATACGATCCCTGGGTGGCACCGGGCCTACGCGGAGGTATATACCGGGATCTTCACCCCGACTCGCGGCGACTTCAACGTCAGCATCTCGGGCGCGCCTACCCTGGTCAGCCCGATCAACAGCTTCAATGGCGCCTTTCCGGGCACCAGCCAGCCCGGCGTGCAGGTCGATACCACGACCGGCTCCATCACGCTGCCCGGGATGACCGCTTTCACGATGCGCGGCTTTGCGACTGAGGAAATCACTACCGCTCCGGCCATGGAGGTCGAGGCACACCTGCTCAACGGACTGCTGGTGGGGACGGTGAAGAACCCCTCCGCGACCCTTTACACCGACGGCGTCGTGATCGCAGGCAACTCTTTCCAGAAGTTCGGCCGCCTGGTGCCCGGCGCGACGGTGGATTTCAGCTTCGCACCAACTGTCGCGAGTCCGTTCAACGGCATGCCGGCGTTTATGACCATCTATCCGAACACCCTGTATGGACAGGGGATGCCATCGGCCAACATGAGCGACGGCGAGCGTGAGGCCGAGGCCAAGACCGCGATCCTGTCCACTCTCCCTATCAATGGTTCCAGCGGCATCACCGCTTCGGCAATGCCTATGGTGGTCGCCTGGAGCCGGCAGTCGTCTGAAGTCATCACAATCGACGGCAGCCATCCACGCTTGTATGCAGAGAGCGGAGTTGTCACGACCGTCCCAGTGAGCCAGATCGGCCGGGGTGCCCTGCCTGCCGGGGTGGTCGCCGCGCGGCTTGTCGACATGGAAGGCGACATGCAGGCGCAGGGAGGACCGCCCGGCGTCACGATCCTCCAGAGCGGAAGCGTCACCTACGATCTGGCGCCGCAGCTGGCGCCCGGCACACACCTCGACTCGGTTTCGATATCGAGCTCCAACCAGTTCGGCGGCAAGGGAATTCCTCCGGGCCCGTCCGGCGGCCCTGGGACGATCAACGGTCAGGTGTGGGATTGGTCGCGAGGCGCCTGGGTCGACCTCGCTTACAAGGACATAGGGAACACCTCGGTTCCTCAGGGCGCTGTGAACCCGTTGACGGGAGAAGTCAGGTTGAAGCTCGCGTCGGCCGGGCCGTTCTCCTCGGGCTGGCTATCGCTCGCAGGGACCGTAAGTTGATCTCGGTCCAAGACCTCACCAAGGTCTACGGTGCACGCACCGCGCTCGACCACGTCTCGTTCGAGGTGCCGGAAGGGGAGATCTTCGGTTTCGTCGGGCCCAACGGCGCCGGGAAGACCACCACGCTGCGGATCCTGGCCACGCTGCTCGAGCCGACCGCCGGCAGCGCTTTCATCGCCGGCCGCGACGTGAGCCGGGATCGCCACAGCGTGCGCGACCGCATCGGTTACATGCCCGACTTCTTCGGTGTCTACGACCAGCTCACGGTCGGGGAGTACCTGGACTTCTATGCGTCCTGCTACAAGCAGCCGAAGCAGAGGCGCCAGAAGATCATCGACGACCTCTTGGCGCTGATCGGACTGACCGACCGCAAGAACCAGCTGGTCGACACGCTGTCGCGCGGACTCAAGCAGCGCGCATGCCTCGCTCGCGCGCTCGTGCACGACCCCGCGGTCCTCTTGCTCGACGAGCCCGCGTCCGGGCTCGACCCCCGGGCGCGGGTGGAGATGCGCGAAATCCTCAAGGAGCTTCAGCACATGGGCAAGACGATCGTCATCTCCAGCCACATCCTTCCCGAGCTCACGGAGCTCTGCACGATGGTCGGGATCATCGACCGCGGTCGAATGCGGGCCACAGGGCCGGTGCGCGAGGTTATCGCGCGGCTTTCCAGCGGAAAGCGGCTGAACATCAAGGTGGTCGGTGACCTCGAGATCGCGACGGAGGTTCTGAAGCCGCTTCCGGCGGTGCACGAAGTTCGTGTCGTCAATGGGGCGATCGAAGCTGATTATGCCGGCGACGACTCCACAGCCTCCGACATCCTTCTCGCGCTCACCCAGGCCGGGGTGAAGGTCAGCGGATTCAGCGAGGTAGACGGCGGGCTCGAGGATGCATTCCTCAAAGCAACCTCAGAGGAGGTCGGATGAACCCCGTCGCCAGCGCTCTGTGGAACCCGATCGTCGCCAAGGAGTATCGCTCGCGGATGCGCACGTGGCGATCGCCCGTTGCCATGACGGTCTACATCCTCCTCCTCGGGGGCATCGGTTGGGCCGTCTTCTCTGCCATCAGCGGAGGCGTCTTTGGGCTCGGCAACGGGAACAACTACGGTCAGATGGGCCTGGAGCTGTTCGGATTCCTGACCTTGTTCCAGGTCGCTCTCATAGCCTTCATCACGCCTGCCCTGACGGCCGGAGCGATCAGCGGGGAGAGGGAGCGCCAGACCATTGACCTGCTGTTCGTAACCCCGATTCCGCCCTTCTCCATCATCTGGGGAAAGCTGCTCGCCTCGATGTCGTTCATCGTGCTGCTGCTCGCGCTGTCGGTCCCCATCTTCAGCCTTGTCTTCCTGTTCGGCGGCATCGAGCTGGATCAGATGCTTGAAGCGTTCCTGGTCACAGCTGTCACCGCGCTCACGCTCGGCCTGGTCGGGATCGCGCTCTCCACCATTTTTCGCCGCACCCTGGTCGCGACCGTGGCCGCATATGCCGCCGCGTTCGTGCTGCTGGTGGGCACGCTCGTTTATGGGTTGCTCTTCCCTGTCGACATCAATCCCAACGCCGGCACGCTTCCGGCTCCTCCAGCAATTACCATGCTGAGCCCGGTTCTTCCCCTGCTGACGATTGCCACCAACGCACCAATCTCTAACTACGGCGTCCGTTTCCCGAATTTCAACGGCGGCCAGACCTGCGCCACCGGTCCCAATGGCGTGACGAATTGCTTTTCGACCGGAGGTGGAGGCCCGGCCGTCCTGAACCTGGCGTCGAGCCAGCCGAGCGGGACGACCATACCCACCGGCCTCTTCGCCGGTTGGCAGTATTGGCAGGCAAGCATCGTTATGCAGCTTGTGATATGCCTCGCTGCGCTGATATGCAGCGCTCTGGTTTTACCGCCCGTCCACCGGTTCCGGCTGAGGCGTAGACCGGTGTTTCAGCGAGCCGCGGAGTAGGGATATGAGCTCGCTGGAGGCCGTGGTCAGAGAGCTCAGCCGGTCGGCGGCGCGCTCGAGCGCCTTCCAATACCTCGAGCATGCCACCGTGGCCGCCGCGGCCTGGCTTGTCGCCGTATTTCTGGCAGCGCGCGTCGTGCCCATCGACCAGGTGGTCCGGATCGCGGCGATTGGAATACCTTTCGCGTTCGGCGCGGCGACCGTAGCGTGGTTCGTCTCCCGCCCACGAGCCATGAACCTCATGCGCACCGCCGACCTCGAGCTCGGCCTGCAAGAGCGCCTGTCGACCGCCTGGGAGCGACGAGCGGCCGACGGCCCCATGGATGCCGCCCTGCGCGGGGACGCCCTCAGACATGCGGCGAAGGTCCGGCTCGCCGCAGCTTTCCCGGCGCGCTTCCGGCGCGGTGAGGCGGCGTGGATCGCGATCCTGGCGGCGGCTGCGATAGCGCTGGTGTTCTTGCCGAACCCCATGGATCATCTGATGGCGCAGCGCCGCGCCGACCAGGCAGCGCAGGCGCGCGCCGCGACCGCGATCGCGGCCGTGAAGAAAAACCTGGCCAACTCGACTCAGCCGGCCCCGGTCGACCCGCAGGTGCAGAAGATCCTTCAGCAGCTGCAGGCCAAGGTCGCGAGCGCGCCCGATCCGAGGTCCGCGCTGCAGAACATCACCCCCGCCGAGCAGCAGCTGCTTCAGCTCTCGGACCCGCAGACCCCCGCGCGTGCGACCACCGCGCAGAACCTCGCCAACAGTTTCAGCGGAACCAACGCCGGACGCACTGCCGCCCAGGCGATCGCCGCCAGCCCGGCCAATGGAGCGAGGTCGCTGCGCAGCCTCGCGTCGCAGCTGCCGAGCTTGAGCCCGCAGGACCGCGCCCAGCTGGCGAAGGCGCTCGCCGCCGCAGCGCAGCACGCTCAGGATCCGGCGATGGCAGCTTTGCTGCAACAGGCGTCGAGCTCGCTCACGACCGGCGACCTCAGCGCGGCGAGTTCCGCCCTCAACGACCTCGCCGGACAGCTCGACTCGTTGCAGGCGCAGCTGACCAACGACCAGGAGATCGCCTCCGCCACCAACGGGCTCGAAGCCGCCCGCCAGCAGCTGGCGAGCCAGGCCGACCGTGATGCCGGGCAGTCCACTGCGGCGTCCGGCTCACCTGCTGCGGGCAGCGGGTCGGGGCAGACCGGCGGGCAGGGTAATGGCAGTGGGAGCGGCAGCAGCGGCAACGGAGGCAACGGCTCGGGCAGTGGGAGCGGCAGCGGCGGCAGTGGGTCCGGGGGCACGGGCGGAGTCGGCGCCTCCGGTTCCGGCAGCGGCAGCGGTAGGGCTGCGACAAGCACCGAGCGGGTCTACGTACCAGGGCAGCCGGTTCCGGGCCAGACCGAGAACGACCCGACTCCCCTGGGACCTGGGCAGGACGTTCCGCTGACCCCTTACAACCAGGTTATCCAGGCATATCAGCAAGCCGCCCTGGACGTGTCGAACCAGACCCTCATCCCTGGCAGCGAGCGCGACATCATCAGGCAGTATTTCTCGAGCCTCAGTGAGCCGGCAGGGTGATCGCCGAGGAGCCGCGGATCGATCCCGCCAAGGTCACCGAGCTCGCGACCTCGCTCGAAAGCGAGCTCGCGCGTCTGATCGTCGGCCAGAAAGACCTTGTGCGGGACACGGTGATCGGCCTGATCGCAGGTGGACACCTTCTGCTGGAGGGTGTCCCGGGCCTGGGCAAGACCGTTCTCGTCCGCTCGCTCGGGCAGGCGCTCAGCCTCAGCTTCGCACGAATCCAGTTCACGCCCGACCTCATGCCCGCCGACATCGTGGGCACCAACGTCATCAGCGAGGACACCGGTCGCCGCGAGTTCCGGTACCAGCCAGGGCCGCTTTTTGCCAACATCGTTCTCGCTGACGAGGTGAACCGCGCCACCCCGAAGACCCAGAGCGCGCTGCTGGAGGCGATGCAGGAGAGGACCGTCACCGTGGGCACCGCGACTCGTGCCCTGCCCGCGCCCTTCTTCGTCCTGGCAACCCAGAACCCCATCGAGCTCGAAGGCACATACCCTCTCCCGGAAGCCCAGCTCGACCGCTTCTTCTTCAAGATCCTCGTTCCCTTCCCGTCGGAAGAGGACCTGCTCGAGATAGCACGTCGCACGACCGGGGGGACCGCCCCTCAGCTCGAGCCAGTGGCCGACGCCGCGGCCATCATCGCCGCACACCACGTGGCTAGGGAGGTCCCCATCGCCGAGCACGTTCTCCGCTACGCGGGAAAACTGATCATGGCGACACATCCGGACCACACGGAGCTCGACAGCGTGCGCCGCTACGTCCGTTTTGGGGCGAGCCCGCGCGGCCTGCAGACGCTAGTCCTGGCCGGCAAGGTCCGCGCTCTGCTCGATGGTCGGTTCAACGTCGCCTTCGACGACCTTGCGGCGGTCGCACGGCCCGCGTTGCGTCACCGCGTATTCCTGCGTTTCGAGGCTGAGACCGATGACGTGACCGCTGACCAGATCATCGCCGAGATCCTGGAGAAGACGGACAGAGCAAAAGCCGGCGACTAGAAATGGCGCCTAGCCCGCTCCTGGAGCCGCCGCTGCTGCGCCGCCTCGATGCGCTGGCGCTTGTGGTCCGGCGCTCGGTCAAGGGGCGGATGGGTGGCGAGCGCCGGTCTCGCAACCGTGGTCGCTCGCCGGAGTTCGCCGACTTTCGAAACTACACGCCGGGCGACGACTACCGGCTGATCGACTGGAACGCGTATGCGCGCCTCGATCGCTTCATGCTGCGTCTGTTTGTCGCCGAGGAAGAGCTGCCACTGAACCTGTTCTTGGATCTCAGCGGATCTATGGACTGGGGGCTGCCCAACAAGGCGTTTGCCGCCAAACGCCTCGCCGGAGCCATCGCATACGTGGCCCTCGCGGCGCTCGACCGCGTGCGCCTCACCGTCTTCGCCAGCGGGCCGACCTCCGGCGGCGCGCCATCCCGCGGTCGCCACGCGGCGCAGGACCTTTTCGCCAGAATCCAGTCCTTTCCTGTAGGCGGACCAACTGATTACGGCCACCTCGTGCGGCCGATCAGCCGCCAGCGTCCGGGTATGACGGTGCTGATCACCGACGGTCTCGGCGAGTCGCCGATCGCGCCCGCGATAACCGCCCTCCAGCAGGCCCGCCAGGAAGGCGCGGTCCTCCAAATCCTCGCACCCCAGGAGATCGAGCCTGACTGGAGCGGAGATGCCCGCTTGAAGGATGCGGAGTCGGGGCTCGAGCGCGAGTTCACCGGGACGCCGGCCACGCACGGCGCCTACCTTTCCGCCCTGGCCCGCCGCAGCGGCGACATCGAAGAGGTCGCCCGCAAGCGGGGACTGAGGTACGCGCGCCTGACGAGCAACGATCCGGTTGACGACATGACGCACCGAACCTTGCGACGCGTCGGCCTGATGCGATGACTTTCCTCGCGCCGGCGGCTGCGGCGCTGGCGGTCGCCATCCCGGCGATCGTCGCTCTCTATTTCCTTCGCATTCGCCGTCCGACTCGAGTCGTATCCGCGCTGCACCTCTGGCCCGACGAGATTCGCGATCGGCAGGCAAACGTCCCCTGGCAGCGGCTGCGGTTCAGCTGGCTCCTGCTGCTGCAGCTGCTCGTCGCCGCATTGCTGGTGGCCGCGGCCGTGCAGCCTGCGCTTTCGGCAAGCGTCAGCGTGGCTCCCCACAGCATCGTCCTGTTCGACGCCTCGGCGTCGATGCAAGCTCACGATGTCCAGCCGTCACGCTTCGGCGAGGCGAAGCGCGAGGTCGGATCACTCATCGACCAGCTCGGGCCCTCCGACCGGATGACGATCGTCGCCGTCGAAGCGAACCCGCGAATTGTGGCTTCTTCGACAGGGGATCGCGCCGGTCTGCATCGCGCGCTGGACGGCGTGGCGCCGACCAATGGACCGGCCGACATTTCCGCAGCACTTCTGCTCGCGTCGGGCATAGTCCGCCCCGGCGACGATGCGCGAGCCTACCTCTACAGCGATGGAATCGTCGAGCCGTTGGCCGCCTCGTTCGCCGCCGGCCTTCCGTTCCCAATCGAGTACCACCCAATTGGCACCTCGGGCGAAAACGTCGGCCTGACGTCATTGATCGTCCGGACGATCGGGCAGTCGACCGCCGCATATCTTCACGTGCAGAATTTCGGTCAGCAGCCGAGGACCTTCGGCCTCGACTGGCGCTCTGACGTCGGGCTCATCGACGTAAGGCAGATCAGCCTGGGCGGCGGGCAGTCTCAGGACCTCACGCTGCCGGTGCCGGCGAACGCGACCACAGTGAGCGCGCGGATCACCGCTAACGACATCTTCTCGCTCGACGACAGCGTGACGGCAATCGCCCGCGCGCCACGTACGTTCCGTGTCCAGCTGGTCACCCCCGGCAACGTTTTCCTCGAGCAGGCGTTGCGGTTGAGAGGAGATTTCCAGGTCGACGTGGTGGCGCCGTCCGCATATGCGGGCGCCGCGGCATATGCCATGACCGTCTTCGATCGGTTCTCTCCTCCGGCGCTGCCGGACGGGCCTTTCGTCATGGTCGACCCGCCGGCCGGCACCTCGCTCGCTGGTGGACCGGCGGTCGGCGTCGGACGCGTGCGCGCCAGCGATGCAGGTGACCCTCTGCTCACCAACGTCTCGCTCCAGGACGTGCACGTGGCGCGGAGCCAAGACCTAACTGCATCCACTTTCGGGCGCGCGCTCATCACCAGCGTCCAGACGCCCCTGGTCGTCGTGCGCGACGAACCCTACCGCCAGGTTCTGTTCGGCTTCGACATTCACGAATCGGACTTTCCGCTGCGGGTCGGTTTCCCGATCCTCGTCCAGAACCTGAGCCAGTGGATGCTTCCGCCCAGCGTGCCCAGCCACAGCTTCCACCCGGACGAGGCGGTTACCATCGTCCCCGAGGCGGCCGCCATGTCGGTCACCGTGGTGCGCCCCGACGGAGCTCGCCGGTCGCTGGCCCCCGGCTCGATTGCCACGTTCGGGGACACAGACCTGACCGGGGTTTACACCGTCGAGCAGGTCGTGTCGGGAAAGACGGACCGGTCATGGTTCGCCGTCAACCTGCTTTCTGACACGACCTCCCAGCTCAAGCCTGTGGACCGCCTTACCCTGCCGCCGAATCGCGGTTCAGCTACGAGCCATGCGGTCCACCCGGGACAGGAGCCGATCTGGCCCTGGATCGCCCTTGTCGGGCTGGGCCTCCTGGTCGCGGAATGGATGGTTTTTCACCGTGGCCTTTGACGTCACCCGGCCCCTCCTGCTGGGTGTGGGCGCGCTCGCCCTCGGCGCGGTCTTCCTGACATGGTGGCGGTGGGCGCCACCCTTGTCCAGGGGACGCGCCAGGCTGTCGCTGGGGGTCCGTGTGCTGATCGTGCTGCTCCTTACCGCGGCCCTGTCAGGCCTCGAGTTTCAGACCACGCCCTCGGCCCAGTCCGTGGTTGTCGCCGCCGACCTCTCCGCCAGCACGCAGACCGCGGTGGACGTGGAGGCCGCCACCGTCCGGCAGATCCTGTCGCGCCTGCCGAGCGGGGACATGGCCGGGGTGCTGAGCTTTGGACGCGACCCGCAGGTCGAGCTGAACGTCAGCTCGAATCCGCAATTCGCCCAGTTCCAGAGCCAGCCGAATCCGAACTACACCGACCTCGCATCGGCGATGCAGCTCGCCGGCTCGATCCTTCCGACCGACAGCCGGCGCCATGTCGTCGTCGTCAGCGACGGACGGTCGAATCTCGGGGACCCGGTCGCCGAGGCACGATTGCTGAGAGCGGAAGGCGTGCGAGTCGACACGGTGGCGCTCAACGTGCCTGTCGGCAGCGAGGCTTACGTCGACCGGGTCGAAGCTCCCGGCACGCTGAACCAGGGCCAAGAGGCCGCGGTCCAGGCGCTCATCGTGAGCAACACAGCAACTCCCGCGACCGTACGGTGGTACCTCGACAAGGCGCTGCTGAGCAGCGCCACCGTCCAGCTTGCCAACGGCGAGACGGCGATCTCCCAAACGGTCAAACCTGTTGAGACCGGGTTCCACACGCTGCGAATCGCAATCGACCCGGTCCGCGACACATACTCGGAGAACAACCTCGGCGAAGCCCTGATCCAGGTGGTGGGGCCACCTCGGGTCCTGCTCGTCGAACAGGCGGCCGGCGACGCCGCGAGCCTCGAGGCAGCTCTGCTTTCGACCGGGATCCTGGCCACCACGATCACGCCGGACCAGCTGCCTCGGACCGCCGCGGACCTCGCCGCATATCAGTCGGTCGTCCTCGTCAACATCCCCGCCGGGAGCCTGGGGACCGCCGGCATGGCACTTCTGCGGGCGGCGACGCGCGACCTGGGCGCCGGCCTGGTCGTGCTTGGAGGCTCGGACAGCTACGGACCCGGCGGCTACGCCGGCACAGCTCTCGAGGCCGCGCTGCCCGTCCAGATGCTCCTACCCCAGACCATGCAGAAGCCGCCCGTAGCCGTGATGCTGGTCCTGGAGTCGACGGAGAGCGGTGGCGGCGACCAGGTCCTTCGAGGCGCGGCGGAAGCCGTGGTCGATGGGCTGACGGCGCGTGACATGGTTGGGGTGACCAACGGCACAGGCAGCGTCGTGATCCCGCTCACGACCCTCACGGACAAGGCCAAGGTCAAATCGGCCATCGAAGCGATGGGCCTGGGCGACCCGATCTCGTACGTGCCGGACCTGAACTCCGCGGCACAGCAGTTGAGCAAGGCCAAGGCGGCGCTCAAACACATCATCCTGCTGGGCGACGGCGATGCACGCGACAACTACGAGCCGGTCATAACATCAATCCACAACAAGGGCATCACGGTCTCCACGGTTGCGGCGGGAACGTTCGGCACCGATCCCGTGCTGATGCAGGAGATCGCAACCTGGGGACACGGGCGTTTCTACCAGAGCAACGGAGTGAACGATGTTCCGCAGATTTTTCTGAAGGAGACCAACGAGGCTTTGAAACCCTGGATCGTCGAGGGCTCGATCATCCCGCATCTCTCGTCGTTGATCGAGGCGCTGCCCGGCGTCCCGCTGAACACCTTTCCTGCACTGACCGGGTATGTCGCCACGACACCTCGGGCGGCCGCCGACATCGTGCTGACCAGTCCGCAGGGCGACCCGCTGCTCGCGACCTGGGAGTACGGCCTCGGCAGGGTCATGGCATGGACGAGCGACGCGCAGGGCCAGTGGACCGCGGACCTCCTACGCTGGCCGAGCGCCAACCGTTTCCTCGGCGACATCGTTCGCTACAGCCTTCCGCAGTCGAGCGACCCCGCGCTTCAAGTGGAAACGCAGTCCCGGGCTGACCACACTCACCTGCTCGTCACAGCGCCCGCTTCCTCGGGCTCGAAAGTCGAGGTAAGCGCCGTGGCGCCGGACCTCTCGGGCGTTGCATTGACTTTGTCTTCGACCGGGCCAGGGCGATATGAAGGTGACCTGCCGACGGACCAGGTCGGAAGCTACCTGCTTCACATCACACAATCGGCAGGGGGGGCGACCAAACACGCGACCACATACGGACTGGTCGTCCCATACTCACCCGAGTACCGCGACCTTGGCACCGACCTCAACACGTTGCGCGAGATCGCCAACGCCGGGGGCGGGACGCTCATCACCGACTTGGCGCGGGTTTACACGGTTCCTGTCCCGCCGGTCCAGGCGGCACAGTCACTGGATGAGCTCCTCCTTGTACTCGCCGTGCTGCTGTTCCCCATCGACGTCGCCCTCCGTCGACTTGCGATGCGTGCTGAGGACGTACCGGTCTGGAGAGCCGCGTTCAAGCGAGCTCCCGCCGCCCCAATCGCAGCCGAGGCGACCGTCACCCGACTCAAAGAGCGCGTCTCAGACGTCAGGAGCGCGCGGGCAACAAAGCCTCCACCGGACGCCGCTCCGCCCGCCGCCGAAAAACCGGCGCCGGGCAAGACCATCGAGCAGTTGCGATCGCGCCTGCGCCTCTCGCAGGCTGATGAAAAACCCTCGCGCGCGAGTGCGCACGAGGTAATAAG